>DCFV01000215.1:1167-2114 GCA_002314435.1 Acidobacteriaceae bacterium UBA1795 | reverse complement strand
TCGCACACCACCATGATCAACGGTCTCGGCGTGCTGGGCTGGGGCGTCGGAGGCATTGAGGCAGAGGCGGCCATGCTGGGCCAGCCCGTATCCATGCTGGTGCCGCAGGTCGTGGGCTACAAGCTCACCGGCAAGCTGCGCGAGGGCGCCACGGCCACTGACTTGGTGCTCACCGTGACCCAGGCGCTGCGTAAGCTCGGCGTTGTGGGCAAGTTTGTGGAATTCTACGGGCCCGGCATCGCCGAGCTGCCTCTGGCCGACCGCGCCACCATCAGCAACATGGCCCCAGAGTACGGCGCCACCTGCGGCATCTTCCCGGTGGACGCTGAGACTTTGCGCTACCTGCGCCTCACCGGCCGCAGCGACGAGCAGATCGCACTCGTCGAGGCCTACTACAAGGAGCAAGGCCTTTTCCACACAGCCAGCTCGCCCGAGGCTGAGTATTCGCAGACGCTCGAGCTCGACCTGAGCGCCGTGGAGCCCAGCGTGGCCGGGCCCAAGCGGCCGCAGGATCGCGTGCTGCTGAAGGACACCGCCGCGAGCTTTGCGCAGCAGTTGCCCACTCTTCTGGCCCCTACTGCCAAGCCTCTCGGCTCGCGCACCGCTGCCGTATGGGACCGCGCCGCGGTCACTGACACGGCCGTGGCCGACAAAGCTCCGCTGCATGTGACCACGACGGTGAAGGAGCGTTTCCACGTCGATCCCGACAAGTATCTCGATCACGGCTCAGTCGTCATCGCCGCGATTACCAGCTGCACCAACACGTCCAACCCCTCGGTGATGCTGGCTGCAGGCCTCCTCGCCAAGAAAGCGGTGGAGAAGGGACTCACTGTTCCGCCGTGGGTCAAGACTTCGCTCGCGCCGGGTTCCCGTGTCGTCACCGACTACTACCAGAAGGCCGGCCTGCTGCCTTATCTCGAAAAGCTGCGCTTCAACGTAGTCGGCTA
>DCFV01000215.1:0-894 GCA_002314435.1 Acidobacteriaceae bacterium UBA1795 | reverse complement strand
GCACCACGTGCATCGGCAACTCGGGACCGCTGCCTGCCGACGTGTCCAAGTCGATCGACGAGCACGGTCTCGTCGCCGTCAGCGTGCTCTCGGGCAATCGCAACTTCGAGGGCCGCGTCAACGTGGATGTGCGCGCCAACTACCTCATGTCGCCGCCTTTGGTCGTTGCCTACGCACTCGCCGGCAAAATCGGCCACAACTTCGACACTGATCCGCTCGGCACCGACCCTGCCGGCCAGCCCGTCTATCTCAAAGACATCTGGCCCACGCAGCAGGAGGTGATCGAAGCCATTGAGAAGGGGGTCAGCAGCGAAGGCTTTCGCAAGGAATACGCCACGGTGAGCGACGGCGACGCCAACTGGCAGGGACTCAGCTTCCCCACCGGTGACGTTTACCAGTGGGAGCCAGACTCGACCTACATCCGCAAGGCGCCCTACTTCGACGGCATGGCCACCAAGCCCGCGCCAGTCATCGACATTCTCGGTGCGCGCGTCCTTGCCGTGCTTGGCGACTCGGTGACGACGGATCACATCTCTCCCGCCGGCTCTATCAAAGCCAGCGGCCCGGCAGGCAAGTATCTCGCCGAACACAGTGTCAAGCCCGCGGACTTCAATTCCTACGGCTCGCGGCGTGGCAACCATGAAGTGATGGTCCGCGGCACCTTCGCCAATGTGCGCCTTCGCAACAAACTCGCGCCGGGTACCGAGGGCGGCGTTACGCGCCTGCTTCCTGAGAGCGAGCAGATGTCGATCTTCGATGCCAGCGTGAAGTACGCCGAACGCAGCACTCCTCTCGTCATTCTCGCGGGCAAGGAGTACGGCTCGGGTTCATCGCGCGATTGGGCGGCCAAGGGGCCGAAACTTCTAGGTGTCCGCGCCGTCATCGCCGAAAGCT
>DCFV01000115.1:7238-14712 GCA_002314435.1 Acidobacteriaceae bacterium UBA1795 | reverse complement strand
CGAAGGCACAGAGGTTGATTTCGTCGTCGAAGGCCGCAACGAGAAGATCCGCGTCTTCACCACGCGCGTGGATACCATCTTCGGCGCGACCAGCGTGCAGATGGCGCCCGAGCATCCCCTGGTGACTGCGCTGACCGCGGGCAATGCGGCGCTGAAGGCGCAGGTCGACACCTTGATCGACGAGCAGAAGAAGGCGCGCGAGGCCGGCGATGTTGGCGCGATCGAGAAGCACGGTATTCCCACCGGCCACTACGCGCTGAACCCCTACAACGGCGAGAAGGTGCCGATCTGGGTGGCGAACTATGTGCTGCTCGACTACGGCACCGGCGCCATTATGAGCGTGCCCGCGCACGACGAGCGCGACTTTGAGTTTGCCAACAAGTACGGCATTGCGATCCGGCGCGTGATTGCGCCCGCGGACCCCGCGGCGGAAGAACCGGCGCTGCCGTTTGTCTCAGAAGACGGCGTGCTGGTCGACTCCGGCGAGTACAGCGGTCTGAGCTGCGAAGCCGCACAGAAGAAGCTGCAGGAAGTTGCAGCACGCGGCGCTTTCGGTGAGTCGAAGATTACGTTCCGCCTGAAGGACTGGGGCGTAAGCCGGCAGCGCTACTGGGGCACTCCGATTCCGATGATTCACTGCGAGCGCGACGGACTGGTGCCGGTGCCGGATGACCAGTTGCCCGTGGTGCTGCCTGCGCAGATTGAGATCACGCAGCAGGGCGGTTCTCCGCTCGGCCGCGTGCCAGGCTTCGTCAACGTGACCTGCCCGAAGTGCGGCGGACCGGCGCGACGTGAGACCGATACGATGGACACGTTTGTCGACTCGAGCTGGTATTTCTATCGCTACACAGATGCGAAGAACTCCACTGCCCCGTTTGACCCGAAGCGCGCCGGGTACTGGTTCCCCATCGATCAGTACATCGGCGGCGTGGAGCACGCGATTCTGCACCTGATCTACTCGCGCTTCTGGACCAAGGTGATGCGCGATCTTGGTTTGATCACGAACGACGAGCCCGCGCGGCGGCTGTTCACGCAGGGCATGGTGATCAAGGACGGCGCGAAGATGTCCAAGTCGAAGGGCAACGTGGTTTCGCCCGACGACATGGTCGCGCGCTACGGTGCCGATGCGACGCGCATGTATGCGCTGTTTGCCGCACCGCCCGATCGCGACCTGGATTGGCAGGAGGACGGCGTTGCGGGCGTGAGCCGCTTCCTGGGCCGCGTATGGCGCCTCGCGACGAAGTACGCGCCAGTGGCAAGGGAAGGCCGCGGCAGTGCAGTCGTGGCGCGGGGCGGAGTAGCACAGAAACTGCAGCGCAAGCTGCACCAGACCATTGCCAAAATCACACAGGACTTCGAGGGACGCTGGCACTTCAACACGTGTGTCGCGGCCATCATGGAACTGGTAAACGAGATGCAGGCGGCAGATGCGCAACTGGCAGCAGGCGAAGTGCCCGCGCCGGTGATCTACGAGTTGCTGCGCTCGCTGGTGCTGCTGCTCGCGCCGCTCGCGCCGTTTCTTGCAGCCGAGCTGTGGGAAGAGCTCGGCGAAACGGGCGCTGTGTTGCGTGCGCCGTGGCCTCAGAGCAATCCAGAACTCGCCAAGGAAGACGAGATCGAGATTCCGGTGCAGGTGAACGGCAAGCTTGTCACCGTAGTGCGCGTGAGCGCGGAAGCAAGCACGAAGGACATCGAAGCGACTGCTCTGGCCAATGAAAAGGTGCAGAGCCGCACGGAAGGCAAGACGGTGGCCAAGGTCATTGTCGTGCCGCGCAAGCTGGTGAATCTCGTAGTCAAGTAAAGGGAAGGCCCGCCCATGGCGCAGCCGGTGCGCGGAACGCAGACGCTCGTGGACCAGATGGGGTGGGTCTTTCAAAGGCCCGCTCTGGTTGCGCTAGAGATCGCGTGGCGCTGGCTGTTCGGCGTGCCGTTTCTTGCGCTGTGTTGGCTGCAGGCGCGGGTGATTCTCCGTGCGCTGCCGCTGGACGCGACAGGCCTCACTAACCTGGATACGCAGAACCCGTGGGTAGCAGCGGTGCAAATAGCGTCGGCGTGGGCGCGCTATGAGCCGCGTGTTGATGCAGTGTGCGTGTGGCTTGTACCTGCAGCAGCGGTGGTGTGGTGTGTGCTCTCTGGTGCTGGCCGGGCGCTGCTGTTGACGCGCATGGAACCCGGGTCGCGTTTTCGCCCGCTGGCGATGATGGCACTACAGGTCAAGTGGCTGGGGCTATGGTGCGTGGTGACCGGCGGGTGGTTCTGTGCCATGCGATGGGCTGCGGCCACGCACATTGCTGTGGCGGGCGAGCCCGATCTGATCGGCTTCGCGATCTGGTCGATCTTCCTCTCGCTATTCTTTTTCACACTCTGGGCGCTGGCGAGCTGGTCAGTGGCGGCAGCTCCGGTGCTGCTGCTGTGCGAAGAACGAACGATATGGTCAGCGCTGTGGGAGAGTCTGCGTCTGGGGCGCTCCCTGACCGCCAAGCTCGTCGAAACCAACCTGGTGATGGGGATTGTGAAGCTGGCGCTGGTTGTGTTGGCGATGGTGCTTTCCGCGGCGCCGCTGCCGTTCAGCGATCAGCTCGGGCCAGAGGCGATGCACATCGTGTGGCTTGGCGCAATCCTCTTCTATCTCGTCGCCAGCGACTACTTTCATATCGTGCGGCTGAAGGGCTACGTCGAGTTCTGGCGGTCGCTTCGCAAAGAGACCGCGCGATAAGCCGCTAGAAGATCTTCATGTGGATGACGAGATACTTCTTGGGGTTCTCGCGGATGCTCTTCACCAGTTCCTGCGTCTGATCAAGCGTGCCATTGGCGTTGTCGTAGAGTGAGCGGTTCTGCGCCAGCTGGCCCAGCGTTCCCTTGCCCTCGTTTACGCCCTTGAGGACGATATCGAGCTGGGTAATGGTGTCGTCGAGCTTGCGGGCGAACTCGGGGTCCTTGGCCAGCTTGCCAAGACCGCCCTTGCCGGCGTTGATTTCGCCGATGAGTTGATTGGCGTTGGTCGCGGTTGCATTCAGGTTGTTGTAGAGGGCGTCGTCCTTGAGCAGCTTGCCTGCGGTGCCCTGTCCCTGCTCGAGCGAAGCGGTGATCTTGTTCACTTTGTCGACCGCGGAGTTGGCCTTGGTGTAGAGCGAGTCGTCGCTGATGAGCTTGCCCAGCGTGCCCTGGCCGTTGCTAATGGCGCCTGTGATCTTTTCGAGATCCGCCGCGATGTGGTTGATCCGGGCAGTGAGTTGGCGGTCATTGATGAGCGAGCCGGCGGTACCACGCGTCGAATTGAGTGTATCGACGAGCGTCTCAAGCTTGCGGATCAGCCGGCCAGCGTCGTCGATCGAGCCCTGACTGGTGCGGATCACGTCCTGAATGCTTGGTGAGCCGGTCGCCCGTAGCTCGGTGTTACTGCGTGGGGTAGGGCCGGTGGCACGGCTGGAGTCGATGTCCACGTAGCTGTCGCCAAGCACGCCCGCCTGAGCAATAGAGGTGGTCGAGTCTGTATGCAGGTCTCGGATGAACTCCACGCCCACCTTCATGGTTACTTCGACAGGCGTGGGATTGCGGTCCGGAACCACACGAATGTGGATCACGTTGCCGATGGTGACGCCTTCAAGGGTGACCGGCGCGCCATTCTTCAAGCCAGAAGCGTTGTCGAAGTAGGAGCGAAAAATGAGCTTGGGGGCAAACAGGCCGCCGGTGGAGCCGGACATGAGGAAGATGAGGAAAATCAACACCGCCATGGCCCCGAGGACCAATGCGCCGACCTTCAGCTGTGACCATTGAATCTCTTTGCGGCTTGGCACGATTTCCCCTTAGCGGAATGAAGCCGGGAGGCAACGAACTCTACGCCTAGAGGATAGCAGACGCACGGCGGCTATCGGCCGTCCTCCAGCACCACGCTGGCCATGGCCAGATCGCGAGTGTGGGTGAGGGAAAGCGCAGCGCGGGCAGTGCCGAGAGAGCGTGCCATCTCCGCAGCGCGGCCGTGAAAAACGAGAGTAGGGCGGCCGCCGGGGGCACGCACGACTTCGATTTCCAGCCAGTTAACGCCGTGGCTGATTCCGGTGCCGAGCGCTTTGGCTCCTGCCTCCTTGGCGGCAAAACGCGCGGCGAGGCTTTCAGCAGCTTTTCGCTTGCGCAGGCAGTAGGCCTGCTCGGCTGGCGTGTAGATGCGGTTGAGAAACCGCTGGCCGAAGCGATCAAGAGACTGCTGAATGCGCGCGATTTCTGTCAGGTCAATGCCGCTGCCCACGATCATGCTTATGAAGCTATACCACGACAGAGGCGGAGTATCCGAGGGTGAGTTTGCGGGGTTCTGGACTGCGGTAACCGCGACGGGGCGAAAAAATGTGTCAAAGGTGGGCAGAGCCGTTCGACTCCCGCACAGACATCAACCTCGGGCGCGGCGCACCGATAACTCAAGTATCATGCAGACTACGCTCCTGAACGACGTCATCGATAGTGGCCAGATGCCGTGGGCGATGCAGATGAGCGCCCTCTCTATGGAAGAGCCCAACCGGCTGGCGAAGACGCTGACGGGTGCGATTCTCGGCTGCGGCGGATGGGTGCTGAGCCGAGGCGCAACCGACACCGGCGCCGTGAACCTGCTGTTCGAGTTCGAGCGGCGCGCCTGCGTGGAGATTTACAGCGTGCTGGTCGCTACTGGGCTGGATCTGAGCCAGAGCGGCCACATCCGATTCACCGAGCTGTGCCAGTGCACGGCGCTGAACCCGAAGGAGTGCGGCAGCGACATCGCAAGCGTCGATCTGGAGATCCAGACGTTGCCGCCGGCCCAGGTCCAGAGCGATTTCTACGGCCTGGAGTAGCCTGACCGGTGTCCGCTATTTGCCGCCGTAGGGATCGGCTACGGGCTTGGCGCTTTCCAGCCACGCGGTGTAAATCATGTCGCGCAACATGCTGGCGCCGTCTGCCAGCCGAGCGGCCGTGAAGTCCCGAGACTCAGCCGAACCTGCCCCCACAAATCCCCCCGCCTTTTCCAGCTGGTACACCTGCTCAGCGAACGTGCCACTGTGCCGCAGGTAGGCCACGTACGCGTCGAACAGATCACCGTCGATGGCGTGTGCGGGCGACATCTTCGGTTCCACCGTGAGCGCGCCCAGGTTGGCGTCGACGAAGGGGCCCTCAAACTGCCAGTGGATCTTGTGCTCAGTGGTGTACCCATGGGGATTCGCCCCGACCCACCCGTTGTACTGGATGGTGGCGTGCAGGGGCTGTGCGCCGTCAGCCACATAATGGCCCAGCCACCCGGCATAGAAGATCGCTGCCTGCTCAACGCCATGCGTGTCGCGGCCCTCTGCCGAAAGTCGGCGGTACTCGCGCAGGGCGGCCTTCAGGCGCTGCCAGACTTCGGTCGTCTCCCAGGGTTGCAGACCGATCTTTTCCGGGCGCTGGCCGGCAGCAAAAGCTTTGGCTTCAAAGTCGAGGCGGCGCCGGGGCAGCGGGCCCAGGGTATCGGCCAGTTCCAGATCGATGAAGTGCTCAGGGGCCTGCGCTGCATTCAGTTCAGGTTCCCCCGGGGAGCGCCAGCGGTCGGGCTCGGGGCCAAGGTACTCAATGGTGCGGGCGGCATCGTCGGAGCGCAAAAAGGCGGGCACATCGGCTGGAAGGTGGTGTACGGCAAGCTTGTTGATGAGGCTATGTCCTTCATTCCCCCATGCATAGCCGATGCTGGGCTGGATAAGGGCTGCAACCCCAAGAGCAAATGCAATAAGAAGAGAAAGGCGGGTCCGAAGCATGGAGCCAGTATACGATTGGAGAAGACCGCAATCATGAGCGTTCAGTTGGGTTCTCTGTGGGGTGATCGGGCTACGCGCACGTCACGTCACCGGCGTAACGCGGGCCGTGCCATTCGGGGTTCAAGCGGATGATTTCTGAGTAAGATAGCTATCAATCGGGTGTATGGTACGGGCGGTGTGTTGTGCCGGAAATGCGGCACGGCGGGGACTGTAACAGCTACCGGTGTACCCCGCACAGGAGAGCGGTAGTTTCCATGGAGAGCGGAGCCAGAAAATCGAAGGAGGAGCGGAAAGAGGGCTCACCCTCAATCTGGTCCGCGCTGGCGGTTCTTTCGCTGGCCATGGCCGCGGGCGGAATTAGTGCCCGCCTTGAGGCCGGGCCCAAGTACGACTGGTTGCTGCTGATGACCGCGATGGGACTGACCGCTGCGGTAGCCATGCGCCTTCTCGCCGACAACGCGGCGGAGCGTGAGGCCGCCACGAGCTACGGCGGCGACCCCCTGAAAGATCTTCTCGACTCGGCCGGTCCAATCGTGCTCTCGCTTGATCTGGACGGCCACATCACCTACGTGAATCCGGCCGCTGAGCGGCTGCTGGGCTACCACGCTGCGGACTTGATGGAGCAGTGGCGGGTGTTCGATTTGCTGGCCCACGGCGAGGGCGTGCGCCTGGTCACGGAATTGCAGCGTCAGTGCGGGATCGAAGGCGCGCCGGCTCCAACCCCGGAGGGGCGGCTGGAGGACTTTGCCGAAATGATGCGCTCCATGCCGCCAAGCCAGGTGCCGAGCTTTGAGACCGAGCTGCGGCGCAAAGATGGATCGCAGTTTCCGGCGCGATTGCACATCTCTGCGCTGCGGAACCGCGGGGGCGATCTGACTGGGTTGACCGCTGTGGCGCTGGACCTGTCGACGGCCACCCGGCGCGCCGAGTGGAAGCGGGAAGCGCGGGAACGCTATCGCGACGTGTTCGAGAACTCAAGCGAGATGATCGCTACCCTGGACCTGACCGGGCGTTTCCTCTACGTAAACCCGGCGTGGAAGCGGTGCTTCGTAAGTAGCCCGCAGGCGCAGGCGGAGAGTGAGTTCTTTGAGCAGGCTTTCACCGCGGACAGCCGTGCCGACGCGGCGACGCTGCTGCGCCGCGCGCTGGAAGGTGAGTCGATTGACCGTGCGCCGTTGCGCAACGAGACCGCCGATGGCCACCTGCAGGAACTGGAGGTGAGTCTGCACCAGAGGCGTCGAGCCGGCAAGCCGATGGCCGTGCAGTGCATGATCCGCGACGTAACCCAGCAGAAACAGCGCGAGCACCGTCTGACGCTGCAGCTTCTGGTAACGCAGATCGTAGGCGAGAACGTCTCCTCCGACATGGCTGCAATGCGCGTGCTGGAAGCACTGTGTGTGTCGCAGGGTTGGGACGTCGCAATCAAGTGGGATATCAACCGGGACGAGAATAGGCTGGAGTTTTCAACGGCCTGGGGCGTACCGGGCAAGCTGGCCGAGTCGCTGATCCAGCAGAGCATGGGCGCGACTGTGGCCTCGGGCGTGAGCCTGCCGGGGCGTGCATGGGCCGAAGGCCGGCTGGTGTGGTCCTCTGACCTGGCATTGGTGAGCGGTGATGCGCGCGCCAAGGAGGCGATGCGGCTTCGGATGGCCTCCGGCTGGGCGGTGCCGGTGCAGGTGGGCAACCAGGTGCTTGCCATCCTGGAGTTCTACTGCCACCTGAAG
>DCFV01000115.1:0-6920 GCA_002314435.1 Acidobacteriaceae bacterium UBA1795 | reverse complement strand
GGCCAGATGCTCGCACGAACCCGCGAGCGCGAGCGCGCCGAGGAACTGAGCCGCCAGCAGAAGATTCTGCTGCACTCTGTGGCCGACGGCATCTGCGGCGTAGACCGCAACGGGCTGGTGCGGTTCGCCAACCCTGCCGCTACGCGGCTGCTGGGAGCTCCCGCCTCGAGTCTCATCGGCAAGCCGGTACACGAACTGGTGCACGGCGCAGCTCCGGCAGACAAGCGCTGCGGCCCCGACTGTGCGCTCAAGCGTGCTGCCTCCGGACGCGTACCCTCCACGGGCGAAGACACCATTTACCGCGCCAACGGCATGGGCTTCCCGGCTGAATACTTCTTGAACCCGATCCTCGACCAGGGACACTACTCGGGCTCGGTGCTCAGCTTCCGCGATATAAGCCAGCGTTACGCCTTGGACCGGCTGAAGGACGAGTTTGTGTCGACGGTGAGCCACGAGCTGCGCACCCCGCTCACGTCGATCCGCGGCGCGCTGGGCCTCCTGTCGTCGGGCATTCTGGGCGAAATCAGCGAGAAGGCCAGCAACCTCCTGCGCATTGCGCTCAGCAACTCTGATCGGCTGGTGCGGCTCATCAACGACATTCTGGATCTGGAGCGCGCGCAAAGCGGGCGAGAACCGCTGGTCTTCCGGCCGGTCCAAATGGCCGAACTGGTGCGGCAGGCGATGGACGGCATGCAACTGGTGGCCGAGTCGGCCGGAGTGATGCTGATCCACGATAAGACGCAGGTGGAGATCACAGCGGACTCTGACCGGCTGCTGCAGGTGCTCACCAACCTGCTGTCGAACGCAGTGAAGTTTTCGCCGCCGAATTCGGCCGTCTCGATCATGCTGCGCCCGGGTTCAAGCGGCGTGACGTTATCGGTGATCGACCAGGGCCGCGGCATTCCCGCCGACAAGCTGGACACCATCTTCGGGAGGTTCCAGCAGGTGGATGCGTCCGACTCGCGGCAGAAGGGCGGTAGCGGCCTGGGTCTGGCGATCTGCCGTGCGATCATTTCGCAGCACAATGGACGCATCTGGGCAGAGCGGAACCCGGTGCGCGGCTCGACTTTCCGCGTGTTCCTGCCGTATCACCCAGCGGCGGCCTCGGCCAAGCCCAAGACCACGCCCGGCACAGACGCCCCGGGGCAGGGTGTGGTGCTGCTGGTCAGCGACAACGGCGCTTCACGTCCGCTACTGGGCGCGCAACTCGCCGATCATGGCTATCGCATTGTGGAGACCGCGGCTGCCGACCAGACGCTGTCGGCAGCGCATGACGGCGTCGAGGCAATTGTGCTGGATGCCGGGCCGCAGGGCAGGCAGGGTTGGGAGCTGTTGCCGCAGCTGCGTCGTGCCAGTCCTGAGGCGCATACGCCGCTGCTGGTGCTGAGTCTGGACACGCAGCAGCCCCAGTCGCAGCCGGGAGTCCGCATTGCTCCTGAGCCGGTCACGGCCATGGCGTCGATCACTGAACTCGTTCGCATTCTTGGTGCTGAAGGCGAACTGGCCCGCGTTCTGGTGGTGGATGCAGAGAAGGATAAGGCGCTGCAGGTGGGCGATGCGTTCACCGGCGAGCACTCGGTGGTCAAGCTGGCGCACAACCGCGATCAAGCCAGGGATGAGTGTCTGAGTTTCCAGCCGCACCTGCTGGTGCTCAATCTGGACCTGCCCGGCAGTGAGGGGTTCAGTCTGGTGGATTGGATGCGCGAACAGGAGATGCTCTTCCGTACAGTTGTTGTGGTGTACGGTGGGCGCAAAATTGCCCCTGCAGGCGCCGGCAGAGGGATCATGGACCCGGCTGCGCTGCTGAGGCAGGCGCATGTGCAGCCGGAACAGCTTGAGCTTCTGCTGCTTACGATTCTGCACGGCTCACGGCAGTTGCAGCCTGAGACGTCTGCGCCCAGCATTGCCGCAATGCGCGGGCTGTGAGCGGGAGGGTAACTCCGGCGGTTCACTTTTCTCACTTCCCAGGTTGTGGTAAGAGCAGTCTGGCGCAGCGATTCTATCCTGAACAGGAAGCACGAGAACTCCTCCATGGCGCATCGAATTCTGATCATTGATGACGAAGACGACATTCGCGAAGTAGCAGCCATGAGCCTCGAAACCGTGGCCGGCTGGGAAGTGATGGTAGCCGACTCTGGTGCGCAGGGGCTGGCGCGCGCCGCCATGTACAAGCCGGACGCGATTTTACTGGATGTGATGATGCCGGGCATGGACGGCCCCACGACCTTTCGCGAATTGCGCAAGAATCCCGCAACGGCGCAGATCCCGGTTCTCTTCTTGACCGCCAAGGTACAGGCGACGGACCGGCGGCGGTTTGCCGATCTGGGCATCGAGGCGGTGTTGGTAAAGCCCTTTGACCCTATGACGCTTTCCACGCAGATTTCATCGGCGCTGGGCTGGAACTGAGGCGCACTGTATGGCCGACCCGAGTGCACTTGCAGCGGCAATGCAGCGCCTGTGGGTTCAATTCTTGCCGCAGATGGAGCAGCGCGTGGCCACGCTGGAGGCTGCGGCTGCTGCACTCGCTGATGGCAAACTGACCGCCGCACAGGCAGGCGAGGCCACGAAGGCCGCGCACAACCTGGCGGGCGTGCTCGGCACCTTCGGGCTGACCGAGGGCACGACTCTGGCGCGTGAGGCCGAGCCGGCCTACGCTGCAGGTTTACCCATTGACCCGGGCCTGCACGCTCGACTTGCGGAGATCGCTTCCCATCTGCGCAATCTGATTACCACAGGGGCGTGATTGCGCAGGTACGCAACAGGTACACTCGATTTGGTGAGCCCGCACAACCCATCCGCGAGCCAGCTTGACCTCTTTTCTGAGGAAGCACCTGCACGTCGCGTGTGGCCCGTGCACGAACTGGTCGACGAAGTGCGCGATCAGGTGGAGCGCCGCTATCTGGATGTGTGGGTCGAGGGCGAAATATCCAACTTCCGCCCCGCGCCGTCGGGCCACGTCTACTTCACGCTCAAGGACGCCGAAGCACAACTGCCGGTGGTGCTGTTTCGCCGCCAGGCCACGCTGCTGCGCTTTCGGCCCGAGGATGGCCTGCATGTGCTGGTGCGCGGCAAGGTAAGCGTCTATGCGCAGCGTGGGCAGTTGCAGTTGGTGGCGGAGACCATGGAGCCGGTTGGCGCCGGGTCGCTGCAACTTGCCTTTGAGCAACTGCGCGACCGGCTGAAGGCCGAGGGCCTGTTCGACGTGGAGCGAAAGCAACCACTTCCAGCCTTTCCGCGCTCCGTCGGCATCATTACCTCACCCACGGGCGCGGTCATTCGCGACTTTCTCAACATCGTGGCACGCCGCCACTCGGGCCTGAATGTGCTGCTGTACCCGGTTTCGGTGCAGGGTGAGTTGGCTGCGGCGGAGATAGAGGGCGCGCTCGCAGAGCTGAATGAATCCAGCCTCGTCGACGTAGTCGTGCTTGCGCGCGGCGGCGGATCGCTCGAGGACCTGGCCGCCTTCAACAGCGAACGCGTGGCGCGCGCCATTGCGGCTTCGCGCTTGCCGGTGGTCTCCGCCGTTGGCCACGAAACCGACTTCACCATCGCGGACTTTGTTGCCGACCTGCGTGCGCCCACGCCGTCGGCCGCGGCCGAGCTCATTACCGAGGTGCAGCATTATGTGGCCGAGAGGCTGGCGGGCAACGATCAGCGCCTGGAACGGGCCGCGCGTTATCAACTGCTGCGGGCGCGGCAGCGCGTCGATAGTCTGCATGCCGAGCGTGCCGAGTGGCGCATGGCAGCGCTGGTCCAGCGGCTTGGGCAACGCCTGGATGACACGGTAATGCGGCTGGACGGCGCCCTTGCCTTTGAGTTGCGGGCGCGTCAGGCGACCGTGGCGGAGTTCGCCGCTGCCGTCCTGCGCCACGATCCGCGACGGCTGCTGGCCGCAGCGCGTGAGCGGCTCAGCTCAGCGCGGCATCGGCTCGACCGCTCGTTTGAGCGCGTGCTGCGCGAGGCCACGGCACAGGCGCACTCCGCCGAGGCGCGGCTGCGCGCACTCTCGCCGCTCGCCGTGCTGGACCGCGGATACGCTCTGGTGCAGGGCGCGGACGGCGCGTTGGTTCGGTCTGCCGCGCAACTCGCTGCGGGCGACCTTGTAACCACGCGCCTGAGCGACGGCTCGTTTGCGAGCCGCGTGGAACAGACGCGACTGTTGGATTCAACCACCAGGAAGAGGCCCAGGAAGAAGTGAAACGATGAGCAACTCCGAACGCAAACTTTTCGGCACCGATGGGATTCGCGGCATCGCGGGCGAGGCCCCGCTCGACCCCAAAACCATTTTCGCTGCGGGCCTTGCACTTGGCCACTCTCTGCGTGCGGCGGCAGCGGTACCGCGCGTGCTGCTGGGGCGCGATACGCGTGTCTCAAGCCTGTGGATCGCCGCGACCATCGCCGCCGGACTGCGCGAGGCCGGCGCACAGGTGGAGAGCGCCGGTGTTGTCCCCACGCCTGCGGTCGCGTTTCTTGCACGCACGCATGGCTTTCACGCTGGCGTTGTCATCTCCGCTTCGCACAATCCGTGGCACGACAACGGCATCAAGCTTTTCGGTGGCGACGGCTTCAAGCTGCCCGACGCGGTAGAACTCGCGATTGAAGAAGTGATCCTGCATCATGCCGCGCGGATTGCTGCGCCGGACCCTGCCGCGCTGCCCCCCGTGGACGATAATGCTGCGTTGCAGGGCGACTACATTCAGTTCCTGATCGACTCAGTCCCGGGACTCGATCTTGCTGGACAGAGCATTGTGGCTGACTGCGCCAATGGCGCTGCCGCGGCCATCGCTCCAGAATTGTTTCGCCGCTTAGGCGGCACGGTCACGCTGCTTAACATCGAGCCGGACGGGCGCAATATCAACGCGGGCTGCGGCGCATTGCATCCGCGGTGGGTGGCGTCAGAGGTGCAGGCGCGCGGTGCTTCGCTCGGCCTCACCTTTGACGGCGATGCGGATCGCTGCATGCTTTCCGGTGCGCATAACAACGTCATCAACGGCGACGCCATTCTGCTGGTGACCGCACGTGACTTGAAGGTGCGCGGATTACTGACCGGCGATGTTGTGGTTGCTACCACCATGTCGAACATGGGGTTGGAAGCTGCACTCAAGCGCTCGGGGATTAGCATGTTGCGCGCGCCCGTCGGCGACCGCTACGTGCTCGAGCAGATGCAGCAGCACAAGGCCGCGCTCGGCGGCGAGCAGTCGGGCCACATCCTCTTCCCGCATTTGGCCACCACCGGCGATGGACTGATGACCTCGCTCGTCGTTCTCAATCTGATTGCGCGCAGTGGCAAGACCATCGACGAGTTGACCGCCGACCTCAAGGTATTCCCACAGGTGATCGTAAATGTGAAGGTGCGCGAGAAGAAGCCGCTCGAAGCGATTCCGCCGATTGCGGCCTGCATTCACGCTGCTGAAGAAGAACTGAAGGATGCGGGGCGCGTCGTTATCCGCTACAGCGGTACCGAGCCGCTGGCCCGCGTAATGATCGAAGCCGAAAGCGAAGAGGCCATGCACCGCCATGCGAATGCTATTGCCGACGCGATTCGAGGAGAATTGGGAGCCTGATCCGAACACCAATCAGGCCAACACGAGGAGCGATGAGGGCGCGATGAATTTAAGCAAATCAAGGCGCATGGATGGTATGTATCTCGTTTTGTTGGGTAGCGCCGTGTTCCTGCTTCTGGGCTTCGCACTGGAATACGCCGCTCCGCATCCGGTGTCTGATTTTCGCTTCGTCTACAACGGAGTCCGCTGCCTGCTGCAGAACGCTGATCCATATCAACGGAGTGAGTTCCTTCGCGTGTATCTTGCCGATGGCGGTGACATTGGTGTCGAACCGTTTCGAAGTCATTACATGGAAATGGCACGGCACATGTACCCGCCGACGAGCGCCTGGACATTCCCATTGGCCCTGCTTCACTGGGATCTCGCACTTGCTCTTTGGTCGATTCTCATTGCCGCAACATTCATTGTCGCAGCAATGTCAATGTGGAATGCCGGGGCAGAGCATGCGCCAGTACTCAGCGGCTTCTTGTTGGGAGGCATCTTGGCTACAAGTGAGCTTCTTCTTGTGACAGGCAATGCCGCTGGAATCGTGGTGAGCCTGTGTGCCATTGCCGCCTGGTGTTTTGTTCAGGATCGCTTTGCCATTGCGGGCATAATCTGCCTGACTGCGGCCCTGATGCTAAAACCGCATGATGCTGGCTTCGTTTGGCTATATTTCCTGCTCGCGGGTGGCGTGTACAGAAGGCGCGCGCTGCAGACCCTGGCAGCAACAGTTGCCGCAACCGTTCCAGTCGTCCTCTGGGTCACGCTTGTGGCCCCCAAATGGCTGCCCGAACTTCACTCGAATCTTGCGGCACTCTCAGCGCATGGGGGCCTTAACGATCCCGGTCCGGATTCCTTGGCGGGCCATGGGTTGGCGATGATTGTCGATCTTCAGTCTGTGTTCAGTGTCTTCCGAGATGATCCGCACTTCTATAATCTCGCCAGCTACGGCATCTGCGGCATCTTGATCCTTGTGTGGGCGGTTGTCACGATGCGGTTCCGGCCTTCCAGAAGCAACACGTGGTTTGCGCTTGCCGCCATCTCTGCCTTGTCCATGCTGCCTGTCTATCATCGTCTGGGAGACACGAAGCTTCTTGTGTTGACAGTCCCTGCATGCGCAATCCTGTGGGCTGAAGGTGGAATTGTGGCTTGGCTCGCGATTTCGGTCAATGGGCTCGCGCTGGTCTTGACAGGCGATCTTCAGTGGGCTGCTTTCCTTGCCATTCTCAACTGGATTCCCACGCCGGCGAATTCTGAATTCGCCCGCATGGCGATGCAGGTGTTTCCGGTCCCCTTGATCCTGCTTGCAGTGGGCATATTCTATCTATGGGTTTATATGCGGCGCATGCCTGTCCTGACCTGCCCCCCAAAATC
>DCFV01000011.1:40171-45912 GCA_002314435.1 Acidobacteriaceae bacterium UBA1795 | reverse complement strand
GCGCGTGGTTGCATCGCATCCTCACGCGCCTGGATGCAGCTTCAGCCGCGCGCATCCACGCCAATGACACCCCCAAACTCATCCGCGCTATCGAGATATGCCTGGCCGCGCGGCGGCCCATGTCGCAGGTGCTCGGTCGCGATCCCCTCACCGGTTTCCGCTTCTTGCGTATCGGCCTCAACCCGCCGCGCACCACGCTCTATAAGCGGCTGAACGCGCGCTGCGCTGCGATGTTTGCCGCCGGGCTGGTGGACGAGACCCGCGGCCTGTTCCTGCGCTACGGCCCGGTCAAAGCATTGGATGCGTTGGGCTACCGGCAGGCGCTTGCCGTCGTGGAGGGTCAGCTTACATTGGCCGAAGCCATCGCCTCCGCGCAGCAGGGGCATCGCAACTACGCCAAGCGCCAGCTCACCTGGTTCCGGCGCGAGCCCGATGTGCGCTGGCTCACCGGCTTCGGCGACGCACCGGAGACCGTGCAAGCGGCAATGGAACTGACCGCGCAAACGCTCTGACCCCGCTGTGCCCCATCTCCGTCTCGAATAGCTTGCAGACCCGCCGCACACTCTGCTAAAACGTTTTTGCTTGCAAGTCCGGGCTTCTATCGGGCTGAAAGGATGTGCGTGATGAAGAATCTTACTCGGCGTCAATTCGGCAAGGGTGTAGCGGCGGCAGCCACAGCCAGCGCCTTGCTGCCCAGATTCGCCTTTGGCGAGCCGATGCCCTCGCCTCTGCATTACCCCAAGGGTTTCCTGTGGGGATGCGCCACGGCGGCCTACCAGATTGAAGGCGGCGCTGCCGCCGACGGGCGCGGCCCCTCGCTCTGGGACGTTTTCTCGCACACTCCCGGCAAGACCCACAACGGCGAAACCGGTGACGTGGCCGACGACTCCTATCACCTCTACAAAGAGGACGTGAAGCTGCTCAAGAACCTCGGAGTGAGCACCTATCGCATGTCGATGTCCTGGTCGCGCGTGTTTCCGGATGGCGCCGGCAAGCCGAACCCCAAGGGCATGGACTACTACAACCGCGTAGTCGACGAGTTGCTCGCCAACGGCATCACGCCTTACATCACGCTCTTCCACTGGGACACGCCCGCAGCCCTCGACGGCGGCTGGCAGAACCGCGCCACATCCAAGTCCTTTGCCGACTACGCCGCCTATGTGACCAAGCGCCTGGGCGACCGCGTGAACCACTGGATGACCACCAACGAGTTCATCTGCTTCACCGACCTCGGCTACCAGATCGCTCAGTTCGCGCCCGGCCTCAAGCTCCCGCCCGCTGAGGTAAACCAGATCCGCCATCACGCCATCCTGGCGCACGGGCTCGCAGTGCAGGCCATCCGCGCCAACACGCCCAGCAGCACGCAGGTGGGCCTGGCGGAAAACGCCGTCGTCTTTGTGCCGGTCATCGAGACCGATGAGCACGTCGCCGCCGCGCGCAAGGCCACCCGTCTCGGCAACGCACCCTTCCTCACCACGCTGATGGAAGGCAAGTATCCCGAGGAGCATCTCGCCCACGAAGGCGCCAACGCTCCCAAGGTGGAAGAGGGCGACCTGAAGGCCATCGGCAGCCCGCTGGACTTTGTCGGCCTGAACATCTACACGCCGCAGTATGTGCGCGCGGCCGACAACCCCATGGGCTTTGCCGTGGAGCAGGCGCCGTCGTCCTATCCGCACATGTTCTCGCCGTGGCTCACGCTCGGGCCGGAGTGCATCTACTGGGGCGTGCGCAACGTGTGCGACCTGTGGAAGCCCAAGGCCATTTACATCACGGAGAACGGCACCTCGTCCGACGATGTGCTCACGTCCGAGGGCCGCGTCGAAGACGTGGACCGCGTGATGTATCTGCGCAACCACCTCACCCATCTGCACCGCGCCGTCAAAGAAGACTACCCCGTCAAGGGCTACTTCCTATGGAGCCTGATGGACAACTTCGAGTGGGCCGATGGCTACTCCAAGCGCTTCGGAATTCACTACGTGGACTTCAAAACACTGAAGCGCACGCCCAAGCTGAGCGCCGAGTGGTACAAAGCCACCATCGCTAAGAACGCGGTCGAGTAGGTGATAGTGAGCGAGGCACCAAGGGCCGCCCGAACAGGGCGGCCCTTGGTGTTTGCAGCTCGGCTTTGGCTGGTGCTGGATACATTCGAAGACTGCCACCCGACGCCATGGTGGCCGTATCGCAAATCTGCAAGGGATTCAATCAATCGCTTCCGTCCCGGCAGATGTTTACCAGGTCGAAATTTCCGACTTGGCCACAATCGGACCGGCACTTCGCGAATACTCTCAAGCCCGTATGCAGCAGTCCAGGAGGACCCCGGCAATGGTCAATGTCCCGTCCGGCGATTGTGACTTGGGACACGGAAGTGCACGCAATTCAGGTTCAGACTACCGTCTGGAATAGAGGATTGGCTGTCCTGTACGACTCACTAGCTCCACGGCTCTAATTTCGAGGAAAGAATGTCCAGGTTATCGCTTTTATCCCTGTTTCTCGCGCTCGCAGCGCCGGCCGTCGCCAAGCCCTATCCGCTTCCCTGCAGCGACCTTTGGAACGCCGTGACCGACACGCTCGGCAACCCGGGAAACTACACGATCGTTGCGATCGACAATGAACACATGAAGGCTTCTTTCATCGTCGTCGGCTCGCTCTATCCGGCGGGCAATTCCGTCTTCCTGAAAGCCAAGGGCGACGGCTGTGAGCTGGAAACGAGAATGGGGTTCACTGGTAATGATGACGGATTCGCCCTCCGGAGCCGGGTCAATCGTGCGCTTGCCAAACGGAAGGCAGCCAACCTGCCCACACCCGCATCCTCGGACAGAGCAGGCGAATAAGCGCAGGCTGAGCCTGGCCGAGGAAATTGAACTTTTGCTGATTCCCTGGATGGTGCAAAATCTCTGCTGCCGTATCGACAGTGCAAATCGCTGAGGCGCTTTTCGAGAGGTTCTGCCGCTCGAGACGCAGGTGGACAATAGAGCAACTTTCGGAGTTGAGGGCAGATGACCGCCTACTCGGTAATTACCACTCAGTGAATTGCCCCTGCGTGCCCACGGCATGGATAACGCTGCTCATTGCCTGGGACGGCCGATGGCAGGATTCCTGCGTGTCGGAGCGGCAGCATCAGGCTGTCCTTGATGCAGCTTGGCGTTCTACCGATTGACGAAGTTGAGAGTCTTCAGCAGCTCGCGGCTTCGAGGGCGGAGAACTCGTCCGGAGTGAGGCGAAGCGCGACTGCAGCCACATTCTCCTCCAGGTGCGCCACCTTCGAAGTCCCGGGAATCGGCAGCAGCACCGGCGACCGCTGCAGCAGCCAAGCCAGCGATACCTGCGCCGCAGTTGCCTCATGCGCGGCAGCCACACGCGCCAGCGTCTGCTGCAGCGGGTGGTCTTGCTTGAACATCTTGCCCGCCGCCATCGGATACCACGGCAGAAACGCAATCCCGCGCTCTGCGCACCACGTGAGTGTGGCCTCATGCCGCCGGTCGGCCAGCGAGTAGCGATTCTGCACGCTGACGATGGACACGGTCTTCTGCGCTGCTTCGATCTCGCCGAGCGTCACTTCGCTCAGCCCGATGTGCCGGATCTTCCCCTGCTGCTGCATCTGCACGAGCGCGCC
Organism: Acidobacteriaceae bacterium UBA1795; assembly: GCA_002314435.1. GTDB lineage: Bacteria > Acidobacteriota > Terriglobia > Terriglobales > Acidobacteriaceae > Telmatobacter. The sequence goes on along the minus strand of DCFV01000011.1, from coordinate 42,299 downwards.
AAGCGACTCCTCCAGCGGCGTGCGCGGATCGATTCGGTGCAGTTGATACAGCTCAATGCAGTCGAGCTTCAACCGCCGCAAACTCATCTCCACGCATTGGATCAGGTACCCCGCGCGCCCCACATACTCCGTGCGCGCCGGCCCCTGCCGCGTAATGCCGCCCTTGGTCGCGATCACCAGCCCCGCCGGATACGGGTGCAAGGCTTCAGCGATGAGCCGCTCGGCGATCTCCGGCCCATACGCGTCGGCCGTGTCGATGAGGGTGACGCCCAGTTCAACGGCACAGCGCAGGACGCGGCGGGCTTCAGCGGGGTCGGTGGGCTCGCCCCACGCACCCTCGCCCACTAGGCGCATGGTGCCGTAGCCAAGGCGGTACACGGGCAAGTCGCCGGCGATGCGAAAGGTGCCGCTGGCAGCGGCGGAAAGAGAATTCATGTTGTTTTTGATGCTACGCCGAGCGGCCCGTTGCGGGCGCAGTGGTCTACGATAAGCGAGTGACCAAGGCCCCAACACACGATCCCACGCTGCTGGTGCATGGCGGCGCGTGGGCGATTCCAAAAAACGCCGAGCAAGAACACCGCGAAGGCGTGCGTCGCGCGCTTGAGACCGGCTATTCCATCCTCGCCCGCGGCGGCGATGCGCTTGAAGCAGTGGAAGCCGCCGTGACGGTGCTTGAAGACGACCCCACATTCGACGCAGGACGCGGCAGCTTTTTGACCTCCGACGGGACCGTGCAGATGGATGCCCTGCTGATGGACGGCGGGCGCATGAAGGCGGGCGGCGTAGCCTGCGTGGAACGCCTGCGCAACCCCATCCAGGCGGCGCGGCTCGTGCTCGAGCAGAGCCCGCACGTCTACTTTGTGGGCGAGGGCGCGGAGCGATTTGCCGCGGCGCACGGCATGGCGCTCATCGACAACGCGGAACTGGTGCTGGACCGCGAGCGCGAGCGGCTGGCGCAGGCCCAGGCGCGCGCAGCCGCCGGTCTTTCAGACGCAACCTTCAGCGGTCTGGAAGACGACAAAAGCCCCGAGACAAGCGTCGCCCTCGCCAGCGGAGAGACAGTCGGCTTTGGCGGCGATGCGCGCCGCTCAGCAAACGGCGACCCCGCCGACCTGAGCCCTGATTTTTCGAGTCACGATACCGTGGGCGCCGTCGCGCTGGATGCCTTCGGCAACCTCGCCGCGGGCACCTCCACCGGCGGCACACTGAACAAGACGCCGGGCCGCGTAGGCGACTCGTCGCTCATCGGCTGCGGCTGTTATGCCGACAATCTCTCAGCAGCGGTGAGCCTCACCGGCTGGGGCGAGCCGATTATGAAACTGGTCCTGGGCAAGTGGGCCACTGACCGCGTAGCCGCAGGCACCGCACCCGAGTTGACCGCACGCGAAGCCATCGCCTATCTCTACAACCGGCTCGGCGGCCACGGCGGCATCATCCTGCTAGGCCCCGACGGCCGCTTCGGCCTCGCCCACAACACCCCAGGCATGGCCTGGGGTGTAGCCACACCAGGCGGCCTGCAGGTGGGCGTCCGCGCTTAGAAACACAAAGGCCCCTTCCGCACAGCGGAAGGGGCCTTCTACTGACCACTGCCATTATCCCTTGGCGACGGCGAAGCGCTTGTTCACTTCGGCCCAGTTCACCACGTTCCACCACGCGGCCAGGTAGTCCGGGCGGCGGTTCTGGTACTTCAGGTAGTAGGCGTGCTCCCACACGTCGTTGCCGAGCACGGGATAAAGCCCCTGGCTCAGCGGTGAGTCCTGGTTGGCCGTCGTCGTCACCTTCAGTTTGCCGCCCTCAAACACGAGCCAGCCCCAGCCGGAGCCGAATTGCTTTGCCGTGGTCTCGTTGAACGTCTTCTTGAAGGCCTCAAAGTCGCCAAAGTCCTTGGCAATCTGGTCGGCAATGGCGCCAGAGGGCGCGCCACCGATGCCAGCAGTGCCGGCCGGCCCCATCAGGTTCCAAAAGGCGGTGTGGTTCGAGTGGCCGCCGCCGTTGTTGCGCACCACGGTGCGGATGGCCTCGGGGACCGCATTCAGATCGCGGATCAGGTCGTCGACGCTCTTGGCTGCCAGCTCGGGATACTTCTCGAGCGCGGCGTTCAGATTGTTGATGTAGGCCTGGTGATGCT
>DCFV01000011.1:33299-40053 GCA_002314435.1 Acidobacteriaceae bacterium UBA1795 | reverse complement strand
TGGGTCCCATCACGGTCCAGAACAACGAGTGATTGGCGTGCCCGCCGCCGTTGTTGCGCACCACGGTGCGGATGGCCTCGGGGACCGCATTCAGATCGCGGATCAGGTCGTCGACGCTCTTGGCTGCCAGCTCGGGATACTTCTCGAGCGCGGCGTTCAGATTGTTGATGTAGGCCTGGTGATGCTTGTCGTGGTGCAGATGCATGGTCTCGACGTCGATAAACGGCTCGAGTGCTGCATAGTCGTAAGGCAGCGGGGCAAGGGTGTACGCCATTGGGGAATCTCCTCCGTTCGGATTGTACTGTGCGGCACGGGCCGCGCTGTTTGTGAAAGGGCCCTGAACCCGTTTGCAGCCGGATCTTCACATCCAGGCGCCGGGCTCGTTGGTAAGGTGGGGACACAAGTCCTACGTATGCATGGATGCAGGCGCCTAGCAAGAAGGTGCCAAAGATTGCCGAAGCTTGTGCGCTGTGAACAAAGGTTGCAGTCCCGCATCATTTTAGCCCGCAAGCGCAACCTTCCGCCATCAGCATCATCAACCAAAGAGTATGAACAGACAACTCTTGACTTCCCCTTCCTTCCGGTTTGGTATCAAAACAGCGTGAACGAACAATCACCTTACCGATGGCTGGACCAGCAGGGCGAGGCCTTTGGCGGCCCCGGCCTCACTCCCCGCTGGACTTCGAGCGTGAAGGACGCCGTGGGCACAGCCTACTCAGCGTCGAGCCGCGCGTGGTTTACCTGCTCGCACGGCATCCTGAACGAGATCTACCACCCGGCGATCGACCACGCGCAGGTGCGCGACATGGAGTTCCTGGTCACCGACGGGGAGACCTTTGCACACGAAGAGAAGCGCGATCTGCTCACCACCTTCGAGTACATCCACCCGGAGGCGCTGGGCGTGCGCTACATCAACCGCGACCCGGACGGCCGCTACACACTGACCAAAGAGATCATCAGCGACCCGCACCACTCGGTCGTGCTGCAACGGGTCACACTGGAAGGCCACCCGGATCTGCTGCCGCGGCTCAAGGTCTATGCCTTGCTCGCTCCGCACCTGGACGGCGGCGGCGCGGGCAATACGGCGCGCGCCGTCGACATTGCCGGGCACAAGATGGTGCTCGCGTGGAAGAACCAGTGGTCGCTGGCCATAGGTTCCAGTTGCGGCTTCTCCCGCGTGAGCTGCGGCTTCGTGGGCGCGAGCGACGGCTGGCGCGACATTATTGGGAACTACCGCATGGACTGGGAGTTCGGCTCAGCCACCATGGGCAACCTGGCGGTGATGGGCGAGTTGAACGTGGCCTCTGCGGACAAGGTCGACGGGGCGCGAGAATTCGTGGTCGCCATCGGCATCGGTGAGGGCCACCACACTGCCCTCCAAAAGACAGTCAGTGCGCTCGCCGTTCCCTTCGAGGAGCATCGCGAGCGCTTCATCAGCCAATGGCAGCGCGTGGCGAACCCCGAGTGGCTGGCGGCCAGGGCCGGCGACGGCGGCAAGCTGATGCGCGCCAGCCACAACGTGCTGCTGGCCCACGAGGACAAGACCTTCGCAGGCGCGTTCGTAGCCTCGGCGTCCATTCCCTGGGGCCAGGCCAAGAGCGACGACGATCTGGGCGGCTATCACCTCGTCTGGACGCGTGACATGGTGCAGACAGCCTCGGCCCTGCTGGCTTGCGGCCGCACGGAGACCGCTCTCCGCGCGCTCGTCTACCTGGCCTGCACGCAGCGCCCCGATGGCGGCTTCGCGCAGAACTTCTGGGTGGATGGGCGGCCCTACTGGGGCGGCCAGCAATTGGACGAAGTGGCCTTTCCCATCATTCTTGCCTGGCGCCTGTGGCAGGCTAACGGCTTGGGCGACATGCAGATCTTTCCCTTCGTCGAGCGCGCCGCCGGTTACCTTGTCCGCCACGCGCCCATCACCCACCAGGAGCGCTGGGAAGAGAACGCCGGCTACTCGCCGTCGACGCTCGCCGCGGTCATCAGTGGGCTCATCTGCGCGGCAGAGATTGCCCGCGCCCACGACTCCAACGAGCTGGCCGTCTTCTACGAGGAGTTCGCCGACTGGATCGAGCACCACCTGGAGGACTGGACTGTGACCAACAACGGCGTGCTGCTGCCCGAGGTGACGCGTCACTACATGCGCATCCGCCCGCCAGAGAAGGGCGAGGCCTACGCCTGCGAGGATTGCGGCACTGAGATTCTGCACCTGAACAACCGGCCGCCGGGCACGCGCTACGAATTTCAGGCGCGCGAAATCATCGACGCCGGATTCCTCGAGCTGGTGCGCTACGGCGTGCGCCGCGCCGACGATCCCCTCGTCGTCGACTCGCTCAAGGTGGTGGATGCCGTGCTGAAGCGCGGGCTGCCGCAGGGCTCCGGCTGGCTGCGCTACAACTGGGACGGCTACGGCCAGCGGGCAGACGGCGGACCATTCGAGGGCTATGGGCAGGGCCGCGTGTGGCCGCTGCTCACCGGCGAGCGTGCCCACTACGAGCTGGCCGCGGGCCACGACATCTCCGCGCTGATCAAGACCTACGAGCGCTTTGCCACCAGCGGCCAAATGCTGCCGGAGCAGGTGTGGGACGAGCCCAACCGTCCCGGCATGCGACTCCAGCTGGGACAGCCCGCAGGGTCGGCCGTGCCGCTCGTCTGGGCCCACGCCGAATACTTGAAGCTGCTGCGCTCAGCCGTCGACGGCCGCGTCTTTGACCGCGTGGAACCAGTCTATGCCCGCTACTGCGAGCCGGAGGGCCGCCTGGCACTGCACCGGAACCTGGAAATCTACAGTTTGCGGCGCCCCATCCAGAAGATGAAGGCCGGTACCGCATTGCGCATCCTCGATCCCGCGCCCTTCTCCGTCACCTGGTCCACCGACGGCTGGAAGACCGTGAACTTCACCCCCAGCCGCAGCCTGGGCTCAGCAGGCCACTCTGCTGACCTGTACTCACCATTCCTGCCTGATGGCGGAGTGCTGCAATGGACGCTGCAATGGACCGGCGACAGCCGCTGGCTTGGCTACAATGTGAACGTCAGGCTTGAAACCCAGTAACACACGAGAAAATCCCGTGGAATCGAGTAAATTGATTTACTTGACCAATCACCCCCTGAAATCGCGGACAATTGAAGAGATGTCTTCCCCACAATGAAAGGAATGCCACCCGCATGACCGCCACGCTTTCGGCTCGTTCCATTGACGAACTTTCCATCGACACCCTGCGTCTGCTTGCCGTCGACACGGTTGAAAAGGCCAAGAGCGGCCACCCGGGCGCGCCGCTTGCCTGCGCACCCATCGCCTACCTGCTCTACCAAAAGCTGATGAAGCACAACCCGGCGCACGCCAGGTGGGCTGACCGCGACCGCTTTGTGCTCTCCAACGGCCACGCCTCGGCGCTGCTCTACGGCTCGCTGCACCTCTCCGGCTATAAAGTCACGCTCGACGACCTGAAGTCGTTCCGGCAGTGGCACTCCATCACACCGGGTCATCCCGAAGCGGGCGAGACCGAAGGCGTGGAAGTGACCACTGGTCCGCTGGGCCAGGGATTCGGCATGGGCGTGGGCCTGGCGATTGCGGAAAAGCATCTGGCGGCGGTCTACAACAAGCCAGGCTTTGACGTGGTGGACCACTATACCTACGTGCTCTGCGGCGACGGCGACCTGATGGAAGGCATCTCGCACGAGGCAGCCTCGCTGGCCGGCACGCTGGGTCTGGGCAAGCTGATTTTGCTCTACGACGACAACCGCATCTCTCTGGACGGCCCCACCGAACTGAGCTACACCGAAGATGTGCTGAAGCGCTTCGAAGCCTACCACTGGCAGGTGCAGCGCGTGGCCGACGGCAACGATCTGAACGCATTGGAAGCCGCCATTGCCGCGGCCAAGGCCGAGACCAGCAAGCCCTCGATCATCTCAGTACGCACCATCATCGGCTACGGCAGCCCCAAGGCCGGCACCAACAAGGTGCACGGCGAAGCCCTCGGCGCGGCCGACACGGCTGCGACCAAGAAGTTCTTCGCGTTCCCCGAGGACCAGAGCTTCTACATTCCCGATGAGGCCCTCGCGCAGTGGCGCAAGGCCGTGGACCGCGGCGCCGCCGATGAGGCTGCGTGGAAGAAGCTCTTCGAGAGCTACCGCGCGCAGTTCCCCGAGCTGGCCGCCGAGTTTGAGCGCACCCAGAAGGGCGTGCGCAAGACCGACTGGACCAAGGCTCTGCCCAGCTATCCGGCGGGTAAAGCGCAGGCCACGCGCAACGCGGGCGGCGCCATCATGAACGCGATTGCGGAAGCTGTCCCCGAGTTGTTTGGCGGCGCGGCCGACCTCACCGCTTCCACCAAGACGATCTTCAAGTCGGGCGCGAACTTCCACATTGATCCCGCGGGCCGCAACGTCTTCTTTGGTGTGCGCGAGTTCGCCATGTCCGCCGCGGTCAACGGCATAGCGATGCACGGCGGTCTGGTGCCATTCGGCTCCACGTTCTTCACCTTCTCTGACTACTGCAAACCGGCCATCCGCCTGGCCGCGCTGATGAAGTCGCACTCATTGTTCGTCTTCACGCACGACTCGGTAGCTCTGGGCGAAGACGGACCCACGCACCAGCCCATCGAACACCTGATGATGCTGCGCGCCGTGCCCAACCTCACCGATTTCCGCCCCGCGGACGCGAACGAAACCGCGGCTGCATGGCGGCTGGCGTTGGAGCGCACCGGACCCAGCTTCTTCGCGCTCACCCGGCAGGACGTGCCCGTGATCGACCCGGCGGCGCATGACGTCTACGCCGGTGTCAGCAAGGGCGCGTACATCCTGGAGGACGCAGCGCCTCCGCAGGTCATCCTCATCGGAACCGGCTCTGAAGTGTGGCCGTGTGTCGAAGCCAGGAAGCTGCTTGAGGCAGATGGCATTGCGGCGCGCGTCGTGAGCTTCCCCAGCTGGGAGATCTTCGACGAACAGCCCACTGCCTACAAGGCCAGCGTGCTGCCCGCGCACGTGCCCAAAGTGGCCGTGGAAGCAGGTTCGCCGCTGGGCTGGTGGAAGTACGTGGGCCAGGACGGCGACGTGATCGGCCTGGACCGCTTTGGAGCCTCCGCGCCGGGGCCCAAGGTGCTGGCTGAGCTTGGCTTCTCCGCGGAGAACGTTGCCGCCAAGGCCAAGGCTCTGGTCAAGAAGTAGCAAGTGCGGACCCGTGGCCGGCAAACGCCGATCACGGGTCGCTGATCACTGACGGCAGTTCACTGAAGGAACGCAATGAAGCTAGTCATCGCATCCGATCACGCGGGCTTTCCTCTTAAGGAGGAGGTCCGCGCTTATCTCGCCAAGAGCGGCCATGAAGTCATCGACCTGGGCGCGTTCAAGTGCGAACCCGAAGACGACTACCCGGACTTTGCCCAGCGCGTGGGCGAGGCCATCAAGGCAGGCGAGGCGCCCCGCGGCATCCTCATCTGCGGCTCCGGCGTAGGAGTTTCCATCGCCGCCAACAAGATTCCTGGCGTCCGCGCAGGCATGTGCCACGACACCTACTCCGCGCACCAGGGCGTGGAGCACGACGACATGAACGTGCTGGTGCTGGGCGCGCGCATCATCGGCACTTCTCTGGCCTACGAGCTGGTGGACACATTCCTGAAGGCCAGATTCATCACCAGCGAAGAGCGCTTCACGCGCCGCTTCAATAAACTCATGGCGATTGAAGCCAAATATCGGCGCGGCGAAGACTGACGCGTTGGAACCTGCACTGCACCTGGATCTCCACCTCGTTTGGTCGCGCGGAGAGACCCGCAACCATCACGCTTTCCCCGGCACCTGCTCGTCCTTTCCCCCGAGAGGCGCACATGTACCCCTTTGACGTAATTCTTTTCGATGTCGGCGGCGTGCTGCTGACCAACGGCTGGGATCACTGCGAGCGTGCGGCGGTGCTGGATCTGTTTGGTCTGGACCGCAACGAGTTCGAGTCGCGCCACGCCGCGCCCTACGATGCCTGGGAGCGCGACGCAATCAGCGCGAACCAGTATCTGGATCAGACCGTCTTCTACGAGCCGCGTCCCTTTTCGCGCGAGGATTTTCTCAACGCGGTGTTTGAGCAGAGTCAACCGCTCAAAGACGGAGCATTGGGAATCCTCCGCGAGCTGGCGGCATCACATAAATGCATGCTCGGGGTGCTGAACAACGAAGCCCGCGAGCCGAATGAGTATCGTTTTAAGCGGTACGGCCTGCGCAATTCAATCCAGGTGGCTCTCAGCTCGTGCTACCTTGGGCTGCGCAAGCCGGAAGCTGCCATTTACCGCCGCGCATTGGATATTCTGGGAAAGCCGCCCGAGCGCGTGCTGTTCATCGACGACCGCACGGAAAACGCAGCCGGAGCTGCAGCCGCCGGAATCAAGACAATCCGCTTTGAGGGCGCAGGAGCGCTGCGCCGCGAGCTGGGCAACCTCGGAGTTCTGTAACAGACTTTTGAAGGAGAGAGCGACATGCAACTTGGATTGATTGGCCTGGGCAAAATGGGCGGCAACATGGCAGAGCGGCTGCGGCTGGGCGGCCATCAGGTGGTGGGCTTCGACTTTAATGCCGAAGCAGTGGCCAGGCTGACGGCCTCGGGCAACGTGGGCGTATCGAACCTGGAAGACCTGGCCAAAAACCTGAAAGGGCGCAAGGCCATCTGGATCATGGTGCCGCAGGGCAAGCCCGTGGACGACACCATTGCCAAGCTCGAGCCGCTGCTCAATCCCGGCGACATCCTCATCGACGGCGGCAACTCCAACTACAAGGA
>DCFV01000011.1:31483-32993 GCA_002314435.1 Acidobacteriaceae bacterium UBA1795 | reverse complement strand
TTCCAGTTTGTGGACGTGGGCACCTCGGGCGGCGTGTGGGGCCTGAAAGAGGGCTACAGCATGATGATCGGCGGCGACAAGGAAGCCGTCGAGTATCTGACGCCGATCTTCGAGACGCTGGCTCCCGCCAAGGACAAGGGCTGGGGCCACGTGGGTCCCGCCGGTGCCGGCCACTTTGTGAAGATGGTCCACAACGGCATTGAGTACGGCATGATGCAGGCCTTCGCCGAGGGCTTCACCATCATGGAGAAGAAGGAAGAGCTTAATCTCGACCTCGCGCAGATCTCCGAGATCTGGCGGCATGGCAGCGTGGTGCGCAGCTGGCTGCTGGACCTCACTGCCGACGCGCTCTCCAAAAATCCCACGCTCGACGGTCTCGAAGCTTATGTTTCCGACTCCGGCGAGGGCCGCTGGACGGTCTTCGAGGCCATCGACCTCAACGTTTCCGCGCCGGTCATCACCGAGTCGTTGATCCGTCGCATCCGCTCGCGCGAAGAGAACAACTTCACCGATCGAATGCTGGCCATCATGCGCAACGCCTTCGGCGGCCACGCCCTCAAGAAGGACTGATCCCGTGTTTCAGGGGTCAGACAACAGCGGTCAGTCGCAGCCAGATCGCTCCACACTCTGACCCCTGAAACTGCCTGCTGTTTTCCTGCGTCACGGAGGTTCGATCGCTTTATGGCGACTGTACAAATCAAAGTCAATCCGGAGGACCTGTCGCAGGTTCCCCAATCCGGCGAGCGCATTCCTGGGCCAGGCATCATGGTGATCTTCGGCGCGTCCGGTGACCTCACCAAGCGCAAGCTGCTGCCGGCGCTGTTTCACCTGGAGCAAGCCGGGCTGCTGCCCAAGAACTTCGCCATCGTCGGCGTTGCCCGCCGTCCCCTCGGCGACGAGTTCGCAGCCGATATGCGCGCCGGCATCGTCGAGTTCGCGGGTGTGGACAATAACGACCCGCAACTGGAGAGTTTTGTCCAGAAGATCGGCTACTATGCGCTCACCTTCGACGACGCCTCGCACTACGCCGGTTTGAAGGCAGAGCTGGACCGTATTGCCGAAGAGAAGAACATCGGCCCCGACCGGCTTTTCTATCTGGCCACCGCTCCCGAGTACTTCACGCCCATCGTTAAGAACCTGGGTGCGGAGGGCATGGCGCAGCCGGAAAACGGCCGCGTGGGCGTAGTGATCGAAAAGCCCTTCGGCCACGATCTCGACTCCGCACGCCAGCTCAACAAAGACGTGAACGCCGTCTTCCACGAGAGCCAGGTCTTCCGCATCGACCACTANNTCGACGACGCCTCGCACTACGCCGGCTTGAAGGCAGAGTTGGACCGCATCGCCGAAGAGAAGAACATCGGCCCTGACCGGCTGTTCTATCTGGCCACCGCGCCGGAGTACTTCACCCCCATCGTCCAGAACCTGGGCGCGGAAGGCATGGCGCAGCCGGAAAATGGCCGCGTTGGCGTAGTGATCGAAAAGCCTTTCGGCCACGATCTCGACTCCGCGC
>DCFV01000011.1:27777-31362 GCA_002314435.1 Acidobacteriaceae bacterium UBA1795 | reverse complement strand
AGCCCATCTGGAACCGCAACTACATTGACCACGTGCAGATCACGGCAGCGGAAACGCTCGGCGTGGAAGGCCGTGGACCGTTCTACGAGAAGGCCGGCGCGCTGCGCGACGTGGTGCAGAACCACGTGATGGAACTGCTGAGCTTTGTGACCATGGAACCGCCCTCGAGCTTTGACGCTGAAGCTGTGCGCCGCGAGAAGGTCAAGGTTTGGAAGGCGATCCCCAACATTCCCATCCTCAATGCGGTACGCGGCCAATACGGGCCGGGCATGATCGACGGCAAGAAAGTCGTTGGCTATCGCGAGGAAGATCGCGTCAATCCCGAGTCCGGCACGGAGACCTTTGCAGCCGTGCGCCTCGGCATCGAGAATTGGCGCTGGGCGGGGGTGCCCATCTATCTGCGCGCAGGCAAGCGCCTCAAGAAGCGCGCCACCGAAATCAGCATTCAGTTCAAGCAGCCGCCGCTGCTTATCTTCAACCGCATGCAGTCCAGCGGCCCCTGCCAGGAGATTCAGCCGAACCTGCTAACCATCCGCATCCAGCCGGACGAAGGCATCGCTTTGCGCTTTGGAGCCAAGGTGCCCGGCACCTCCAGCATGGCGGTCTGCCCGGTGAACATGGACTTCGACTACTCGGCGGCCTTTGGCACAAGCCGCGCCAACGGCTACGAGCGCCTCCTGCTCGACGCCATGCTCGGCGACCAGACGCTGTTCTCGCACCGCGACGGCGTGGAAATCAACTGGGCGCTCTACACGCCCATTCTGGAAGCCTGGGCGGCCAAAAACCCTGAGGTGTTCCCCAACTACTTCGCTGGTTCCTGGGGCCCCGACTGTTCCAATCGTCTGCTGGAGCGCGGCGGCCACCAGTGGCGCAACAACCTGGGCGCCAAAAGCTAAACCGATCTCCACTACAAAATGCGAAGGCCGGAACTCCCCAAGGAGTTCCGGCCTTCCTTTGTGACCGGCTGTTACGCCATTACTGGCATTGTGCAAAGGCCACCGTTGGAACGGTCGCAGGATAGATGGTAGCGGACGTCAGTGCAACCGCAGTGGCCTCTATCTCGTTCGGGGTGCATCCCGTCGTACCGAGCGGAGTTGCGATCGTGCTGGTGCCCGGGCTCGCGATCCCGTCCACAACGTAGGTGGCGAAGGACGCTCCAACCGCAGGCGGCGTAAGCGTGGTTCCGCTGGAAGACCACATGCCGTAATACGCAGCCCCCACCGGAAGCTCCATGCCGTAGTTCGCACAGAACGAAGTGCCGGGTACGCACGCCGGGGTCTGGCTGCCCGCGGTCTGCAGGTTCAGCCACACTGAACCGGAGTTCTGCGTTGTGGTCATCGGAAGCGGAATGCTGTAGATGACGCCATTCACCGTCTCCAGTGCGGATGCAGCTACATCCATTGAGATACCGGCATTCGAGGCGTTCACCGTCGTGACCTGACCCTCGAGCGTGGCAACCGATGCGGCGGTTGGCACGTCTGCGGGCAGACTCAACGTCACAGTGCCCACCGTACTGCCGGGAGAGACTCCAGTGATGATCGCGGGGGCTTCCATCACGCCAGCCGAGTTGGAGCCCACAATGACCACATCGTACGGCTTGGTGGGATCGCCCAGCGTGACGGGGCAGATCACCCATGTGCCGTCGGACCCGGTCAGTGCGGTCTGGTAGATTCGGTCAATCGTAGTGCCCGTAATGGCGTCAGCAACTGGCTGCTCCAGAGCGACCATTGCACCAGCGATGGGATTGCCCAGAGCATCCACAACCTTGCCGTTGACAGAGACAGAGGTGGTGCTCACCTCGCCCGCATGCAGCACCGGCTTCAACCGGTACTGGCCGTTGCCTTGTTTCACTATCGATTCGCACGTGTTGAAGTCGATGTTCAGATCCCTGGTCTCGCCGGCAGCAATCGTAAAGGCGCCGCCCGCGATCTGTCCCGATGGAATCTTGATGCCGGTCTTCGACTCACTCGAAAGCAGCAGGGTGTGCGCGCTCGAGTCCGAGGAGAGAACGACGCAGTTGGCCGAGGTGCCGCAAGGATTGGAAGAGCCAAGGCTCACGCTGTTGTCTGCCAGAATAAGCCGGATCTGCTGAAAGCTGCCCGCCTGCAGTTCCTGCGTGTCGCCCAGCATCGCCAGGAAGCACTGATTGTTGGCCTGGCCCAGAAGATCCACCTGCATGGGCGCGCTGGCGAGGTTAGGCGTCAGGTCCATCCAGCCCGAGTCCGTGGCACTGGCTGTGGAGCTCACATTCGCCTGCACGTCCGTGATGGTCACGTAAACGTGAGAGTAGGGACCATCAGGAGCTGCGCACGTGGCCGGGTCGCTGAGCGTCACCTTGAGGGAGCCGACGCCCGATGTGGTGCCGCCTGTGCTGCTGGTACAGGCCACAATAATTCCCGTAACCACCAGCAGGCAGCCGAGAGCAAGAAACGGCTGCCGGGAACGAACCAGCCAAAGTTTCAGATTTGTGATGCTTGGATTCGACATGGACTTCCTCGAAGTTGAAATTCTCTTGCTCCGGAGGAGAACCAGGCAGTCAGCAACTTTCAGTGGGGGTGGTGCTCACGTCCGGCGAATTTCCGGATCTTCTACTTCCGGGACGAGCAGTATAGCCCGACTGCCGGAAGATCGTCGCATGACGAATGTGCGTTACGATCGTACCGTTCTTGCAATCGCGTAAGGTTGGATGCCTCTTTCGGCGTGTGAGGATGCCTGCGAGATGCCGCCGCGAGACGTCCCTCGATGGCGAGCTCGCTTACTCTCGCACCACCTTCACATATATCCCGTCCGGCAGCTCGCCTTCGAGCAGGTGCACCACTCCGTTTTTGACGAACCCGTCCAGCACTACCCGCCGCGGCCGCTCCGGCGGAGCGGATGATCCCTGATCCCGGACCGCTGATCCCGCGTTTCGCCCCATGCCGCGATCCATGGCGTCGTTGGCCAATTGATCAGCCTCTTTGTTGCCGCCGCGCAGCGTGTGGCTGATCTGGAACCGCTCCAGCCGCGTGGCCTGGCGCTTGGCCTCTTCCCACAAGGGCTTGAGGCTGGGACTGCCCACCTTGTAGCGGCCCTTCATCTGGTTCACCATCAGCTCGGAGTCCGACACCACCTTGAGCTGCGCCACGTGGTTCTCGTTGGCCCACTTCAGCACCGCCAGCAGGCCGGAGTACTCCGCAAAGTTGTTGGTCTGCTTGCCCAGAAACTCGCTCAGCCGCGCCACCACGCGGCCCTGGGGGTCTTCCACCACCGCGCCGTAGCCGGCCGGGCCTGGGTTGCCGCGTGAGCCGCCGTCACAGTGAGCCACGTACCATCCGCCTGCCACGGGCTCCACTTCGCCAAAAAGGGTTCCGTTCATCGTCCCTCCAGTCTACCCGCAGACAGGAACTCGGCTCACCAACCGGCTCTGCCTGCGTCAGTTGTAGTGGGTACACTCCTCGTCTTGTGGAGCTGGGATTTGATGACAAGCGACGCTGCAAGCGTAGTTCCCGCACCGGCCGTGGCGCCGGCGGGGTTGGTCTGGCCAGCGGCCCCCGGGATACAATCCATCCCAGGTATGGCCGCGAGCAGGGCAATGGACGGACCCGA
>DCFV01000011.1:18387-27604 GCA_002314435.1 Acidobacteriaceae bacterium UBA1795 | reverse complement strand
CCGGCCGTGGCGCCGGCGGGTTTGGCCTGGCCAGTGGCCCCCGGGATACAATCCATCCCAGGTATGGCCGCGAGCAGGGCAATGGACGGACCCGAGCGCGCTGCGGAGCGCCGGAAGGCCCGTGCGCCTGAGATGGAGCTGATCCGCGAGGCCCAGGCCGGCTCGCGCGCCGCGTTTGACGCGCTGGTGCGGCAGTACGAGCAGCAGGTGCTGCGCTTGGCCCTGCACCTCACCGGCTCTGAGCACGACGCCGAGGACATCTATCAGGAAGCCTTTTTGAAAGCCTTCCGCTACATCGGGAATTTCCGGTTTGAGTGCTCGTTTTATACGTGGATCTACCGCATTGTCACCAATCTCTGCCTGGACCAGTTGCGCCGCCGAAAGACGCGCCGCGAAGATCAGGCCGTGCTCGTGGACCACTCCGGCGACGAAATCGACCTGCTGGCTTCCGTCTCTGACAATCGCGCATTCTCGAATCCCGACCGCGAACTCGACCGCAAGGTGCTGGGCCAGCGCATTCAGGCCGCGCTGGGTACGCTCACCCCGCGCGAACGCATGGTTTTCGAACTGAAGCACTACCAGGGCCTACGCCTGCGCACCATCGGAGAGATGTTGAACACCACCGAAGAAACCGCCAAAAATACGCTCTTCAGAGCGACGAAAAAGTTGCGCACGCAACTGGCGGGACTGCGGTAGAAAACCGGCAATGAACAGGCCGGGAACAGTACTCAATTTGCACGACTGTTGTTTCGAGGCTATGAGGACGTAGACACCATGAATTGCGAATTGGCACATGAACGCATCGTGTTGGCTGCCTATGGCGAGCTGCCCGACGAACAGGTACACGAGCTGAATCGCCACTTGAACACCTGCGTGGACTGTCAGGGAGACCGCGCAGCGCTCCAGGCGATGCAGACGCTGGCCGCGCTGCACCCGGTGATCGAGCCCCCTGCCAATCTCGTCGCGCGCTCGCGGATGCGGATGGAAGAAGCGCTGGACGCACTCCCGCCCAAGCGCTGGTATGAACGCCTGAGCCAGCGGCTGGTCAACAATATGGCGCGGCTGCAGTCTGCCCCGGCGGCTGCGGTGCTGCTGCTGGTGGCCGGCCTCGGCGCCGGTGCGGTTGGAGGCTACGAATTCGCGCAGGGCCGGGCGGCACACGCCGCCGCGCAGCCCGCGCAAACCGCCACGGCACCGCAACCGCCCGCGGTCGTCACGCCGGACACAGTGGCTAACATCTCCAGCATTGAGCAGCAGCCGAACAGCAACGTGATCGAGGTGCGCTACAACCAGGTGGTGCCGCAGCGCATGCGCGGCTCGCTGGAAGACCCGTCGATTCGCCAATTGCTGATGATGGCCTCGGAAGACGCAGCCTCGGCAGGCATCCGTGACAACTCGGTGGGCCTGTTGGCGGCTGAGTGCCGCGCCGGACGCGGCTGCAACCCGGCCGGCATCCGCGACGCGCTGATCGTGGCGCTGCGCTACGACAAGAACGACGGGGTGCGCGAGAAGGCGCTCAAGGGCCTGGAGCCCTACGTGGCCCAGGACATGCGCGTGCGCGACGCCGTGCTGGAGGCGCTGCTCTACGACAGCAATCCGCACATCCGCTCCGAGGCCATCAGCATCCTTGAACCGGTGGAGGCCGACACAACCGTACGTCAGGTTCTGTCTACCGTTGCCGTCAAAGACCAGAGCCCCCAGATTCGTACCGTTTCGCGGCAGGTGCTGAGCCGCGTACCAGAGATTCAGTAGAATTCACTATCGTTCCGGCCACCGCACCGTCCATACAACAGAGCGCGGGGCCTGCAGCAAGCTCAAGGAGAAACCATGAAGCACCTTTTGAGGCCACACCGCACTGCTCGACGCGGGCCGGCAGTGATCCTGACCAGCGCTTTGGTTCTTGGCTGCGCACTCGCCTGTTCGTCCGCGCTGGCGCAAACCGGCGCACTCACACAGGCGCTCAATCTGCCCAGCCGGCTGCTGCACTCCAGCGCGCAGGGCTACATGGGCGTGCTGGTGGGCGACATGGACACCGAAGCCTCCGCCCGGTTGAAGGTTAAGGACGGACATGGCGCAGTGGTCACTCTGATTGACCACGACGCGCCCGCGGCGCAGGCCGGCATCCACGTCAACGACGTGATCGTCGAAATCAACGGGCAGAAGATTGAGAACTCCGAACAGTTCACGCGTATGCTGCGCGAGCTGTCCGCGGGCCACACGGCCAGCGTGGTCATCAGCCGCGAGGGCGCGCTGCTGACTCTGAACGTGCAGTTGGTGGACCGCAAGAAGATGGAGCACGACGTGTGGAACAAGCTGGACAGCGGCAGCGATGGGGTGACCTCCGCGCCGACTATGGGCATCCTGTCCAACGGCGGCAGTTCAGCCGATGTGCCCTCCGGCGGATTTCACATGCCGTTCTTCGGCAGCACTCTGAACGTGGGCGCGCTCGTTGAGCCGCTGACCACGCAGATGGCCGAGTACCTGGGCATCAAGTCCGGCCTCATGGTGAAGCAGGTGGCACGGAAGAGCGAGGCCGAAGCCGCTGGCCTCAAGGCCTTCGACGTAATCCTGAAGGTAGGCACAGAGAACATTGCCACCACCGCCGACTGGGACCGCACCCTGCGCGCCAACCAGAACAAGACGGTGCAGGTGACAGTGCTGCGCGATCGCAAGCAGCAGACGATCACCCTCCAGGTGGACTCGCACCACCGCCGCTCTTCGCATGAGAACGCATCACCGGATGGCGACAGCCCGCAGGTGGCTACAGCCGCCACGGCTGCGACCCCAACCGCCACGCCCTAGCAGCAAAGCACGCCCCCCCCGTAGTCCGTTGCCGATTTCCTGATTACGTTGGCTTGTAATCTAGAAGCTCTTCGCGCGCTCCAGGCCGCGCACCAGCGCCGGAGCCTCCACATTCGGCCAGTCCTCGGGCGAGATGGTCACCGTGGCGCAGCCCATCGAGTAATTGAACCAGGCGTGGTCCGTATTCGGCGTGGCGAAGAACCCCTCCAGCGCCAGCGTGCGCGCAGTCTGTGCGACAAAGGCACGCGGCCCGTAGAACAGCGTGAAGAAGCTGTCCCAGTCGACCGTGAACAGGAACGACTCGTCGGGCGTGAGCAGCGTTCCGCACGACGGGAACGGCAACGAACCGCCGCGCAGAGCCGCGACCGAGAAGCGCTCCACCGGATCGGACTGCGGAAACTCCGGCACGAAAGCCAATTCCTCGTGCCCGGCCCCGGCAAAGACCTCAAGAAAGTCCGCCTGCAGCAGCGGTTCGAAGCGCCCTTCCGCGGGCAGCCAGACCGGCTGTGTCTGCACCACGGCCTGCAGCGCATCACGGCCCGCCGGATCGGCCAGGTAGTCCGTCAGCGAACCGATGGACGTAAGCAGCGCCTGATTAACGCGCGCGCATGAGGTCATACCGGTCTGCGTGGCCACCTCAGCCCACGTACACTTCGTTCCGCGCGCAAGAATCTGCGCATCAGCCGGGTACAGCCGCGTCGCGCTCCATGCCAGCGGCTCCGGAACGCGCACAAAAGGGTGCAGGACAACGAAGACCGACTCGAAGCGTGCACCGTACGCCTCCAGCAGCGGAGTGCCGTAAGGCGGATAGACATATTCTTCCAATTGCACGCGACAGGATAGCAAGCGGCAACCGGTTCCTCCTGTGCCGCGCCTCACAGCCCGGCGTGGCTGGTCGCCAAGGTTCGTACATCGACATGCGATACGCTTGAAGAGTGGCCGGCAACTCTCCTGCGCATCGTGATCGCACCAAAGTCCTACTCGGTCTGATCGGGTCTGCAATTCAGGCCTCGCGAACGCCTGCCATGCATGAGCGTGAGGCAGAGGCACACGGGCTGCGCTGCCTGTATCAACTCATCGATCTGGATGTGCTGGGTCTGCAAGCCGACGCATTGCCCGGTCTACTGCAAGCTGCGGAGCGGATGGACTTCAGCGGACTCAACATCACCCACCCCTGCAAGCAACGAATCATTCCCTTCCTCAGCGACCTCTCCGAAGATGCCCGCGCCATTGGCGCCGTGAACACCGTGGTCCTTCGCAATGGAAAGCGGACAGGCCACAACACGGACTGGCTCGGTTTCCGCGATGGCTTTCTCAGCGGGTTGCCAGGCGCGTCCCTTGCCAACGTGGTGCAACTGGGAGCGGGCGGAGCAGGCGCAGCAGTTGCCTATGCCCTGCTCCACATGGGTGCAGGCCGGCTCACCATCATCGATCCGTGCACCAGCCGTTGCACAGAGTTGGTCGAGCGCTATCGCTCCCGGTTTGGACACGACCGCGTATGCGCATCCACCGGCATCGCCACCAGCCTGGCCGGCGCAAACGGGCTGGTCCACGCAACGCCCACCGGCATGGCGAGCCACCCGGGACTTCCGCTGCCCGCATCGCTGCTGCGCTCTGATCTGTGGGTCGCCGAGATAGTTTATTTCCCGTTGGAGACCGAGTTGCTACGCACCGCACGTGCCCTGGGATGCCGCACGCTGGACGGCAGTCGCATGGCGGTCCACCAGGCCGTGGAGGCCTTCCGTCTGTTTTCCGGATTGGATGCTGACCCGGATCGCATGCACCAGCACTTCATCGCGCAGACGCAGGAAAAGGGCGCGCCAGCCAGTTGATTTATGCTGGGTCACACACGGCCACGACGGAATTGATGGAACGATGAAATCGAATCGTAGTGAGGTTCTTCGTACTCCGTCGCCCCCCCCGGACCGACCCGCACCTGCGGAAGTCCTCACCGCGGAATGGTCTCGTCTGTCTGTACTCGTAGTGGGGTTATGTTTCTTCATCAACGCCGTAGACGGCATGAACGTCCTGCTCATGTCGTATCTGGCCCCGTCCATTGCTACAGACTGGAACCTGTCCCCGACAACTCTAGGCGTAGTCTTCAGCGCAGGCCTCGCTGGGATGGCCATCGGCGGGCTGCTGGTTGCGCCGCTCGGAGACCGCTTCGGCCGCCGTCCTCTCATCCTCGCGTCACTGCTGACCATGTCTCTCGGCATGGTGATGAGCGGATTCGCAGCCAGCGTGAATCATTTGCTACTCGCGCGTCTCGTGGTCGGCATAGGCATCGGAACCGTACTGGCTTGCATGACAGCCCTGGTGGCTGAGTTTGCGCCCCCGCGCTGGCGTAATTTCGCTGTCGGTCTCCTACAGGGCGGCTACCCCATAGGGGCCACAATCACAGGCTTTCTAACCGCCTGGGCCCTTGTCCATCACACCTGGCGCTTTGTTCTCCTGTGTTCCGGTTTTGGCTCGCTGGCATTCTTCCCCGTCGCCTTCCTCTTCCTGCCGGAGTCGGCACACTTCCTGCAACACCTCCAGACCCGCCGAGCACCGGAGCCATTGCATGCCTCGCCCGGCGAGCCTTCGATGGAGATACCGGAGCCGCGCAAAAGTGTTCTGTCCAAATTGCTCGGCAGGCACATGCGGCGCGATACCTTGCTGCTCTGGTGTGCCATCTTCTTCGGCTTCATGGTTCTCTATTCCATCGTGAGTTGGATCCCCAAGCTGGCCATTCGCGCCGGGCTCGATCCCAAGGACGGCATCTATGCCGGCGCCATTTACAACATCGGAGCGTTTTGCGGAACAGCCATTCTCGCGTGGCTGGCAAACTCGGCTGGGCTGAAGCCGCTCATTGCCTGCTTCCTGCTGGCGGCCGCCGGGCTGCTTATCCTCTTCGGCGGAGTTCCCTTGTCTGTCGGTGCTCTTCTCTTCACCGCCTTCCTGATCGGCGTCACCCTGCAAGGTGGATTCAATGGCATCTACCCGCTGTCGACTTGTATCTATCCGGTCGAGGTCCGCAGTTCAGGCCTTGGATGGGCGATGGGCGTGGGCCGCGCCGGCGCCGTGATCGGCCCCATGATGTCGGGCTTCATCCTCTCGCTTCATGCGCCGCTGATCCTTCTCTTCGTCGCGCTGGCTATCCCTCTTCTCTTCACCTCGGCGTGTGTAATCGCTATTCGGCTGCCGGCGCATCTCTCCCAATCGACCCGCCAGGAATCTTGAAGACTGGAATTGCGAGTAGGGGCGGATACGCGAAGGCCGAAAACCTGGCAGACTCATCCCTAACTCAGCCACATTCCCACTGATTGATACTTATCGATTCATCCTTGCCTGTGTCCTGGCTCATATCCAGATAGCCAGTCGCCGAGCTCCCATCCTTGAGATCTATGTCTTCGCTTTGATTGCTTAAACGAAAGATACTGCTGCTCCCACAAAAGTAATGCTGTGCGCTACTGGGGCAAGCCTTTACTGTTTTGTTTTGTTGCAGCCAGCTCAACCTGCAAGAGAGGAGGCTGTATGAAACGGACCAGTAATTCTGCATACTTTTGGATTATTTTTCTGTCGCTATTCTTGGTCTCTGCTCAAAACTGCCAGGCAGTTCAAGATCAAGAGCACCGCAAAGAGGCCACACAATCCGACACGGCTTCATTGGTAATCAATCCGCAGTTTGAGAGCGCCACCCCATTTTCAGAAGGCTTGGCTGCTGTACAGATTGGCGAAAAGGAAGATGGCAAGTGGGGCTATGTCGATAAGTCGGGCAAGCTTGTAATTTCCCCGCAATTTGACGAAGCCGTGGCCTTTAGCGAGGGCTTGGCAGCCGTTCGTCTTGGCGACGACAGAACCGGTAAGTGGGGCTTCATCGATAAAAGCGGCAAGTATGTGATTACTCCGCAGTGGGACCACGTGACCGCGTTTTCAAAAGGTCTTTCGGTGGTTCGCACCGGAGATATCGTAACGGGAACCGAGCGCGTAATCGATAAGCAGGGCCGATACGCTTCTGACCTTCAAGCCGGCGTTGTGTTGCCATGCGGCGATGGCTTGACCCTGGTCGGCACCAACGTGAGTTGGGATGATCGAGGTGTTAACAGACACTTCGGCTTTGTCGACAAGTCGGGTAACTATGTCATCGAGCGGATCTTCGATGACGCTTTCTGCTTCAGCGAGGGATTGGCAGCCGTGCGCATTGGAGATCCCGACACAGGCCGGTGGGGATACATCGACCGCACAGGAAAGTTCGTACTTGATCCGCAATGGGGTTACGCCTACTCGTTCAAGGGTGGCATTGCGACAGTAGCTGCTGCGGGCGGTCTCAAAAGGAAGTGGGGCGCGATCGATAGGACGGGGCAAATTGTCATCCCCTTGCAGTTCCCCGAGCCAGTGATCTTTCAGGATGGCTTCTCTCTCGAGTACAACACCACTTACAAATGGGCAACGGACCCGGAGGGAAGAACAAAAGCGATCGGAGAGATCAATTACAGCTTCATCGACAAGACTGGAACCCCTTCTCTCGGTTTGCAGTGGCGCTCAGCCTATTTCTTCTCGCAGGGCCTGGCCCCTGTAATGCTCGGTGAGCCCCTGAGAGGTAAATGGGGCTTCATTGACCAGAAGGGGCGATATATCGTCAGTCCTCAATACCTCGATGCGCAGCCATTTTCCGAAGGATTGGCCGCTGTGCTCATCGATGACGAGAAGACAGGAAAATGGGGATATATCGCACGGTGAAGGGGCTAGTAAGCGAGCCCGGCTCCTATTCCACCGTCACTGACTTGGCTAGGTTGCGCGGCTGGTCCACATCGCAACCACGACGCACCGCGATGTAGTAGGCCAGCAGTTGCAGCGGCACAATCTCAATGAGCGGCGAAAGCAGTTCGAACACCGGCGGAATGTGGATCACGTGCTCCACCAGCGTGCCGATCGTGGTGTCACCCTCGGTGGCGATGGCGATCACGCGGCCCGAGCGCGCAGTCACTTCCTGGATGTTGGAGAGAGTCTTTTCATAGCGTAACTTCGAGGCCGGGTCGGCTTCGTCGCGCGTGGCCAGCACCACCACGGGCAACGTCTCGTCGATCAGTGCATTCGGCCCGTGCTTCATCTCGCCTGCCGGATAGCCTTCAGCATGGATGTAGGAAATTTCCTTGAGCTTGAGCGCGCCCTCGAGTGCTATGGGGAAATGAATGCCGCGGCCGAGATAGAGAAAGTCGCGCGCGTTTGCAAAGCTGGCCGCGAGCTGCTCGCACTGCGGCGAGCACGAACGAAGCACTTCCTCGATCTTCGCCGGTACGCGGCTCAGTTCCTCCATCAACGCGACGGAGCGCTCCTTGTCCAGCCGACCGCGCAGCTGGCCCAGTTTGAGCGCCAGCAAAAAGAGCGCGGTGAGTTGTGCCGTGAATGCCTTCGTTGACGCAACACCGATCTCCGGCCCTGCGTGGGTGTAGATGGCTCCGTGCGCCTCGCGCGCCACCATCGCACCCACCACGTTGCAGATCGCAACAGTCTTGGAGCCGAGCGAAATCATCTCCCTCTGCGCGGCCAGCGTGTCGGCCGTCTCGCCCGACTGGGTGATAAGCAGGCCGAGCGCGTTGCGATCGGGGATGGGATTGCGGTAGCGGTACTCGCTGGCGTAGTCCACGTCCACGGGCAGGCGGGCCAGCCGCTCAATCATGTATTTGCCGGCCGTCGCGGCATGCCAACTGGTGCCGCACGCGGCGATGTTGATGCTGGAGGCGGCCGCCAGTTCCTCGTCGGCGATCTCCATCTCGCCCAGAAAAACTTTGCCGGAGTCGAGCGATACGCGGCCCATGGTGGTGTCGCGGACGGCGCGCGGCTGCTCCCAGATCTCCTTCAGCATGAAGTGCTTGTAGCCACCCTTTTCCGCCTGAATCGGGTCCCACTGGATGCGCGTCAGTTCGCGCTGGATGGGCTTGCCCTCGAAATCGGTAAGGGTAACGCCGGCGGGCGTCAGGATGGCCATGTCGCCGTCGGCCAGAAAATAGATATTCCGCGTGTGGTGCAGAATGCCGGGGACGTCAGAAGCCACAAACGACTCGCCCTCGCCCACGCCGATAACCACCGGCGGCCCGGAGCGCGCGGCGACGATCTTGTCCGGCTCAGCGGCAGAGAGAATGCCCAGTGCAAAGGCGCCGGTGAGGCGCTTTACGGCGCGGCGCACGGCGTCTTCCAGCAGCAGAGGCGCGCCTGCAGTAGCCGCGTCCTTCTGCACCTGTTCAATCAAGTGGGCAATGATCTCGGTGTCGGTCTCCGTGACGAACGTGTGGCCCTGCGCAGTGAGTTCGCGCTTCAAGTCCAGATAGTTCTCCACGATGCCGTTGTGGACCACCACGATGCGGCCCGTGCAGTCGCGGTGCGGGTGGGCGTTCTCTTCGGTGGGACGACCGTGGGTGGCCCAGCGCGTGTG
>DCFV01000011.1:14985-18135 GCA_002314435.1 Acidobacteriaceae bacterium UBA1795 | reverse complement strand
GGCCCAGCGCGTGTGGCCAATGCCGAAGGTGCCAGTCAGCGGATGTTCCCGAAGCACTTCCTCCAGGTGGCCCAGCTTGCCCGGCGCGCGGCACACATCTAGCACTGTGCTCGACGGGCTGCCCACGGCAATACCCGCCGAATCGTAGCCGCGATACTCCAGGCGACGCAGTCCCTCAATGATGACGGGGACAACCTTCTTCGACCCTACATAGCCAACAATTCCGCACATGAAGGAATTCTATGCGACCGAGGCACAGCCGGGGAGACAGGCGAAGATGGGTGCGATTTTCGGTAACCGCGGGTGTAATGGGGCGCGTGGAGCCGCGCCTATTCCTCTATGCGGTATGTGTAATCTTCGATGATGAGGTTGGTCAACACTTCGCGGGCGATGCGCTCCACCTGGGCGCGCGCCGCCTCGGGGGTGAGGCCATCGGCCAGCGAAAGGGCGAAATACTTGCCCTGGCGCACGGCGGTAACATCGGCGAAGCCAATCTTCTTCAGGGCGTTTTGGATGGTCTGGCCCTGCGGATCGAGGACCGAGGCCTTAAGCGTGACATAGACATGCGCCTTCATGATCCGTAATTATAGAAGCTCCAGCCTATTGCCGGGGCTGCACACTCCTCCCGGATCACTCCTGGATGGCAGGTCTTTTCCCCACGGCACAAGGAGAAGCAACAGAGATGGTCAATTATCTGGAACTGCCGGTCGGCGACCGTTCCCCTGAAGTCTTCCGGTCGGTGATCGAGATTCCCAAGGACAGCACCAACAAGTTTGAGTATGACAAGCAGTTGCACGTCTTCAAGCTGGACCGCAATCTTCACTCGCCCGTGCATTATCCCGGCGACTACGGCTTCATTCCCTCCACGTTGAGCGATGACGGCGACCCTCTGGACGTGCTGGTGCTGGTGCCCGGCCCCAGCTTCCCCGGCTGCGTGCAGGAAGTGCGTCCCATTGGCCTGCTGGAAATGCTGGACCAGGGCGTGCTCGACGAGAAGGTTCTGGCCGTAGGAAAGAACAATCCGCGCTACAACAACGTGTGGAATTACACCGACATTTACCCGCACATGCTAAAGGAGATCACCCACTTCTTCTCCATCTACAAGGATCTCGAGGGCAAGCGCGTGGAAGTGAAGGGCTGGCACGACGCCGCCTACGCCCGCGACCGCGTGGTGCGCGCCGTAAAAATGTTCGAAGACAATAAGGCCAAGAGCGCCAGGAACAAGAGCAGCAAGTAGCCCTCCAGAGGCTGGCTGCGACCGCAGCCGGCCTCGCACCGCGCGGCCCGTATACTCGACTCAGGTCATGGCTACGCACCTCGACACCATTCTTGCTTCCACACGCGCTGCAGTTGCGGCTGACAAGACGCGCATTTCCGCAGCGGAACTCGAGCGGCAGGCAGCAGCACACACGCCGCGCGGCTGGACTGCAGCGCTCCGGCGGCAATCCGCCAGCGCGCCGGCCGTGATTGCCGAAATCAAGAAAGCTTCTCCTTCCAAGGGCCTCATCCGAGCGGATTTTGACGTGGCATGGCTGGCCGCGCGCTACGCCGCAGGCGGCGCAGCCGCGCTCTCCGTGCTGACCGACGAGCCCTATTTTCAGGGCAGCTTGCGCAACCTCGAAATCGCCTCCGCCGCCGTCCAGCTGCCATGCTTGCGCAAGGACTTCATGGTGGACGAGTACCAGTTCGCCGAGGCGCGCGCTCACCACGCAGACGCGATTCTGCTGATCGTCGCCGCGCTCACCAACGATGAGCTGCGGCGCTTCGCCGAGCGTGCACGCCAGCTGGCGCTCGACGTGCTTGTCGAAGTACACACCGCCGACGAACTCGACCGCGCGCTGGACACTCTGGGCGAAACGGGCGCGGATGCCATCGGCGTGAACAACCGCGACCTGCGCACCTTCGAGGTGCGGCTTGAAACCTCCCTCGCCCTCGCCGAACGCATCCCCTCGTGCGTCGTCCGCGTGGCCGAGAGCGGCATCTTCACTGGCGGCGACGTGGCCCGCCTGCGCGCCGCGGGCTTCGACGCCTTCCTCATCGGCGAGAGCCTGATGCGCCAGCCCGATCCCGGCGTGGCGCTCGAAACCCTGCTGACCAGCGCCGCAGCAGCACTTCAACACTCATGAGCCTCTGGATCAAGATCTGCGGCAACACCTCGCTCGCCGACGCGCAGTTGGCCGCTGAAGCGGGCGCGGATGCCGTCGGCTTCGTCTTCGCGCCCAGCCCGCGCCAGGTGACCGCTGAGCAGGTCGCCGCGATCGTGCCACACCTGCCCGCTCAGCTTGAAAAGATTGGCGTCTTTGTCTACGCATCCTTTGACGAAATCGCCTCCACCGTGCGCGCCTGCGGACTGACCGGCGTGCAATTGCACTCCGACGCCGGCCCGGACATGCCCGCGCAGCTTCGCGCCGCATTCGGCCCCGCGCTGCGCATCCTGCGCGTAGTGCACTTCGGCCCAGACGCCGCCGAGCAGGCCGCCGAACTGGCCCGCGACGCGCACATCGACGGCATCCTCGTCGACTCGCGCACCGCCAACGCCGTCGGCGGCACCGGCATCGCCTTCGACTGGTCCGAAGCACGCACCACGATCTTCAGCGGCAACGGTAAACTCGTAGTCGCCGGCGGCCTCAACCCCGAAAACGTCGCTGAAGCCATTGCCACGCTCGCCCCCTGGGGCGTGGACGTAGCCAGCGGCGTGGAATCTGCCCCCGGCCGCAAAGACCCCGCCAAGGTCCGCCAGTTCGTCGCCAACGCCCGCGCAGCCAGTCGATAACGCACTCCTCTCCTGCGAGCATGCAGCGAGCGCCCGCTGCATGCAATGCCTGTACACTGAAGTGTTGCCCCTCAAATGGGTGCACATGAGCAGGAGGGCTTGCATGGCATCGGTCATTCTTCCCGCAGCACCTTCGGAGTCGCGGCCCGGACGCTTCGGTGTCTACGGCGGCCGCTACGTGCCGGAGACGCTGATGGCCGCTCTGGTCGAGTTGGAGCAGGAGTACGAAAAGGCCAAGGCCGACGCGACGTTCCAGGCCGAACTGGCCTCGCTGCTCAAGGATTTTGCTGGCCGCCCCACGCCGCTCTACTTCGCCAAGCGCCTCACCGAGCAGCTCGGTGGCGCCAAAATCTACCTCAAGCGCGAAGACCTGCTGC
>DCFV01000011.1:4903-14620 GCA_002314435.1 Acidobacteriaceae bacterium UBA1795 | reverse complement strand
GCGCGGGCCAGCACGGCGTGGCCACAGCCACTGTATGCGCGCTGCTGGGCATGGAGTGCGTCGTCTACATGGGCGAGGTCGACATGGCCCGCCAGGAGCTGAACGTCCTTCGCATGCGCCTGCTCGGCGCGGAAGTGCGCGGCGTCTCCTCCGGCTCCAGGACGCTCAAGGACGCCATCAGCGAGGCCATGCGCGACTGGGTCACCAACGTCCGTACCACCTTCTACATCCTCGGCTCGGCGCTCGGCGCGCACCCCTATCCCACCATGGTCCGCGACTTCCAGCGCGTCATCAGCCGCGAAATGAAGGAGCAGATTCTGGAGAAGGAAGGCCGTCTGCCCACCGCCATCATTGCCTGCGTGGGCGGCGGCTCCAACGCCATCGGTGCCTTCTACGAGTTCATTCCTGACAAGCAGGTCCGCCTCATCGGCGTGGAAGCCGGCGGCCGCGGCACGGCACTCGGCGAGCATGCAGCGCGCTTCCGTGGCGGCGAGCCCGGCGTGCTGCAGGGCACCTACTCCTACGTGCTGCAGGACGAGAACGGCCAGATCGCGATGACTCACTCCGTCTCCGCAGGCCTCGACTACGCGTCCATCGGCCCGGAGCATGCGGCGCTGCACGATTCCGGCCGCGCCGAATACACCTCGCAGGACGACGCCGCAGCCCTCGACGCCGTGGTCAGGCTCTCGCGGACAGAAGGCATTCTCCCCGCGCTCGAAAGCGCCCACGCCGTGGCCGAGGCCCTGCGCATCGCGCCCACCATGCCCCCCCATGACATACTGGTAGTGAACCTCTCCGGACGCGGCGACAAGGACATGGGCATTCTGGCCCGCGAGTTGAAGCTCCAGGGAGTGTGATCGTACGACGTCCGATGGCGATTGAATTCCAGCACAAGCCGGGTTTGGTCATCTACCTCACCGCCGGCGACCCCTCACTCGAAGCCACACGCGCCATTGCGCTTGAGGCCATCGACGCAGGTGCGGACGTGCTGGAACTGGGCGTGCCCTTCAGCGATCCTCTGGCCGACGGCCCCGTGATTCAGCGCGCCAGCGAGCGGTCTCTCTCCCACGGCACCAGCCTTCACGATGTGGTGGCTCTGGCCCGTGAGATTCGCGCCGCCCGTCCCGGAGCCGGACTCATTCTTTTCAGCTACTTCAACCCCATCCTGCGCTACGGCTTGCGCAAGTTCGCGGACGACGCGGCTGCAGCCGGCGCCGATGGCGTGCTGGTGACCGACATCATCGTGGAAGAGGCAGGCGACTACCTGGCAGAAATGGCCCGCGTGGGCCTTGCGCCGGTGTTTCTGGCCGCGCCCACCAGTCCCGACGAGCGACTGGAAGCCATTGCCACCCACAGCAAGGGGTTTGTTTACGCCATCTCCCGCACCGGCATCACTGGCAAGCAGCAGAGCCTCACCGCCGACGCTGCCTCGCTGGTTGCGCGCATCCGGCGATGGACCGGGCTGCCGGTGGCCGTGGGCTTTGGCATTTCGAACGCGGAACACGTCGCCCAGGTGGCGGAGTTCGCGGACGCCGCAGTGGTCGGCAGCGCAATCGTGGAGTTGATCGAGAGGTCGGCTCCCGAAGAAGCGCCCGGCGCGGTGGCTCGATTTATCAAGGGTCTTCGCCAGCCCGCGGCGGCGTTGACCCGGTAATACGGACGGACCTCAGGCCGGCGGCCCTCCAGCCGCAGGCACGGAATCAACTCAAGTTTCGATGCACTCTGCGCCGGCTCTCTCCCGGAGGGGGCGAAGCCGTAGCCAGGGCGCAACGCGAGGACGGAATGACGCTGGAAGAATTGCGCAACCGAATCGATGTGCTGGACCGCCAGCTTGTAGAGCTGCTGAGCGAGCGGGCCAGGGCGGCGCTGATGATCGGCCACCTGAAGGTGCAAACCTCCCTGCCGGTGTATGAACCGGCCCGGGAAAAGATCATCTACGCCAACGTGCGCGCAGCCAACAAGGGACCGCTGCCGGACATCGAGCTGACGCATATCTACGAGCGCATTATCGACGTCATGCGGGCGCTGCAGCGGAACGAGTTGGCCTCAGAAAGAAATGCCCAGGCAGGCGGCCAGGGCCACGGCACAGGCGCAGAGGCGCCCGAGACAGGGAACAAGCAATGATCGTAGCAATGCAGGAGAAGGCCACCGAAGAGCAGATCGACGCCGTCATCGACGCGATGACTGAAGCCGGCGTCGGCGTTCACCGCACCACCGGCGCAACCCAGACCATCTTGGCTGGCGTCGGCCCCACAGCCACCGTGGATCTGAGCAAATTCGAACTGTTGCCCGGCGTGGAGCACGTCCACCGCATCAGCTCGCCCTACAAGCTGGCCGGGCGCGGCTTCCGCCCCGAAGGCACCGTGATCGAGTTCCGCAACGGCGTAAAGCTGGGCGGCGAACAGATCCTCGCCATGGCCGGCCCGTGCTCCATTGAGAACAAGGCGCAGATCTTCGAGACCGCGGCCCGCGTGAAAGCCGCTGGCGGCACGTTTCTGCGCGGAGGCGCCTTCAAGCCCCGCAGCTCGCCCTACGCATTCCAGGGCCTCGGCATCCCCGGCCTCGAGCTGATGCGCGAAGCCGCCGATGCTCATGGCCTGCTCGTCGTCAGCGAAGTCATGGAGATCGCGCAGATCGAGCCCATGCTGCAGCTCGTAGACCTGTTCCAGGTGGGCGCTCGCAACATGCAAAACTTCAACCTGCTGCGCGAACTCGGCCAGGTGGACAAGCCCGTGCTGCTCAAGCGCGGCATCGCCGCCACCATCGAGGAGCTGCTGCTTTCGAGCGAGTACATCCTCTCCGGCGGCAACTACAACGTCGCCCTCTGCGAGCGCGGCATCCGCACCTATGAGACCGCCACTCGCAACACCATGGACATCTCGGCCATCCCGGTGGTGAAAAAGCTCTCGCACCTGCCCATCGTGGCCGACCCCTCGCACGGCACGGGCCGGCGCGACATGGTGGCCCCCATGGCCAAGGCCTCCGTGGCCGCGGGCGCGGACGCGATCATCGTCGAAGTGCATCCCAACGCAGACAAGGCCGCATCCGACGCCGCGCAGACCCTCTACCTGGATCAGTTCGATAAGCTGATGGCAGAGCTGCGCGTCATTGCCGCGGCAGTGGGACGAACGCTGTAACAAGGAGGGCCCGACAGGGCCGCATGATCGAGCGCATCGCCATTCTGGGCACAGGCCTGCTGGGCACATCAGCGGGCCTGGCGCTGCGCGCGGCAGGCTTCAAGGGCTCCATCACAGGCTGGAACCGCAGTCCAGAGCAGGCTCAGACCGCGCTCACCATGGGCGCGATCGACGCAGTCGCCTCCGACCCCATCGAGGCAGCACGCCAAGCCCAGGTCATTCTCCTCGCCGCACCCGTCTTCGCCATCTTCGACTGGATGGAGCAGCTTGTCGGCGTGCTCGGCTCCGAACATCTCATCACCGATGTGGGCAGCACCAAGTCGCAGATCACCACGGCGGCCGACCGGCTCTTCAACCGTCCGGGACGCGCGGCCTTTCTGCCCGGCCACCCCATGGCAGGCAAAGAGCGCGGCGGCGCGGCGCTGGCTGAAGCCGAGCTGTTTCGCGGAGCTGTCTGGCTCTTCACCGACGATCCTGCATGGAAGCGCACGCCGCACTCCGACGCCCTCGTGAAAGCATGGCGCGAGTGGGTTGCAGCCATGGGCGCCAAGGTCATTGACCTGAACGCTGAGCGCCACGACGAACTCGTCTCCTGGGTTAGCCATCTGCCGCAGTTTGTGGCAACGGCCCTCAGCGCGCTGCTCGAAGATCAGGTGGGCGAAGCGCCGGAGTTGAAAGACGTGGGCGGCCGCGGACTGCGCGAGATGACCCGCCTCGGCTCCAGCCCCTATTCCATGTGGCGCGACATCGCCATGACCAACACCGAGAATGTCCAGGCCGCTCTCCATGCGCTCGAGCAACGCCTCGCCCACATCCGCGAGAACCTGCGCACCCCCGAACTGCGCAGCGAATTCGACAAAGCCAACCGCTTCCGCCGCAACTGAACTCGCCCGGAATCACCCGGAAAGCAGGATCGCCGTGCCCATGACCGTACAGGAACAGTTCGGTTCCATCGACATCTACGTTTTCGACCAGATTCTGCGCGGCAACATCACAGCGGAGATGCGCGTGCTCGACGCCGGATGCGGCTACGGGCGCAACCTTGTCCATCTGTTGCGCGAGGGTTGCGAGGTCTACGCAGTCGACGCCGACGCGGCTGGCGTGGAGCACGTGCGCGCCCTCTCGGAGTCGCTGGAAACCGGCCTGCCCGCGGAGAATTTTCAGATTGCGCCCATCGAGCACATGCCGTTTCCCGACGGGCTGGCGGACGTGGTGATCTGCAGCGCCGTGCTGCACTTTGCGCGCGACGGCCAGCATTTTCTGGCCATGCTCAAGGAGTTGTGGCGTGTGCTGCGGCCCGGCGGCCTGCTGTTCTGCCGGCTGGGCTCGCGCATCGGCATGGACTTTGAGCCTGTGCGACCCAACATCTACAAGCTGGGCGACGGATCCGAGTGGTTCCTGGTCGATGAGCGAATGCTGCTCCGCCTGACCAGTGAGCTGAATGGGGTGCTGGTCGATCCGCTGAAGACGACCATCGTGCAGGATTACCGCTGCATGACCACCTGGGTATTGCGTAAGCGCTAGGCTTTGACCGGGCACTGCAACAAACGAATCACGCTGGCTGCGGCTCCGGGTCGTGCACCGGATCCAGCGTCGTGAAGCCGTCAGCCTTCGCGGCCTCCAGCACCGCCGCCGAGGTGGACACAAAAATGATCTGCGTGCCCTGGAACATGTCGCGGGCCACGATGGCCGCGCCCAGTTGCAGCGCGTCCGGCCAGCGCAGTGTGGTGCGGTCAAGCGCCTGGCGGGCGGCTTCCAGCACCGCCGGATTCAGCGGCTCCTGCACCATGCGCGCCGACTCAATGCGCAGAATCTCCAACGCTGCAGCGGCGTTTTCCGGGCTCAGGCCGCCCGAGCGCTCGCGGCGGCGAATTGCGGCGTAGACCTCCAGAGGAGTCGAAGCCGCGATCAGCTTGCGGTTATCCTCGATCGACTCCATCAGCCGCACCAGAACGTCTGTGCCCGGCTCCTGTACAAAGAGCCGGATGAAGGCCGTGGATTCGAGGAAATAACAGTTCACTGATTGCCCCGTTCGTCTTCCAGGGCCTCAGCCAGCGAGCCGCCCTCGACAGCCACCGGATGGAAGCGCTGTGCTTCTTCAGGCATGCCGGCCTCGGCGCGGTTCAGGCGGATGGTGGTGGTGGGATACGCAGGCGTCTTGGGGTTGGCGATCTTGCTGGTGAGCACCAGGCCGCGCTGAATAGCCTCGGCCAGCACCGACTGCCGTGACTCCGGCTGCTGGTTCCAGCGGAAGGCCTTGCGGGGCAGGAAAGAATCGCGGAACCACTTGAGGGCGATGAAGGCGTGGCCGCCGCGCTCAGCCTCGGCCAGCGCCGCACACAGCTCCTTCACGCGTGCATCCAGGTCGGCAGGCAGAATCTCTTCCTGGCCGTCCGCCTCGTCCTCATAGTGTCGCTCGGCCACAATGCGCGTGCCGCGCACCGGTCGCGGAGCCGGCTCCGCATCGTCCGTACGCTCAAAGTAAATGCGGATTTCGTCGTCTTCCGGCGACCAGCTCTCGGCCGACGCGTTGCGGCGCTTGCTGCGGCCGCTTTCGGTACAAAGCTCCACAATCGCCTGATATCCCGGGGGTGCCAGAAAGCGGAGGGCGCGTGCCATGCCTGGGTCTGGGGAGAAGGCCAGTTCGTTCAGGGCCGTTTCAATAATTTCCTCTGCCTCGGGGATACTAAGGTTGCTGACGTCTACGCTGTTGGGCACAGCTCGTGTAGCCTTCATTTTGTTTCTCCGTATAGCCTTGCTCTAACCGGGCCCGTTAACCGGGACAAAAAGCGATTTAATCCACGGAATCCAAAGTATGCTAGTCAAGCTAGCGCAGAACTCCGGTCCTGACAAGCTGCCATTTTGTTTAGCGGCTGTATCTGCGATTCACTGCATCGAAACATTTTATCGAGGCAACAGCCGGGGTCCTATTCGCCGCTTAGGCCCCGGACCGGGTCACACAACAACGATCTATCTAAGCCCCACCGAAAAACAGCCAGATTCAGTGTATACGACAATCCCGTTACTGCTCATACACTTTGCACCGCACGTAATACATCTTCGGCGGCGCAGTTCGTACAATGGAGTCATGCGGCGCTCACTCGGTTTCGTGTTGGGGTTGCTGTTCTGCTGCTCGGGGTTGCACTCACCTGCCCAGGCGTTTGATCTAGCCGGGCCCAAAGTAGACGTGCACGTGAAGCGGGGCGAGATAACCCTGCCCATCGGTCAGGTGCCAAACCTGCTGCCCGGCGACCGGCTCTGGATTCATCCCGATTTCCCTCAAACCCAGTCGGCACGCTACGTGCTGATCGTGACCTTTCTGCGTGGGGTCACCAATCCACCGCCGAATGATTGGTTTACACGCGTTGACACGTGGCTCCGCGAGGCACGCGACGAGGGTGTGTTTGTCACCGTCCCGGCCGAGGCGCAGCAGGCCGTCATCTTTCTGGCCCCGGAAACCGGCGGCGACTTCACCACCCTGCGCAACGCCGTACGCGGCCGGCCAGGCATCTTTGTCCGAGCCACCCAGGACCTGCAGGCTGCCAGCTGGGACCGCATGCGCCTCGACGCCTTCCTGGCCGACGTCAAAGTCACGTCACAAACCGACCCCAAGCTGTTGAAACAGCGTGCCGAAGCCTCCGCCCGCAGCCTGGGCATCAAGGTCAACCAGGAGTGCTTCGACAAGCCCGTGGACCAGCAGGCCGCCTGCCTTTCGCAACACACTGAAGGGCTGGTGATGGACGACTCCAACGCCCAGACCCGCGTCGCCCAGATCACGGGCGGCTCCGCCGGCGACCTGATGAGCCAGCTCAGCTACTCCACCATGGGCGGCGGGGGTGCCTATAGTCCTTACATCGGCGCCATCGTCGACACAGTCAAGATTCTCTCCCAGCTCCACAACGCGCACTTTCAGTACATTCCCGCGCTGGCCCTGCCCACGCAGGACACCCTGAACCTGCGCCTGAACGTGGCACCCTCCTTCCGCGACCCCAAGTCAGTCGTTGTCATCGCCCTGCCGCCTGTGGGCCCGGCCACTCTGCCGCCGCTCCACCCCGTCAACCCGGCTGACACATTCTGCGCACAGAAGCCCGGCCTGGTGCTGCCGGCCGAGGGTGCGCCTCTCGTGCTGGGCACGCAGTTGGCCCACGACCTTGTCCTGCACATCGACGGCAAGAAGGGGCCAATCGACCTCCCCATAAAGCCGGACTCGGCGCAGGGCGGCCTGGTAATCGATCAGCCCTTTCCCCTGCTGCCCGAGGACGACGTGGGGGCCACGGTGCGCGGCAAGTGGGGCTTCGACAACTGGGAAGGCCCCTCCTACCACCTGCACACCGCACAGCCGGGCATCTGGAAAGTGGCCGAGAGCGACCAGTCCGCGCTCGTGGTGGGCCGCGAAGACACCCTGCATCTGGAGGGCGATAACAGCCTCTGTGTAGACAAGTTGACGATGACCGCGACGGGCGGCAACGTTCTTCCGATCACGTGGAAGTCGCCCAAGCCCAACGCCCTTGTGGTCTCCGTGCCCCTGGAGCACTCCCTTCCCGGACCCGTACAGATCGAGATCCGGCAATTCGGACTGGAAAATCCCGATACGCTGACCATGAACGCTTATGCCGAGGCCGCCTCGCTCGACCGGCTCTTGCTCAGTGCTGGCGACCCCAGCGCCCTGCTTACCGGCACCCGGCTGGACGAAGTCGCCAAAGCCACCCTGAACGGCATCACCTGGACCCCGGTGGCGCTGGGGCGCATGCAGGACATCGACCAGCTTTCAATGAACGCCGACCGCTCGACGACTACCCTCCAGCCGGACCGGCACGAGTTTGCCACGGTGCTGCTGCGCGACGGCCGCGAGCTGCGCGCGCATGTCACGGTGAACCCGCCCCGGCCGCAGATCGTCCTAATGAGCAAGGCCGCACAGGATGGGGACGCCGATGCCCCACCGCCGGTTCACTTTGGTAGCCCGGATGACCTGCCCGCCCAGCAGCGGCTGGTGTTTTTCCTGAAATCGAAGGTGCCGGCGACCTTCCCGCGCGATCAAAAGATTGAGGTCGCGGCCACAGATGGCAGCTTCCACACAACGCTGGCTCTGGCTGACGGAAGCCTGATCCTGGAAGATGCTTCCACTGCGGTGGGTGTGGTGGAACCGCTCGCCCGTTTCGGGCCGTCAGCTTTCGGGCCAATTCAGGCACGGCCTGTCGCCGCCAGCGGTGCCACGGGCGACTGGCTTCCGCTCGGCTCGCTGGTGCGCGTACCGGGATTCAGAGAATTGCGCTGCCCCCGCGCGCCGAGCCGGCCCTGCACGCTGACGGGCAGCAATCTGTTTCTGGCCACCGCTTTTGCCGCCACCGGGGACTTCAACGAGCCCAGCCCAGTGCCGCCGGATTTTGCCGGTACCCAGCTGGTCGTGCCGCACCCGGCAAACGGCGTGCTCTACGTGAAGTTGCGCGACGACCCGGCCACGGTGCAAACCCTCACCCTGCCGGTGCTGCCGCTGCCAACCGCAGTCGCGCCTGCAAAGCTCGCTCCCGTGCGGTCCCAGGAAACACTGCCCGACCCGGAGCCCCAGCCTGCAGCTCCGGCCGCCGAGCCGCAAAGTATAGCTCCTCCGGCTACCGCACCCGAGCCTGCCTCTGCTGCGCCCTCCGGCGTGCGTCCTTAACGGCGACGCCCGCCGGTCAGGTGCTGGACTCTACTGGAAGTAGGCCTGGTTCTTGGCCGCTAACTCGGCCTTGTCGGCCGGTAGTTCGTCCGCCACATAAATCGCGCCCGAAGGGCAGACCGAGGCGCAGTTGCCGCAGTCGATGCACTCGTCCGGGTTGATGTACACCTGCGAAACGGTGGCGGCTGCGGCGTCGGTCGCCTGCGGCGCAATCGCCGCCGTGGCGCACTCAGCCACGCAGACAAAATCCTTGGTACACGCATCGGTCACTACATAGGCCATGAGGGGCACTCCTTGCTTGGGGGTGGCTTTTGCTCAGCCACCCCACACCTTGAGCCTACCCACCGGTGGCTGTCGGCGTAGGTGATTCGGGTCACACGGGACTCGGAACCTCTCCGATTGCGGTACGCGGCGTGATCTCAATCAGCCTGTAACCGGGGTGTGACGCCCTGTTGCTCATTGGCAGGGCAAGATGGCGCCATGCATCGCACCAGAGCGCTCATCACCCAGGCCTCGGCCTGGCTGGAACTGGAAGTGCGCCCTGCTGAGCGCCACGGTCCGCTCCTGCGTGTACCTTGCGGCCCTGGCACACGCCCGCCTCCACGGCGGGCTGGCCATCGTGGCTGTCGAAATCGCCTATGTAACGGCAACCGCCGGCCTTTACGCAGGCATGCAGCAGCAGGCGCTCCGCTTGCGTCCGCGTCTGATAGGCAACGTGGTGGTAGTGATGGGTGTGCCCGGCCTGGCGCAAGCGCTCGACTGGCTCACTCATTGCATGATTGGCCCCGCCGCACCGGCTCGTGTCACTGTGGTGGTCTGCATCTTCACGCTGATCTCAGCCCTGTTTCACCTCCATGTGATGCGCCGCGGCGCCTTCCTTACCGGTCGCGCAGGTCGCTCGCTGGCCGACGACATCCGCCG
>DCFV01000011.1:0-4575 GCA_002314435.1 Acidobacteriaceae bacterium UBA1795 | reverse complement strand
GAACGCGCGGATGAGCCGCGCCACAGAATCGCAGGCGGCTCTCTAGCCTCAGCCGTCCGGGTATGCTGGGTGCATGCCGAGCGTCCGCCCTGTCCTGTTTGCCTGCGCCGTTGCCCTGCTTGCTCCCACCCTCCTCCCCGCGCAACACGACCCAGACTGGACCTTCGCTGTCTCCGGCGACAGCCGCAACTGCGGCGACTTCGTCATGCCCGCCATCGCTGCACACACCCGCGCCGAGCACGACGCCTTCTACTGGCACCTGGGCGACTTCCGCTGGATGAGCCAGCCGGATGAGGACCTCCAGTCCATGCAGCTGGGCGGCCACCAGCTCTCTAAAGCCGAGTACCAGCGCGTAGCCTGGGACGACTTCCTCACCCACCAGATTGCCTCCTTCGGCGACCTTCCTGTCTTCCTGGGCCGCGGCAACCACGAAAACGTGGCCCCCATGACCCGCGACGGCTACAACGCCAAATTCTCCCCCTGGCTCAACCGCCCCGAGATCGCCGCCGCGCGCCAGGCCGACGGCCCCGCCGCCGCGCCCCTTGGCCCTTGGTACCACTGGACCGATCACGGCGTGGACTTCATCACCCTGGACAACGCCAGCCACGACGAGTTCTCGAGCGCGCAGCTGCACTGGCTGCGCGGCGTGCTGGACCGCGACCTTGCCCCCGGCTCGGGCATCCAAGCCATCGTCGCCGGCATGCACGAGGCGCTGCCCCACTCCACCGGCGCTGAGCACGCCATGGACGACTGGGATCTCGGACGCCGCAGCGGCGAGCAGGTCTACCAGTGGTTCGCCGCCGCGCAGGCCGCCGGCAAACACGTCTACCTCTTCGCCTCTCACTCGCACTACTACTCGCCAAACGTCTTCAACACGGCCTACTGGCGCGAGCACGGCGGCGTGGTACCGGGCTGGATCATCGGTACGGCTGGTGCCCACCGCTACAAGCTGCCCGCCACCGCTCAGCACGGCGCCAAGGAACACATCTACGGCTACATGCAGGGCCACGTCCACGCCGACGGCTCCATCAGCTTCACCCTGCACGAGCTCAGCGAGTCCGATCTGGTGAAGGTCCGCTGGCCCAATGCACCCCTCGACGCCATCCACGAGTGCTACATCCACAACGCCGATATGATTCTGGTCCCGCGCCATTTCCTCTGGTTCTGATCTCCAGCTCAGCGCACTGGATCAACCGTCCCTTCACATCCGCCGTGCATACTGTTGGGAATGACCCGCCTTTACCTGCTTCCCTTGCTCCTTGCCCTGGCCGCCTCCGCCTCAGCTCAGACCGGCGTCACCGCCGTGCTGCCCAACGGCCGCTCCATTCATCCGGCAGGCAACTGGATTCCCCTTGCACCCTACCCGTTCGCGCTTGCCGTTCGCGCGGACGGCGCGCAGATCGCCGCTCCCTCCATCGGCTTTCCTTTCGCGCTGAACGTGGTGGACGCGCCCGCCAGCCCCGCTCCCCACGTCACGCGCATGCCCGGCGGTGAAAACAACGACCCGCAGATCGAAACGCACGCAGGCCTTGCCTACTCGCCCGACGGCGCGCTGCTCTACGTGGCCACCGGCGACTCGGGCAAAATCCGCGCCTACACTACGAAGGACTGGACCTCGGCGCGTGAACTCTCGCTCGACGGCCCCACCAGCGGTACCGAGTACAAGGGCAGCTTTGCCGCCAACCTGATCCTCTCCGGTGACGGCAAGACAATCTACGCGCTCGATCAGGGCAACTGGCGCGTGGTCGTCATCGACGCCGCCAGCATGGAGCGCATCGCCTCCATCGCCACCGGTACGTTTCCCTTCGGCCTGGCGCTCTCGCCCGACGGCACGCGGCTCTATGTGACCAACACCGGGCTGTTTGAATACACGACGATTCCCCGCGCCGATGCGCAGCATCCTGTCGAATCCGGCCTGCACTTTCCGCCCTTCGGCTATCCCTCGAAGGCTGCTCGCGAAGGCGCCGTTGTCGAAGGCAAAAAGATCCCGGGCCTGGGCGACGAAAACTCCACGCGCGGCAGCTCGCTCTGGACATATGACGTGCACGACCCCGCCCACCCCGCCGTGGCCGCGAAGCTGCGTCTCGGTGCCAGGATCACCGAGGCTCGCGGGCAGACCGTGGGAGGCGCTGCGCCCACAGGCGTAGCAGCCGCTGCGGACGCAGTCTACGTGGCTCTCGCGCACGAAGACGCCGTCGCCAAGGTCAGCGCAGACGGCTCGCAGCTGATCGCGCAGACCGCCCTGACGCCCTTCAGCGGGCCGCGCTTCGTGGACGCTCTCGGCCATCCGCTGCGCGGTGTCATGCCCAGCGGCGTGGCCGTCCAGGCGGGCCGCGTCTACGTGGCTGAGTCCGGCATTGACGCCGTGGCCGTACTCGACGCTGCCTCCATGCAAGTCGTAGAGCACATCCCCGCAGGCTGGAACCCTTCGGCAGTAGCCTTCTCGCCCGACGGCGCGACGCTCTACGTCATCAACACCAAGGGCAAGGGCACCGGCCCCAACGGCGGCAAGGCCCACGACCCCGGAACGCCCACCTACATCGGCTCGCTGGAGATGGGCGGGCTGAGCGCCATTCCGCTGGCCGCGCTACCTGCGCCCGCCGAGCTCACCGCCACCGTTGTCGCATCCAACTCCGCGGCGCTCGCCAGCCGACCTGCGGTGCCCACACTCAAGCATTGCTTCCTCGTCATCCGCGAAAACCGCACCTACGACGAAGTGCTCGGCGACGTAACCGGTGCGAACGGCGACTCCTCCCTGGCCCGCTACGGGATGGACGGCTGGGCCGCCGAAGACAACACAGTGAACCACCTGAAGGTAACGCCCAACCTGCACGCGCTGGCCGCGCGCTACGCCATGAGCGACAACTACTACGTCGACTCCGACGTCTCCGCAGACGGCCATCGCTGGGTCGTCGGCATCAACCCCACGCCCTTCTTCAACACCGCGTGGAGCTCAAACTACGGAGGCCGTCGCCACGACTCTGCAGGCGCCGAGCAGCCCGGCCGGCGCTCGCTGTTCGGTGGCGCCGACGCTCCCATGCCCGAGGACGAGCCACAGTTCGGCTCGCTGTGGGAGCACCTCGCTGCCAGCGGAAAGGGCGTGCTCAACTACGGCGAGGGCCTTGAGCTCGAAGGCAACGCCGAGATCGACGGCGCGGAACCCGAAGGCCAGCGCCTGTTCCTGAATTCACCGCTGCCGCGTCCCGTCTTCGAGTCCACCGATCGCCACTATCCCACCTTCAACCTCGGCATCCCCGACCAGTTCCGAGTGGCCGAATTCGAGCGCGACTTCAAGCGCCGTATGACCGCCGGCACGGTGCCCACGCTCGTTGTCATCCGCCTGCCCAACGACCACACTGCCGACCCGCGGCCTGGCGACGGCTACCCCTACCGCGCCTCCTACATCGCGGACAATGACCTGGCGCTGGGCCGCATCGTCGATTTCCTCTCCAGGACACCACTCTGGAAAGACTCAGCCTTCTTCGTCACTGAAGACGACGCGCAGGGCGGCGTGGACCACGTGGATGCGCACCGCAGCGTGCTGATGGTGGCCAGCCCCTGGGTCAAGCCCGGCTCGGTCTCGCACGAGCACACCAGCATGGGCTCCATCACGCGGACCATCAATGAACTGCTGGGACTCGCTCCGCTGAATCTGGAGGACGCCCTCGCCGGCGAGATCACCGGCATCTTCGATACCGCGCCGCACCCTGAGCCCTTCACCGCGCAGCCAGCCGACCCGCGCGTCTTCGTGGCCGCCAAGGCAAAGTCCGCCCGGCCCAGGACCAAGGAAGAGGCCGCGAAGCTCCACGACGTGGACGACCCCGACGAGATTCGTGAAGAAATGGAGAAGTCCGCAGGCAGGTTGCAGCGCACGAAAGATCGCGATTAACACCCACTCGGGGCGGCTGCGGAAGCGCCGCCGCCCGCCATAATTGCTGGACTTGGTCCGGCTCTTACCCTAGATTACGAATACCTTCCCTGCTCCTTCTCGCTGTTGGGGCCCTATTTTTTCACTTTTCCTTAACAGACTGCTGTCGGCGCTTTAACTGAAGCTCCGTAGGCTTAGTACCGTACCAACGTCCATCAACGAGCAGAGCGCGGCAGGATATCCCCACGCCGCGAGCGACATCCGGTTTTCACCAGAGCTGTAGTTGCCCGGACCCACTCCTTATCGGGAGCGATATCCGGGCAGGCGGATTTCGCGGCGATTCTGCTTCATCACTCATGCTCACGCTGGGTGGACGCGATGGCTGTACCTTGTCCCCGCTCCGTTCCGCCGTGGCGTCGCCCAAATGTAGGGCCACTCACCTAACGGCACAAACCAGTTGCACC
This sequence comes from Acidobacteriaceae bacterium UBA1795, assembly GCA_002314435.1. Lineage (GTDB taxonomy): Bacteria > Acidobacteriota > Terriglobia > Terriglobales > Acidobacteriaceae > Telmatobacter. The sequence continues at coordinate 243 of DCFV01000011.1, read as the reverse complement.
TTCAGGAGACAGTGATTTATGCACCAACCCACTCTGTTCTTGCAGAAGCGTTTTAAAGGTCTTTTCTCGGCGGCCTGCCTGCTTTTGTTGCTCACTCTCATTTGCGTGAGCGGTGGCGCGCAAACCACGCAGGGCGCCATCGTCGGTTCCGTCAAGGACGCCGGCGGCGCCGTAGTTTCAGCAGCCGTCATCACTCTTACCAACACGGATGAAGGCACCGTCCGCACCGTCAAGTCCAACAGT
>DCFV01000080.1 GCA_002314435.1 Acidobacteriaceae bacterium UBA1795 | reverse complement strand
AGCGCGGTCGATCTCAGCATCTGCACAACGCTCGAGCGGTTGCCTGAGTTCACGGCTGACCGCACGCAGATCCGCTACCCGCGCAGCCTGACGGCAGATGAACTGCACAGCTCCAGCATAATTCTCCTCGGCTCAGCGCACTCCAATCCGTGGGTGGCGCTATTCGACCAACAGCTCAACTTTCGGATAGTCTACACGCCCGAGGTAGACCACTCATTCATTCAGAATGAACATCCGGAGAGCGGCGAACAGACGGTCTATCGCAATGGAGCTACGGACCATCACCAGCCCACCTACGGCACGGTCTCCTACTTGCCCGACGCGGGCGGAACGGGCCGCGTGCTGATTGTGCAGGGGCTGAATATGGCGGCGACACAGGCCGCGGCGGACATTTTTTTCAGCGCCTCGGCCATGGAGCCGGTGCTGCGCCAGGCGGACACGCGCGACGGCCAACTGCGCCCGTTCGAGCTGCTGGTGGAAACCACCAGCATCGGAGCCTCGGCTCCGGCGGCGCGCATCGTCGCCATGCGCGTGTATCCTCGAACCTAGACATTTGTTTGCCGGGGACCGCAGAACGCCCTGGCTGACGTGCTTAATCCCCGTTCGCTGCAGACCTGCGCGCTTTTTCCACGCCTTTCGGCAGCAAAGACAGGCATCTCGATTATGTTGCTCGAACTGTGTGTTGACTCGGTTGAATCTGCCCTGACGGCCCAGGCTGGCGGTGCGGATCGCATCGAATTGTGCTCTGACCTTGCAGAGGGAGGCATTACGCCTAGCGCCGGACTGATTCGGACCGCCCGCGCCGCCGTTTCGCTGGGCGTGTTCGTCATGATCCGCCCACGCGGCGGCGACTTCACTTATTCCGACGAAGAGCTGCGCGTGATGCGCGAAGACATTGAACAGGCGCGCGCATTAGGAGCCGATGGCGTGGTGCTGGGCATCCTGACCGCCGAGGGAACGGTGGACGTGAACAGCACCAGCGAGTTGGTGGCCTTGGCCCGCCCCATGCAGGTAACGTTTCATCGTGCGTTTGACATGTGCCGGGACCTGGAACGTGGGCTGGAAGAAGTGATCGCCTGCGGTGCGGACCGCGTGCTCACATCCGGCGGCGCGCGGGACGCGATGAGCGGCATCGCTCGCATTGCCCGCATGGTGGAAGCTGCACACGGGCGCATCCGTATCCTGGCCGGGGGCGGCATCCGCCGGCACAATGTACGCGAGTTCGCGCTGGCTACGGGTGTGCAAGAAGTTCACTCTGCGCTGCGCACCGCGGTCGCAAGCCCGACGCGCATCTGGAATCCTAATGTGGTATTAGGCACACAGCCGGAAGATGCGGTGCGCTACGTGGTGCGCGAGAGTGACGTGCGCGGTCTGCGCGAAATGCTGGATACAATTCCGGCAGGTACCGGGCGCGCTGTCGTGCAGTAGCGCACCATTGGCCGAGTCATCTACCGCGCTGTGCGCGCCACAACGCGCCGCGCGCCGGGTCAGACGGCTCAGGAACAAACGTGATCTCTGGATAGCGCTGGCGCAGAGCCCGCTCGAGTGCGGACCGCACGCGCTCTACGCGGGTCATGATGCTGCCGGCGACGGCAACCTGCGGCAGCATGACGTTGCTTCCGTGGGCGGTGCGCATGCGCTCGATGAGCAGCGATGCGAGGTACGCGAGATCCTGGCCGCCCTGCTCGAGAATCTCTGCTGCGACTGCATCACCTTCGTTGGCCAGGGTCACTATTGCGGGCGCGAACTTGGAAGCGTAGCGTGCAGCGGGCTGCGCATTGGCGAACTCGATGAGCGCGTCCTCGGTGTCGAGATTCCACAACTCGCGCGCTGCCGCCAGTAGCCGCGTGGGCCGTTGTTCATCGCGCGCCAGAAAGCCGCGTCGCAATCCTTCCATGCCGATCCAATGGCCGGAGCCCTGGTCGGCCAGCATGGGGCCCCAACCTCCGGAGGTGATAAGTGCACCCTCGGGTGTACGCGCGGCTACATTGGAGCCGGTGCCGGAGAGCACCAGCACGCCCGGCCCGCCGTGAAACACTGCGTCGAACGCAATGTCCACGTCGCCAACCAGCAGCAGCGGCCCTGCCACGCGGGTCTCAAACTCCGCACGCAGCCAGTCCGTCACCAGCGGCACGGTGACGCCGGAGGTGCCGATGCACGTGCGCGCGATCTGCCGCATGCTGACGCCGGTGGCGCCCACGAGTTCGGCGAGGGCAGCGTCGAGGTTGTGCGCGGCGGTGGCTTCGTCGGCGTTGACGCGCTTGATCGTTCCGGTGACGGCGCGGCTCAGCTCGCGCGCTTCGTCAGCGAGCAAGAACTCGGTCTTCGAGCCGCCCGCATCTACTGCAAGGAAATAGGACATCTACTTCTCCTGTTGGCGTGCACGCACCGCGGCACGCAGAATGAGCAGAATGAATTGAGTGCCTGCTACTGCACCGCGCCTGTGGCGAGAAAGGAGCGGACGCGCACAGAAACACCGGCTGCATCGCAGAGCATGATGAGGTGGGCACAGTCGCCCTGCGAGATGTACGTGGGCGCACCGAGTGCCGCGGCCCAGTCCAGTGCGGGCTGTGGATTGACGAGGTGATCCTGTGCGCTGACGATGACCAGAAAATGCGCGGTGCTTGCGTGCGCTGCTTCCGCCAGGGTGCGCGTGCCGATCACGTCGTGATGGACGACAGCGCGCAGTTGCGCCACTCGGTCGTTGGCGTCGATGGGCTGCGGCGCCTCGGCGGTGCGCAGAAACTCTTCGAAGTTTGCGCGCGAGGTATGCGTGTTGCGGTACTCGGGTGTGGTAACGGTGAGTGCGCCGAATAGATTGGCAAGCTTGAGCGCAGGCTGCGTGCTGTAGCGGCCATCGTGAAAATCGCGATCAGCAAAGATGGTGCCGAGCATGATCTCCTTCACCTGCAGATCATAGGAAGTGAGGCGAGGTGTGCCGAGGATGGGCACGGCGAGATCGAAGAAGCCAGGATAGGCTGTGGCCCAGGCGAAGGTCTGCTCGCCACCCATGGAGAGGCCAAGCACAGCGTGGAGATGATGGAGGCCGAGCACCTCAGTGACGACGCGATACTCAGCGCAAACCATATCACGCGTGGTGAAGGCCGGGAAGTCGACGCCGCGCTGCGTGGCGCTGTTGGATGGCGAGGAAGAGACGCCGTTGCCCAGTGCGTCAATGGCGATGCCGAAGAACCGTGTGCTGTCGACGAGTTGCCCGGGCTTGGTACCATCGCCGAAAAGACTGACTAGGTCGGCGGTGGTGCCATAGAGCCAGGTGGGCATGAGCACCGCGTTGTCGCGTGTTGCGCTGAGATGGCCGAAGGTACGATAGCCGATCCGGCAGTGCTCGATGACCTGACCGCTCTCAAGCGTGCAGTGGCCAAGATCGGCAAACTGCTGTGCGCCTTCTGCGACTGGCTGCTGGGCCAATGCCGCGGTTGCAGCGGCCACCAATGCTGCGAGCGCCACCAAGGCGCGCGTGGGGAGATTTCTTGTTCTGCTTCTACTCATGACCTGCCTCATCTCCGCCTCCTGTTAGAAACGGAACTCCGTGGGAAGTAGGCGACTGCGCCGCTTCTGCGGATCAGCGAAGGTTCTCCGTGGCGAATGGCAGGCCGGTCACCGGCGAGTGTTCGGGCTGCGCGTCGAAGTTGGGCGCAACGGACACGCCCTTGAACGACTGAGGAGCTGCGCTCACGTTCCAACCATCTACGGTGATCAGCGCATTTTCGCCCTGAAAGTTGGCAATGTCTGCTGCAAGTGTGACAATGCGCGTCTCATGCGGTGCGAGCGAGATGTAGTTGTCGCTGCAGTCGACAGGCAATACGCGCTCCCCGCTGCGGCGACGCAGCTGCAGGTGCGTCATAACGGCTGTCTGCGCGGTAGGGTTTTCGAGTGTGACGGTGACGATGCGCCGATGGTCCGCGTCCTGTCTGCTTGCCGTAGCCTTCAGCGTGACGGTGGGTAGCGTGTTGAGGTCGGTGAGGTCGTCGGGATGCGACGCGGCGCCGCGCCAGTAGAAGTTGGTGGAGATCGTCTTGTCCTGCGCGTCGACGAGATCAAGGCGGAGGAACTGCGAGGCGGCCGGTGCGGCAGCGAAAGCGATGGGGCCGAGATTGGTGGCAACCTCAGGCTCGGCAGTGACGGGCGTTTCGTGCTGATAGGCCAACGTGCCGTCGAGCGCAAAAACGCGAACGCGTGCAGTGAGGTTCGCCTGCGGCTCTGGCAGGTTGTTGATAACCTGCAGGTCGCCGGTGGCCTCGTTGTACTGGATGTGCACGCTCTCTGCGGCATGCATCACCGCGTAGAGCGAGGCATTGGGTTCGAGGTCGTAATGATAGAGCTGCCATACGAAGCTGGGCTGCGCGGGATTGCTCATCCAGGTAAGGATGGCGGTGGTGGGATGGAACAGCTGCGCATTGCGCCCTTCGTACATGGAGCGGTAGGCCTCGTAGTTGGCCATCTGCCCCTTGCGCACAAAGTCGGCGAGATTGGCGAGCTTGCCGTAACGCGCGGCAAGGATGCCGGGATAGAGGTCGCCGTGAGAGGCTCCAGCGGCGAGATCGTGCTCCGCCCAGTCGTCGTTGATCGTCTCCCAGTCCTTCTGCGGCATCATGCCGTGGATGGACTCGAGCGTAGGAATGGAGACCGAGCCGGTTTCTGTCTTGAAGTAGTCGTCGCCGACAAAATAGAACTCGCGCGGCGTGCGCCAGCAGTATGGGCCGTTAGATCGGACGCCGTGGCCGTCAGTGGAGCTAGGCTGATAGAGCCGTGTGGGCTCGAGCTCAGCCATGAGCTTGCGCAGCAGAACCTCGATCTCCGCGGGCGGGTCGCCCTCGTTGCGCGCGCACCATACGGCGATGGAAGGATGGTTGCGGAAGTGCAGAATCTTGTCGCGCACGTTGGCGATGTAGGTGTCGATGTCGGTGGGGTTCGGACCATCGCTCGGGTTGGGCTGAAAGAACTCGTCCCAGATGAGGATGCCGTACTTGTCGCAGAGCTCGTAAAAGTCCTCGTTGGTGCTTTGCCCCACCCAGTTGCGGATCATGTTGAGGTGGGCGATCTTGTGCATGCGGATCTGGGCTTCGAGGCGCTCGCGTGGAATGCGCTTGAGACCTTCATCGAGGCCCCAGTCGCCGCCGCGAATGAAGACCGGAACACCGTTGACCGAAAGGGTCAGCGTGTCGGTGCCAGGGACGGTATAGGTGATTTTGCGTACACCGAAGGAGACGTTCTGCACGTCGGAAACGTGGCGGTCCACGACGAAGCTGAGATGCAGATTATAGAGATTCTGCTCGCCGTAACCGTTGGGCCACCACAGGCGCGGATGTTCCATATGCAGCATGGGAGTGCTGCCAGGATCGAAGCGGATCAGTTGGCTCGAATGCGGAGCCAGTTCCACTTCACGCTCGAAGTGAATGCTTTCGATGTCGCCGTGCAGCACGCCCTTGACCGGCTGATCGGTGACATTTTGCACGGTGGTCTGAACGGCCAAGTCAGAGGAGTCCGTGCGTGGGAGAGGCAGATCCGTGGTGACAAGTGGATCCTTGACGAGCACGGAGCCGCTGGCAGAGAGATATACTTCGCGCCAGATGCCGGTGTCGCGATCGCGAATGGCGGGCAGCCAGTCCCAGCCAATGGTGGAGAGGAAGGTGGGCCCGTCGATGGCGGTTTCGCCGCCATTGAGCCCCATACCGGTGCGGATGGTGTGCTCGTGAGGCGTGCCTGGGTGCGGTTGCGGCGACACGAGAACGGCGACCCCTGTGGACTTGCCGGGTTTGACCAGTGTGGTGATATCGAAAACGCCACGCGCAAAGGCGCCGCGCATGGTGCCGGCCTGCGTGCCGTTGACCCACACAGTGGCTGCGTAGTTCACGCCCGCGAAGTTGAGCCATATGTGGCGCCCCTTGTAGGCCTTGGGCACCTTAATCGATGTGCGATACCAGTACGGAGTGCGTGCAAGACTCTCAGGGATGCGCTCCAGACGATTGTTCTCGCCGTAGAGTGGCTCGGGATAAACCCGGTTGTTGACCAGCGTGGTGAGCACGGTGCCGGGCACTGTGGCGGCGTACCAGCCGCTGGCATGAAAGCCCGACATGGAAACCTCTGCGCCAGACTGCGGCACTTTGGCTGCGTCCTGCAACTGCCAGCCACCGGAGAGAATGATCGCGGCAGGCGGATTGGCGGGGGGCGCGGCCAGCCCGGGCGCCGGGTTGGTAACGATACCAGCTAACGACAAAAATAGGGCACAAAAAGCAGCTCTTCCAAACAAAGTTCACCCCAGTCGACGGTTTGAACCGCGTGTATCCGGAGCATCCACAGTTGCGGCGGCAATGCGGGTCGATTGCCCGCACTGATCAGCCAAAAAATATCCGCTGCGGCAAGGTGGAGCCCTAACACCCCCATTTTCGCACGGGCGTCCGCGGCTCCGCCTGCGGTAGAGGAAGATCAAGCAGTGTCTCTGATGCGTCAAGCAAGGCACGCAGATGCAACTCTTGGTCGTGAGCGCCAGCTGCCCCCCAGGCATCCGGCACAAACAGAAACGGCCGCATCCGGCGGCCGTTTGCTGAGGGGGCGCCTGTGCGCCTCAATTGGACGAATGGCTCATGCCGTTCCACTTGGCGGTGAGTTGCTTATCGGACAAAGCCTTGATGAACACTCCGCCGACCACGCTGCGCGCTTGAAAACCAACTTGCTTCCCTGTTTTGGTGTCGTACCAGTCGGTGAGAGGAACACGGGTGGATGTTTCATTCGTCCAGCGGTAGATGGGTTCGATCATCGCATTGAACTGCGCAGGATCTGACGCGAGCGTGGCAGTCCAGACTGACCAATCGAGCTTCGTGTAGTCGGCCCGGATGTCGAGCGGAAGACCGTCACCATTGATCTTTCCCATGTAGAACGCCAGTTCGGTCTCGCGCACTGTTTTCGGGAACAAGTCATAGCCAAGGATCTGGTCCCACACGAGGTTGTACTTCTGGCTCCA
>DCFV01000117.1:21685-24578 GCA_002314435.1 Acidobacteriaceae bacterium UBA1795 | reverse complement strand
GACGCGGGTTTCTTGGCCGTTGCAACGGGAGCCGCAGGCCGGGGCGCGCTACCGGAGTCGCCCAGCAGTTCATAGGCCATGACGCACACCAGCACAAGCAGCAGCCCGGCGAGGATGTACACCTGCCTCTTGTTTTCCTGTCCCAGTTGCATGGCTACTGGCCCTCCCGCGCCGCACCGGCGGCCGTAGCCGGCGGGTTCTGCGTCTTGGGAAGGCCGCTACCGGCGGCATCCGCCGCGCGCAGCCATGTGGAAACCTTCAGCCGCAGATTCACCATACCGCCTTGCTGGCCAGTGAGCGACATGGCGCGAATCACAAAGAAATTCTGGTCGCGTTCAAGGCCGTTCACAAAGTGCATGATCTGCGGATAGGTGCCGCTTACGCCTGCGTCTAGCGAAATCTCCGTCAGGTCGCCGCTCGGCGCGCCCTGCGAATAGAGCATGCGCGTGAGGCGCACCCCCGAGGCCACTTCGAGCGTGCCTACGTGCACCGCGATCGCCGAGTAGTTCGCCGGAATCCGCTTGGTGTAGAAGGCCTGCATCTGGCTATGTGCGTCAGCCACGCGCTGGTCCAGCCCACGCAGCGGCGTTGTCTGAATGTCCAGCGCCTTCAACTGCAACTGCTTGGCGGCAAGTGCGTCGGCGGAGTTGCCGTTGGTTGCCGACCAGTCCAGCCCAAGGCGCACCGCCAGCACCGTTGCCAGCACGCCCAGCGCAGCCACGCCTGCCGCATGCCACGTAAGCGGCGACCGCAGCCGTTCCTGCCAGTTGGAAGGAGTCGTATTCGTCATTGCGTCGTCCTTCCCGTGTGCGGCTGACCCGCAGGTTGCGGCTGTGTCTCAGGCTCGCGCTTGGCAGTTCGCCGTTCGCCCGGGGGCGCCGGAGTGTAGTCCGCCAAAACGTCGAAGTTTACGCGGTTCGAAGCGCTCACCGGCTCAACGCGCTGATTCGGACCACCCGTTGCTTCCGCGCTCTCACCCACAATCCGCGGACGCACGAAGCGCCGCGAGTGTTCAAGATTCTCCACCAGCTGAATCGCCTTGTCGCGCGGACCCAGTACCCGCAGGCGCAGCGTGATGTGCCCGTCTTTGTCGTCGCGCGTCGGCTCCAGCGTCGTCACCTGCACGCCACTGGGTAGCACCGTCTCCAGGTCTTCCATTGCCAGCGTCCACGAGAAGGCCTTGGCGCCGAACAGCTGATTCAGATTTCCGGCCTGTGCCAGCACCGCCGCATTTTCCGGCAGCTTCATGCGCGCCTGGTAGCCGCTCCGCTCCTGTTCCACGCGGAGAATCTGCGCATCCAGTTTCTGCTCGCGCTGCCGCGCCTGCCGCGCCTTGGCGTCGATGGCGTAAAGCCCCGCGCCCAGCGCGATGCTGACCAGTGCCAGCACGCCCATCGCGATCTGCAGCCGCTTGAGTGCCGGTCCCAGGTTCAGGAACGGACGCGTAGCGAGATTGATTCCGATCCGCATCGTCTTTATGCCGCTCCCGCCAGCGCGCCCACCATGCCCGCAAAGCTCAACCTGCCCAGTGCCGTCGCGGCGCCCGTCGCGGGCCGGGCCGCCAGTTCTTCTACTGCAAGTTCGCCGTCCCCGAGCCAGTGCGCAAACGCTTCCGCTCCCATTGGTCCGGAGAAATACAGCCTGTGCGGACGGTCGCCCAGCTTGTCTTCAAAATATGCTGCCGCCACGGCGATGTCGCGTTGCACCTCGCCGCGCTGCGCAGCCTCGCCCACAGGCAGTTCCAGCGTGCGATAGAGCAGCAGATCTTCTCCATTTGTGATGGCCGTCGTCAGCGCGCCCGCACTCAGGCACGCAATCATCGCAGGCTCGTCGGTCTCAAGCGCCGCCAGTGCCGCCAGACTCGTCGGCAGCACCGCGCCTGGTTCGTAGCCCGCTGAGCGCACCGCCGCTTCGTACTCGGCCAGAATCGGCCCCGGCATCACCGCGATCAGCGCACGGCACTCGGTCTTCGTTTCGGTAAGAATCTGGTAGCTCACACCCGCATGTTCCGCGTCGAACGGAACCATCTTGCGCAGCCGGAACTTGATCACCGGCACCGCCTCGGATGCTTTGGAGGGTAGGGAATCGAAGTCCAGCACAAACACCCGCACGCACGCGTCGGGCACAATCAGCGTCACCGTGCGCGTCCGCGTGGCCACGTCGCCCAGCGCAGCGCCGATGGCTACTGCCACCTTGTCCGGTTTGTGCAGGTTAGCCTCGCTGGAGCCCGGCGTGAGCGTGCCCGCCATCAGTGGTGCAAAGGCATACACGGGCGCGGCTCCGTGGCTCGGCAGCGCCGCGGCAAGTACGCCTTCAGTGCTCAGCTCTACTGCTGCCGCCGGCCGTGCGCCCTGTTTGGATTGAGCCCTGCTCAGCGTCGCGCTCACTATCTGGATGCCTCGATGAATGTCACCTTGTTGATTTCCTTCAGCGTGGTCAGTCCGCGCCGCACGCGGTCCATGGCCGACTCGCGCAGAAACGACATGCCTTCCTTCTGCGCCAGCTTGCGCACTTCCGAGGTCGGCTTCTTCTCCAGAATCAGCTCGCGGATGGGGTCGGTCAAGTCCAGCAGTTCATGGATCGCCGTACGCCCGCGATAGCCCGTGCCGCCGCACTCCATACACCCGGTGCCCTCGCGAAACTCGAAATCGCGCCACTCGCTCAGGTCCATGCCGCTCGAGAGCAGCACTTCGTCGGAGTAGTACACCCTGCGCGCGCAGTCCTCGCAGATGGTGCGCACCAGCCGTTGCGCCAGAATGCAGTTCAGCGCCGAGACAAAGTTGTACGCTTCAACGCCCATGTTCAGGAAGCGCCCCAACACGTCCACCACGTTGTTCGCGTGCACCGTCGTGAACACAAGGTGTCCGGTCAGCGCAGAGTTGATTGCGATCTG
>DCFV01000117.1:4527-21412 GCA_002314435.1 Acidobacteriaceae bacterium UBA1795 | reverse complement strand
TCCTGGTCGCGGATTTCGCCCACCAGAATCTTGTCCGGGTCGTGGCGCAGGATCGACCGCAGTCCGCGCGCAAACGTTAGACCCTTCTTCTCATTCACCGGAATCTGCGTAATGCCGCGGATCTGGTACTCAACCGGATCTTCGATCGTGATGATCTTGTCTTCGTCGCTCTTGATCTCGTTCAGCGCCGCGTAAAGCGTGGTCGTCTTGCCCGAACCCGTCGGACCCGTCACCAGCACCATGCCGTAGGGCTCGCGAATGTAGCGCCGGAAGCGCTTCAGATCCGACTCCGCAAAGCCCACCACGTCGAGCGTCAGGTTGTGGAACTTCTCGCTCATCGATTCTTTATCGAGCACGCGCAGCACAGCATTTTCGCCATGCACCGTGGGCATAATGGACACGCGGAAGTCGATCAGGCGTCCCTTGTAGCGCACCCTGAAGCGGCCATCCTGCGGCACGCGCCGCTCGGCAATGTCCAGCTCGCTCATGATCTTGATGCGGCTCAGAATCGTCGTATGGTGCTCGCGTGCAATCGGCGCCATCGCTTCCTGCAGCACGCCGTCGATGCGGTACTTCACGTGCACCGAGTCGTCGTAGCTCTCAATATGAATATCCGACGCGCGCCGTTCCAGCGCGGTAAAGATCGTCGTGTCCACGAGCCGGATGATCGGGCTGATGTCTTCGTCGCTCGTCAGCTTCTCGATGGAGATGTTCTCGTCTGCGTTGTCCTCGCCGGTCAGCACGTCGAAGGTCAGGCCTTCGCTTGCTTCGTCCAGCACGCGCTGCGACTGCTCGGTCTTCTTCAGCAGTTCGGAGATCTGCGACAGCGTGGCCACGCGCGCAACCACGCGCCTCCCCAACAGTCCAGCAATCTCGTCCAGGATCATCAACTGCGACGGGTCGCTGACTGCAATCACCAGCGCATCCTCGCCCTGCTGCTCAATGGGCACAAAGTTGTAGCGGAACATCAGCTCCACCGGCACCGTGCGCAGCAGGTCATGCTGAATGCGGAAGTTCTTCAGGTCCACGAACTCCGCGCGATAGCGCGCGGCCAGCGCTTCAGCCTGCGCGCGCTCTTCCGGGCTGCCCGGCATCGGGCCCGCCGGAAGCGAAAGCACATTCGTATCCGCCATCGTCCGTTACCCCTGCGCTCCGCTGGCCGATCCCAGTGAAAAGATCGGCAGGTAGAGCGAAATCAGAATGAACAGCACCACCGCGCCCATCACGATCAGAATCGCCGGCTCAATCAACGCCAGCGCCGCTGTCAGGGCCGTGGCCACGTCTTCCTCAAAAAACTCCGCCACCGAGTTCAGCATCTGCGGCAGTGCGCCCGTCTGCTCGCCCACTGAGATCATCTCGGTCGCGAGATCCGGAATCACCTTCGTCTCCGTCAGCGCCTCGGCCAGGCTCTTGCCCTCGCGCACCGTGTCAATTGACTGCTGCACCGCCTTCGACACCAGCCGCGATGAGATCGATCGCGAGGCCGTGTCCAGCGCCGGAACCAGCGGAAGTCCGCCCTGAAGCAGTGTCGATAGCGTACGCGCAAATAGCGCCACTTGGTACTTGAGCCAGATCTTGCCGAAGATGGGTAACCCGATGCGGAACCCGTCCACAAAATCGCGCCCGCGTTCCGTGGTCGAAAAGCGGTAGCCGCCCACCGCCACCGCTGCCAGCCCAATCAACAGCCACAGAATGTCGTGCTGCATCCATTTGCCAAAGGCCAGCAGCGCCAAAGTCATCGCCGGTAGTTGCGAGCCGATCTGCTCGTACAGCTCTGCAAACTGCGGAATCACCACCGTGAACATGAAGGTCAGCAGGCCGCTCACGATAAACAGAAGCAGGATGGGATAGAACAGCGACGCCGTCAGCTTCTTGCGGAATGTCAGCGAAACGCGCTGGAACGAGAGATAGCGCTCCAGCACCTCCTGCAGATTGCCCGAGCGCTCGCCCGCCAGCAGCGTTGTCGTATAGATCGCCGGAATCCCCTGTTGCGCCTCAAAGGCCGCTGAGAGCGCCTCGCCCGTCTTTACGCGGTTGGCCACGTCTTCCAACTGCGCGGCAAAGTGCGCGTCCTTCTGCCCCTTGGCCAGTATGTTCAGTGAGCCCAGAATCGGCAGGCCCGCACGCACCAGCGTCAGAAACTGCTGGTTAAAGATGAGGAACCGCTCCAGTTTGACCTTGCGCCGCCCCAGCAGCGGAGCGCTGCCCCGCGCTTTCACCGAAAACACGTGATAACCCGCGTGAATGAAGCGGGCGCGCAGTTCCTCGGCCGAGGCCGCCGTCTGCACCTGCTCCTGTACGCGGCCGCGCTCGTCGGCCAGCTTGATTACGAACTCTGCCATAGGTCGGGCTGCCCACCGGCGCGCGGCCGGCGTTCCTCTTTCGCCTCTTCAGGGTAACAGTCTCTCTGCACCCATAGACGCAAACCCGCAGCCGACCGTTCGCCCGCCTTCCTGGTGCCTCTTACGCAGGCTGAACTCCAGGCACAGTTGCGATTCGCATAAACATGGGTGCCCCAGGTCTCGCTTCTGAGACCTGGGAAAGCACGAACTTCTTTAGAAGAGAACCGGGGCCTTCGTGCCTGGTAAATCTAGTACCCGGAGGCAATCAGCCAAGCCTCGGTCAGGTCCAGCGCAGACTGTTTCTGCTTCTCCTGCATCTCCGCGTAGGCCAGCTTCACCACCACGTCGCCCTCCACATTCACCGGTGCGCCAATCGCAAGTGAGTGCAGGTTGGTCCGCCAATAGGTCAGCGGCAGAATGGCGATCGAGATAGTGTCGTCCTGGATTGCCGCGATCGTCAGGCTGATGCCCTCAATCGCCACCGACCCCTTCGGCACCATCCACTTCCTCACGTTCGCCGGTACGCGCACCTTCAGCGTCCAGTCCGTGGTCTCCTTATTGAAGTTCGGATCCTCGGGCGAAATTACCGGCTCCAGCGCCACCAACTCGCCACAGCCGTCCACATGGCCCTGCACCACATGCCCGCCCAGCGGACTGCCCGCCGCCGTGGGCAGCTCCAGGTTCACCTTCGCGCCCGGCTTCAGCGCGCCCAGCGAAGTCCTGTCCAGCGTCTCCTGAGCCAGATCGGCATGGAAGTAGGTCGGGTCCACGTCCAGCGCCGTCAGGCAGACGCCAGAAACGCCCAACGAGTCGCCCTCACGCAGCCGTGCCGCCACCCCCGGTGCCTCCACCGTCAACCGCCGCACCCCGCCCGTATCCTTCAGGCTGACCAGCGTTCCTGTCTGCTCAATGATTCCGGTAAACATAGCTCTAGTTTAAGCCACGGTTCAAGTTGCCTTGCCGGCTGGCGCGTCTTCAGAACCTCATCGTGATGCCCTGCTCGCCCATGGTCGTGAGCACTGAGAGCAGGTGGGTGATTCCCAGAATCTCGCGAATCTGCTTTCCAAGGTTGATCAGTTCCAACCGACACCCAGCGCCTTTGGCCGAAACGTAAAGGCGCACCAGGGTGCCCAAACCCATGCTGTCGACATACCTGACATCCGTCAGGTCCAGCACAAGTCGCCTGCAGTCGGGAAACAGTGGCACGAGTCCGTCGTACAGACCCTTGGTCTGTCCTGCCACGAGCGCTCCGTGGCAGGACACCAGTGCCTTTACTCCCTTGCGCTCGATTTCAAAAGTGAAGGGATTCGCAACTGCTGCATTTGGCATCAGGGGCTCCTTCAAAACAGTTTGGGAGATAGGGAAGAATCGCGGATGATTCTCTCATGGCCCCTCACCTCGGCACCGAACTTTCCGCGTTCTTGCTCCATCATTCCTGCAAACAGACTCTCAGTGGGACAGGGAACCGGCCTCAGGGGTGACCACCCTGCCGCCTGCGCACGCGCCTTACTCCCAGGCTCAGCAGGATCACCCCGGGCCAGAAGGTGAGGAAGCACAGCAGGCCCGGCCCAATGGGATTCGGATCAGGATCAGGCCAAAGGCCGATCCTTGCCAGAAGGATGATTGTGACCAGTGGCGCGTTACCCAGCACAAGTAGAGCCAGCCCCGTCGAGAACACCCAGTCGGCGAAGTATTTCTTCAAGAGAGCGCTCCAACCTGCAGAATCAGCTTATTTTGTTCCTGTTTCCACCCACGGATCACGCAGCAGCGAGCAAAGCCCCACATCGTTCCCGTACCGCTCCACCTCGACCTCGGCCATGCGGATCGCATGCGCCATCCCGCGGAATGCCGGCACGGCATCGGACCCCATGATCTGCGGCGAGACGAACAGGTGCACGCGGTCCACCAGCCCCCCGGCCAGCAGCGCCGTGTTCAGCCGCGTACCCGTCTCGGTCAGCAGCGTCAGCACGCCCTCCGCGCCCAGCATCTCCAGCACCTTGCCCAGTGGCACCCGCCCCGCCTCGGCTGGAAGAACATCCACCCGCACGCCCCTCTGGCGCAGCTCGGCAACGCGTGCCTCGTCCTTTGAGATGGTAAATATCCACAGGTCCCCATCCACGCCCTTAACCATCTTGCAATCCAACGGCATACGCAGCGCAGAGTCAAGCACCACGCGGAGTAATTTCCGCCGCCTGCGCAGCCCGCTGCGGTCGGTCAGCAGGGGGTCGTCGGCCAGTACCGTGTCCACACCGGTCAGGGCCGCGTCGGCCTGCCAGCGTAGAGGCTGCACCGCTGCCCGTGCCGCCTCGCTCGTAATCCAATAGGGTTCGTGCGCCACGTGCATCCCCGGCGGTGGCGCAATCCGCCCGTCTAGCGTCATCGCCACCTTCATCAGCACCAGCGGCCGCCCGCTCTGGCTCCAGCGCGCAAACCCTTCGTTCAACCGCCGCGCTTCCGCTTCACATACGCCCACGCTGACCTCAATCCCTGCCGCCCGCAAGCGATCAAGCCCGTGGCCGGCCACGTTGGGATTGGGGTCCACGGTAGCCGCCACCACGCGCCCTGGGCCCGCGGCAAGCAGCGCGTCGGTGCATGGCCCGGTGCGCCCGCTGTGGTTGCAGGGCTCCAGGGTCACGTAAGCCGTGCCGCCCTTCAGGCGCTTGCCAGCGTGCTGCTGCGCCACCTTCAGCGCGGCCACCTCGGCGTGGTCCTTCAGGTCGTACTCGTGCCAGCCCTCTCCCACCACCTGGCCCGCGCGATCCAGAATCACGCAGCCCACGGCCGGGTTCGGAGACGTCACGCCAATGCCGCGCCGCGCCAGCTCCAGCGCCCGCCGCATCCAATACCGATCCAGCTCCTGAGCTTCCATCGCCGCCTCGCCAGCTACGCTGCCTACCCCAGCAGCGCGTCCACAAATACCTCTGGATCAAACTCCAGCAGGTCGCCCATCTGCTCACCCACACCCACAAACCGCACCGGCAGGTTCATCTCCCGCGCAATGGCCACGGCAATGCCGCCCTTGGCCGTGCCGTCCAGCTTGGTGAGCACGATGCCCGTCACGCCCGCCGACTGCGTAAACTGCCTCGCCTGCTGCAGCCCGTTCTGGCCCGTGGTCGCGTCCAGCACCAGCAGCACCTCGTGCGGAGCGCCCGGCACCAGCTTGGCCGCCGTTCGCCGCATCTTGTCCAACTCGTCCATCAGGCCGCTCTTGGTGTGCAGCCGCCCTGCGGTATCCACCAGAACCTCGTCGATGCCTCGTGCCTTGGCCGCGCTCATCGCGTCGTAGAGCACCGCCGCCGGGTCGCCGCCCTGCCGCGTCTTGATCATCTCCACACCCGACCGCGCCGCCCACACCTCCAGCTGCTCAATCGCCGCCGCCCGAAACGTATCCGCAGCACACAGCAGAACCGTCCGATTCTGCCCGCGCAGCCACGCCGCCAGCTTGCCGCTCGTGGTGGTTTTGCCCGTTCCATTTACACCAACGAGGAACGTCACCCGCGGCGGTGCGTCTGGAACAACCGGAGACCGATCAGGAGCTCGCAGAATGGCTTGCAGCTGATCCTTTAATAACTGCTTTAACTCTTGGCCGCCGTCTATCGCCTGCTTTTTGGCACGCTCGCGCAATGCATCCAGAATCTCAGTGGTCGTCTGTACGCCGATATCGCTGGTCAGCAGAGCAGCTTCCAGGTCCTCCAGCGCAGCCTCGTCCACCTCGCGCGTCATCGCCACCAGGTCGTTGATCCGCGTCGAGAAGGTCTCGCGCGTCCGTGTCACTGCCTGCCGCATCCGGTTGAAAAAGCCCTGTTTCTCCTCGGGCTTTGCCGCCGGTTCTTTCTCGTCGTCTTTTTTGCCGAAGAACGAAATCATGCTGTCCAATCTCAGCTTTGAGTCTAAAGCAACCGCGCCCCGCGCCCGCAGCACCGCCCGCCGCCAAAAAATACCTTGCACTGTGCAGCCGAGCTGGAAAAGAATCGTTCACGAGCCTGCCCGGTCCCCTCCGGGCAGCGCGCCAATTCGGAGGTCACCCCGCACATGAGCAAGGTCCGTGTTCTGGTCGGCACGCGCAAGGGCGCCTTTATCCTCACCGCAGACGGCAAGCGCGAACGCTGGCAGGTCTCCGGCCCCCACTTCGCCGGTTGGGAGATATACCACGTGAAAGGCTCGCCCGTGGACCCCGACCATCTCTATGCCTCGCAGAGCAGCAGCTGGTTCGGACAAATACTGCAGTCCTCCACCGACGGCGGCCAAACCTGGTTCCAGCCCGGCGCCGCACCCGACGAAAAGCCCACCTTCCCGCCCAAGGCCGCCAGCAACAAATTCGCCTACGACGCATCGCCCGAGACCGGCAAGCCGCTCACCACCCATCAGTGGTACGACGGCACGCAGCATCCGTGGGAGTTCAAGCGCGTCTGGCATCTCGAGCCCTCGCTCACCGACGCAGCCACCGTCTACGCGGGCGTCGAAGACGCAGCCCTCTTCCGCTCCACCGACGGTGGCGAAAGCTGGTGCGAACTCTCCAGCCTGCGCGGCCACGGCACCGGCCCCAACTGGCAGCCCGGCGCCGGCGGCATGTGCCTCCACACCATCCTGCTCGACCCCACGAACCCCGACCGCATCTACATCGCCATCTCAGCTGCAGGAGCCTTCCGCACCGACGACGGCGGGCAGTCCTGGAAACCCATCAATAAAGGGCTGGTCTCCAACTTCATGCCCAACCCCGCGGCCGAGATCGGTCACTGCGTTCACCACATCGCCCTTCACCCCGCGCGCCCCCACGTGCTCTTCATGCAGAAGCACTGGGACGTAATGCGTTCCGATGACGCCGGCGACAACTGGACCGAGGTCAGCGGCAACCTGCCCACTGACTTCGGCTTTGTCATCGACGTCCACGCCCACGAGCCGGAAACCCTCTACGTCGTTCCCATCAAGAGCGACTCCGAGCACTTTCCGGTCGACGGCAAGCTACAGGTCTTCCGCAGCCGCACCGGCGGCAACCAGTGGGAGGCGCTGACCAAAGGCCTGCCGCAGGAAAACTGTTATGTGAACGTGCTGCGCGACGCCATGGCCGTCGACCGGCTCGACGACTGCGGCATCTACTTCGGCACCACCGGCGGCCAGGTCTACTGTTCGCCCAACGGCGGCGACTCCTGGAAGCCCATCGTCTACGACCTGCCCGCCGTCCTCTCCGTCGAGGTGCAAACGCTGGCCTGATCGATCGTCCACGCTGTATCAATCAGCAAGAAAATGGGTGCCCCAGGTCTGGATTTTCAGACCTGGGAAAGCAAAAACGCTTCGCAGCCGATGTCATCCTGAGCGGAGCGAAGGGCCTGCATTCTCCCGCCTGGTTAGATCGTCTACGCCGTGTCAATCAGCAAGAAAATGGGTGCCCCTCGATAAGGACGAAGGGTTTGTCAAGGCACAAAAATGCTGTGCAGTGCGTGAGCACCGCTTGTCTTTCCAGAGAGAGGTTGAGGACCAAAGCTCTGGTAGATTCACGCTGCATCACCCTGCGGTGGGTTTTAACGTCCCACCAACCAACCCTCGCGACGTTCCTGTTTTTGTCGCTAGGGTGGGAAAGCAAGAACGTCAGAAACGAACACCATGCCCACCATCCATATCCAGCTCCCCTACCATCTCCGCACCCTGGCCCGCGTCGACGGTGACGTCGAGCTTGCGGTCGACGCCCCGGTCACCGTGCGCGCCGTGCTCGACGCGATCGAGGCCCGCTACCCCATGCTGCGCGGCACCATCCGCGATCACGACACTCTCCAGCGCCGCCCCTTCCTGCGCTTCTTCGCCTGCGAAGAAGACCTCTCCCTCGACCCGCCCGACAAGCCGCTCCCCGCCGCCGTCGCTGAAGGCAAAGAGCCGCTTCTCATCATCGGCGCCATCGCCGGAGGATGAGAAGCGGCTCCGCTCATACTTTCTGTTGTCTGTTTCCTACGACTTGAAGAGGCTCGCTAGCACCGGCCCGGCATCGGCGTCTTCAATCACGGCGATGGTGGTCAGTTCCAGCAGGTCGGCCCACTTTCCGGCGCCTTTGTACAGGGCCACTGGATCGTTGGTCTCATACAGCGCATAGCCGCCGCTGCAGTCCACGTTGTGCCAGCGGCCCAGCAGCGTCACGCCCGCCTCAGGCGTAGCCACTCCAGCCAGGAATCGTTCGGCGGCCTCGGGGATGTTTCCAGTCGGAAACGTCCAGCTCGTCATGAATTTCATGGCAATCGTCCTCCAGTTCAGATTGTTCAGGTTGTCTTCGAGGGGGAAATTTCAGCAAGGCATCGAAGGCCGCAAGTATAGCCCCGGAGACTCAGACCAGTCTGATAATTCCTGGAGAAAGAAAACGCAGGCGGGTGGCCCGTCCTCCAATTGACCAAGCATGAGGGTGCCCCATTCTTCGCCTCTTTTCTGGCGAAGGGTGGGAAAGCACGAACCTCGCCCCGCAAGGTTTTTTGTAAGTCTTTGCAGTTAAATTCCCGAGAAAGCGCACACTCGAATCAGGCGTCGGAAGAAGCGGAACCGCGGAAGGGGCAAACTACCCCCCCCTCCCCCCCGGGGTGGAGAGCCTCAATTTCGTCTTTTGGGGCTTTCGGCGCGCAGCGCGCCCGCTTGGACGGCCAGTCCGGCGGCCAGTCCCTAGTGTTCGTCCTTGCCCGGTCGCAGCATCAGTTCCTTGATGGCCTCGCGCGGGTCCTTGCCCTCGTCGAGGATTTGTTCCATTTGCTCGGTGATGGGCATCTCGATGCCATGCTTGCGCGCGAGCCCCAGCGCCGCCCGCGTAGTCCGCACGCCCTCGGCCACCTTGCCGCCCAGGCTCTCCAAAATTTCCGGCAGCTTGCGGCCATGGCCCAGCGCCTCGCCCACCGTGCGGTTCCTTGAGAGCGAACCCGTGCAGGTCAGCACCAGGTCGCCCACGCCCGACAGGCCGGCCAGCGTCTCGCGCCGCCCGCCGCAAGCCACCGCCAGCCGCGTAATCTCCGCAATGCCCCGCGTGATCAGCCCCGCCGCCGAGTTGTGGCCCAGGCCCACGCCCGCCGCAATGCCCGCCGCAATGGCGATCACGTTCTTGAGCGCGCCGCCCAGTTCCACGCCGATCACATCCGTCGAGGTGTAAAGCCGCAGCGACTCTGACGAAAAATCCTGCTGCACGCGCGCGGCAACCTCAGGATCGCTGAAGGCAACGGTGACCGCTGTCGGCTGGCCCTGCGCCACTTCCACGGCAAAGCTTGGTCCGCTGAACGCGCCGATTGGCAGTTCGAGCCCGCTCGGCTTGATCGTCTCGGCAATCACTTCCGTCATGCGCAGAAAGGTTTCGTTCTCCACGCCTTTGGTGGCGCTCACGATAATCTGGCCAGCATGCAGGCGGGGCACAAGACGCTTCAGGGTAGGCCGCAAAAATTCCGACGGAATCACCGAGACCACAATCTCGGCCTCCGACACCGCAGCCGTCTCTGCCGTTACCACCAACTCCGCCGGAAGCGGAAAGCCGGGCAGAAACAGAACATTGTCGCGCGCAGCGTCAATCTTCGCCGCTTCCTCAGCGCTGTGCGACCACAGGGTGACCTGGTGATCGCCGCGGCGCACCAGCGCCAGCGCAATCGCCGTTCCCCAGGCACCCGAACCCAGTACAACGATGCGGCTCATGCCGTCTCCTTTGTGCGCTTGCTTGAGCCAAACCGGCTTTCTGTTCCATGCAGCAGACGGCCGATGTTCTGGTTGTGCTTGACGATCACCATCAGCGCCACTGCTGCCTGCACGAAGAGGAAGAACGCAGGCTTATCGCCCTTCACCAGCAGCCACGCGAAGAACGGAAAGCTCGCCGCGCCCAGGATCGACGCCAGCGAAACGTAGCGGCGGAGCGCCAGCACCACGAAAAACACGCTGATGGCTGCCAGAGCTGCCAGCGGCGCAGCGACGAGAAACACGCCAAAGCCCGTAGCCACGCCCTTGCCGCCCTTGAAACCGAGCCAGACAGGGAACATGTGGCCCAGCACGGCGCACAGCGCCGCCAGCGCTTCCACATTGCGCACCGGCGCGCCCGCCATCAGGTACGGCGCCACGGCCGCGCCCAGCCAGACAGCAGCGCAACCCTTCAGCATGTCGAGAAAGAACGTGGCTGCGCCCAAACCGCGCGCGCCTGAACGCAATACGTTGGTGGCGCCGATGTTACCGCTGCCGATCGTGCGGATATCCTGCTTGCGAAAAATCCGCATCAGCAGAAAGCCGCTGGGAATCGACCCAAGCAGATATGCGGCCACCGCGACCAGAACACTTCCAAGGGGCATAACGAAAGTGAGTGTAGCAGGTGAGGGTGGGCTGCGTGTGCGATGCGCCCTCCGCAGCGTCCGCCGCGCCGCGCGCAGAATCCTCGTGTCACGGGCAATGATCCGGGTGTATATCTCCTGTCCTCACACGGTCCCCGGATTTTCAACTTCCCTGAAAGGCGAAATCCCATGCCAACTTATCTTGTGCAGGTGTCGTATAGCGTTGAAGCGTTGGCTGCGCTGGTCAAGAAGCCGCAGAACCGCACCGAACCCATCCGCAAAGCCATTGAGAAAATCGGTGGCAAGCTGAAAGGCCTATGGCTGTCATTCGGCGACCAGGACGTGGTTGGCATATTCGAAATGCCGGACAGCACGGGCGCCGCGGCTTTCGCCATGGCCATCGGTGCGGGCGGCGCCTGCCGCAGCGTCAAGACCACCCAGTTGATGGTGCCCGACGAGGGCGTGGTTGCAATGAAGAAAGCAGCCGCCTCCGGGTACAAGCCCGTCTCCACGAAAAAGTAGCTGCGGCCGGCTGCCGCGCGCAGTTCAGTGTCGAATCAGCTGGCGAATAGTCCAATTCTTCGCCTCGCTCCGGTGCGGTGTGCTTTGCGTTCAGTCCACCATCACTTCGCCGGGCAGAATTGGCCGCGTGCGCGGCAGCGCGCCGTTGAACGCGGCTGTGCCCATCAGCAGCAGTGTGCCCGCGTAAATCGCCAGCTTGATCAGGCTTCCAGTGCGCGTCAGCGGCAGTGTCTTCCACAGTACGAGCAGAATCGTCTGAGCGATGGTGACGGACCAGACGGTGCCGTAAAAGTAGCGCCGCTCAATGCCTTCGTTCTTGGTGGAAGGGCCGACGCGGGGCAGTTTGCCCAGTGCTCCCAGCAGCAGAATCAGCGCACACAGCGGGAAGTACGCGTACTGATAGAGCTGCTTCATCGTCCACACGCCGGTCACGCTTGCGATCACCAGGCCGGTAAGATTGAGCAGGGCAAAGTTCAGCGCTGCGTTCCACGCGAAGGTGTAGCAAACCTTGCGGTAGAGCGGGTTGAGCCGGTCTTCATCGAAACGCAGAATGTACGGTGCCGGTTCGCAGCCTGGCGCCTGGCCGTAGAGCGCGGCGATGCCGGTGCCCACCAGCACCAGCGCAAGCCACGCGGAGTTGGCCCGGCTGAACCCATGCGCGAAGAGCGAAAACGTGAGCGGACCCGGCGTCAAAAAGAAGACCCAGATCCAGATTGGCCAATGAAGAAAACGGTAATAGCGCTTGTTGCGGGTGCGCATCTTGCGTGCGTCCGCATACTCAACCCTGCCGTTGTATCGCATGGCCGAAAGTTTTGCAGAGCACGCTGCGAGCAGTCAATGTGCTGCCTCCCGTGTGCAGGCGCGCACGAGCGTCTACATGAGCTTCTTGCGGATCAGATCCAGCGCCTGCTGCGAAGCCCATTGCCGCACTCGCTCGCGATCGCCGCGGAACGTGCGGTCGTACGAGTCGGTGGTCTGTCCGTCTGCGACGGCAAAGTAGACCAGGCCTACAGGTTTTTCCTCCGTGCCGCCGGTCGGTCCGGCGATGCCTGTCACGCCCAGCCCCAGCGTGGCGCCCGTGCGCTTGCGGATGCCATCGGCCAGAGCCGCGGCCACCTCGGCGGATACGGCTCCGTGCTTCGCGATCATCTCCGGAGGCACGCCGGCAAACGCCGTTTTCAGCGGATCGGAGTAGACAACGGCGCCGCCCAGGAACGAACGCGAGCTGCCCGGCACGCGTGTAATGCGCTCAGCCACCAACCCGCCTGTGCAGCTCTCCGCTGTGGCCAGCGTGGCTTGCCGCAGACCAAGGTAGTAGAGCACGATCTGCTCCAGCGACTCGCCGTCCGACGAGTAGAGCCAGTCGTCAAGCGCCTCCTCCAGCTTGCCTGCCAGCTCTTCCACGCGCGCATCCGCCGCCTCTTGCGTGGCCTTGGCGCATAGCAGCGTGAGTTGGATGTCGCCGGTATGGGCCAGGATCGTGGTCTCCACGTCCTTGTATTCGGTGTAGATCGGAGCCAGAAGCTTATCGGCCTGCGACTCGGGAATCATCGCGGCCTTCAGCGTTCGCACGGCGATGAAGCGCGGTGGCAGCACTTCCTTCAGTCTTGGCACGCACTCGGTGTCGAACAGCGCGCGGCACTCATGCGGCGGTCCCGGCACCAGCATCACCAGCTTGCGATAGCCCTCAAACGCGGTGTCGAGCCACTGGCCCGGCGCGCTGCCGTTGGCGTTGGGCAACACCGTTGCGCTTTCGATCACGTCGGCTTGTTTCAGGTTGTTTTCCGGCATGGTGATGCGCCACGTGGCGGCGCGTGCGTGCAGCGCGGCCACCTGTGCGGGCTCGCGGCGCAAGCCCAGGCCGAGCGCTTCGGCCACTGCCTCGCGCGTCAGATCGTCCTCGGTTGGGCCCAGCCCGCCCATCATCACCAGGATGTCCGCGCGGCCCAGCGCAGTGCGGATGGCGCCAACAATATCCTTGCGCCGGTCGCCTACGATCGTCTTGAAGGCAACGGTGACGCCCAGCGCGTTCAGCTTGTCTGTCAGGTAAAGGGAATTGGTGTCCTGCCGGTGAGGCGTCAGCATCTCGGAGCCGACAGCGATGATTTCAGCTTTCATGTGTTTGAGTGTCGCTCCTGGGGATGGATGCGGCCGGCGGCGCAGTGCTAACTGAGGCGCATCCCTTCCACGCCCAGATCTACATCATAAACCGCGTCGTTGGTGGCCAAAACCGTGGTCCCCAGCGGCGAGAATGCTACGCCCACCATGTTGTCGCCGCTCACCACCAGGGTGGCTTCGCCCTGCGGCGTCACGCGCACCAGACCATGCCGTCCGCGCAGGCAAGCAGCCAGGTAGACGTCGCCGTTCTCGGCCAGTGCCAGACCCTGCGGCCGTCCCAGTCCACGAAACCATACGCGTGACTGCCCGTGCGTATCGATGGCCCAGATGGCATCGTTCGAACTCAGCGTCGGTCCCGTCACGAACAGCGTTCCTTCCGAGTCCATAGCTAGGTGATAGCCCGCAATACTCGGCTCCAGCGTGGCATACACAAAGATGCGCCGCTCGGGATCGATCTTGAAGATGGTTCCGCTGCGGTCGCCCACAAACAGGTTGCCCGCGGCGTCGAACACCGCGCCCGTGGCCACGCCCATGCCTTCGGCATACTGCGTACTTTCGCCCGTTCCGTCCACGCGATACACCGTCCCCAGCGCGCGCGAGGTCACAAACAGATCGCCCTCCGGGCTGAAGGCCAGTCCCGTCGCATTCAGAATCCCGGTCACGAAAGGCGTTGCGCGGCCGTCCGGGCTTACGCGCACCACCGACACCGGCGTCTGCTTGCCGCGTGCGCCAGAGACCGTCGCGTAGATCATGCCCGAGCGGCTGACTGCTGGATTGGTCACCGGGTGCAGGCCGCTGGTCAATGCGCGTGCCACGTGCAGCGGCACGCCGTTGCTCACGCCCGCGGGCGAGCGCACTTCAATCAATGCGGATGAGGCTTCCTCCGGCACGCGAAACGCGATGCGTCCCGGCCGGCTCATCACCACCTGCGCCGCGTGCGTACCCACCAGCACTGCCGGCGCCACTGCGCCCTGCGGTCCCAGGCGCGCGCCGTCAATCTCCACTTCGCCCAGCGGCAGCGCAGCCGCCGGACGCACATCGTCGATGCGCGGGGCGTGGAAGACTTCCTCAGTTGCGGATTGGGGATGGGCGCTTGGCATCTCTCGCCTTTACGGATGCAGCAGGGGAACGAAATGCTGCAGCAACAAACTTACACCCAAAGCATACAGCCCGGCGGCCACGTCGTCGAAGACAATGCCCCAGCCTTCAGGCAGCCGTTCGAGCTGCCGCGCCGGAAAGGGCTTGGTGATGTCGAAGAGCCGAAACAGCACCAGCGCCACCAGTCCATGTTTCCAGTCGAAGGGGCTCCAAAGCAGCGCGATCCATTGGCCGGCCACCTCGTCGATGACCACAAAGCCCGGATCGTGCCGGCCGCTCTCCCGCGCAGCGATCGTCGCAGCAGGCACGCCTGCAAGAATGGAGAGCACGATGCCTGCGATGAGCGCGATAAGCATCGCGTGCGCCGAGGAATGCGCCAGGGAGCCATAGAGCGCCCACACCAGAAGTGCGCCCACTGATCCCCACGTGCCCGGCCCAGGCTTGCCCAGCCCTGCGCCAAAGAAGGTCGCCACCGCCCACGCCCACAGCGTTTTGTGCGCGCTCGCTGGGGTTGCCGTCGCCGTCTCACTCATCGTCCGCGTCCTTGCTTTGCCCGCCGGTCAGTCCGCCCAGGTCTTCCAGAACGTCCGGGTCCACCACCGGCGAACTGATCTTATACACGCCCATCGCCCACTTGCCCAGGTCGATCTTTCGGCAGCGGTCGCTGCAGAATGGAAAATCCTCGTCCTTCTTGGGGCGCACCAGCATCCCGCAGGAAGGGCAGCGCAGCACGTTTGCGGCTTTCTTTTTCGTGGCCATCGAGTGAATCCCTGTTTGTAGTTTAGAGCGGACCGGCCACTACACGTGCCACCACGTCGTAGTCGTGCGCCTCGGTGATCTCCGCGCGATAGAAGCGGCCGGCCTCGAGCGTCTCCAGATCGCCAAAGTCGTTGATGTAGACCTTGCCGTCGATCTCGGGTGCGTGGAACTGCGTGCGGCCTTCCCATAGCAGTTCGGTTTCTTCGCTTTCGCCCTCGGCCAGCAGCACCACCTCGCGGCCTACCCACTGCTCCTTGGCGCGCCTGCTGATGCCTTGCTGCAGTTTCATCAGCTTGCGTTTGCGCGATTCGATCGTGCGCTTCGGCACCTTAGCGTCCAGCGCAAACGCGCCCGAGCCTTCTTCGTCGGAGTAGTTGAAGACGCCGAGCCAATCGAACTTTGCCGCCTTGACGAACTCTTCCAGCTCCGCGAAACTCTCCGGTGACTCTCCCGGAAAGCCCACGATGAACGACGTGCGCAGCGCAATGCCCGGCACCGCCGCGCGCACCTTGTCGAGCGTCTTGAGGAAGATGTCCGCACCCGCGCCGCGCTTCATGCGCTTGAGCACGTCGGGCGAAGCGTGCTGCAACGGTACGTCGAGATACTTGCAGATGTTGTCGTGCTTTGCGATGGTCTCGAGCAACTTGCCCGTGATGCGATTCGGGTACGCGTAGAGAAAGCGCAGCCAGCGCAGGCCCTCAATGCCTGCCAATGCGTCCAGCAGCGTGGCAAGCCCATCCTTCAGGCCCAGGTCCTCGCCGTAGCAGGTCGTGTCCTGCCCGATGAGCGTGATCTCGCAGACGCCCCGTGCGACAAGTTGCTGTGCCTCGGCCACCACGCTCTCAAACCGCCGCGAGCGGAACTTGCCGCGCAGGTTCGGAATCACGCAGAAGCTGCATGGGTGGTCGCAGCCCTCGGCAATCTTGATGTAGGCCGAGGTGCGCCCCGTTGAGAGCAGCCGCGGTGTCGACTCGTCGTAGAGATACGTGGGCAGCATGTGCGCCGCGCCGTCCCAGTCGTCGCGGCGGAAGCGCCCCTGCTTTTCGCGCAGATTCCCTTCGGGCCTGAAACTCTGTGTGATGTCGTCGTGCGCATGTTCGTGCTTGTGCGTGCCGGCTTCGGCCTCGCGCCCAGAGCGGACCTCGGCGCTGCCGGTCAGGATGGGGCTGCCAGCAAGAATGTTGAACGGCGAAGGCGCAGCAGGCGCAGGTGCAGCGATCCCCGCAGCCTCCAGAATCGACTCAAGTTCGCCGGTGCCGACCACGGCATCCACTTCCGGAATGTTCTTGCGGATCTCGTCGCGATAGCGCTCCACCAAGCACCCGGCCACGATCAGTTTCTTCGCGCGGCCTTCAGTCTTGTGCCGCGCCATTTCCAGAATCGTGTCAACGGATTCCTGCTTGGCCGTGTCGATAAAACTGCACGTATTCACGACCAGAATTTCGGCCTCTTCCGGCCGGGCGGTCAGCCGTGCACCGGCGCGATCCAGCAACCCCATCATCACTTCGGAGTCGACGAGGTTCTTGGGGCAGCCTAACGAAACAAAGCCCACGGTGGGTGCCGTGGGTGGGGATGATTTGCTCACCTATGTATTGTACCGGGGAAGTGGTTTTCCGGCTGCGAAGCAGGTGCTCCCGAGGCTCCCCGAAGGCCCATCCGGGATGGTAGAATCAGTCAGTGCCGGGTCCTACGCGACGTAATCCCGCCAATCCCGCCAGGTCCGGAAGGAAGCAACGGTAACGGGCTAGTACGGGCGCAGTAGGCTACCCGGTACTTTTTTGG
>DCFV01000117.1:0-4198 GCA_002314435.1 Acidobacteriaceae bacterium UBA1795 | reverse complement strand
CCCTTGCGCCGCAAGGAGAAGTCCATTGAGCCTCACCGTGCGCCCCGTCGTGGGCACCCGCGCCAAGATTACGGCACTCGGCACCTACGTTCCTCCCCAGGTCCTTACCAATCAAGATCTTGAGAAAATCGTCGACACCAACGACGAGTGGATCCTGACGCGCACCGGTATCCGCGAGCGCCACGTGCTGGCCAAGGGGCTGGGCGTGAGCGACATGTGCGTGGAGGCGGCGAAGAAGGTTCTAGCGCAGCGCGGAATTGAGCCCAGCGAACTCGAAGTTATTATCGTGGGCACCGTCACGCCGGACATGATGTTCCCCTCCACAGCCTGCCTTGTGCAGGACAAGCTCGGCGCCAAAGGTGCCTGGGGCTTTGACGTTTCGGCCGGTTGCTCGGGGTTTGTCTTCGCACTCCAGGCAGGCGTCAAGCTGGTGGAGAGCGGCGCGCACAAGAAGGTGCTGGTGTGCGGCGCCGATGCCAACACCCGCATGACCGACTACACCGACCGCACCACCTGCGTGCTGTTCGGCGACGGTGGCGGCGCAGTGCTCATCGAGCCGGCGGAAGAAGGCGAGATCGGCTTCATCGACTACATCAACGAGGTCGACGGCTCGGGCGGCGTGGCGCTGAATCTGAAGGGCGGCGGCAGCCTCAATCCGTCCACCCACGAGACAGTAGACAAGAAGATGCACTACATCTACCAGGACGGGCAGGCGGTGTATAAGTTTGCCGTGCGCAAGATGGCCGAGGCCACTTCGAAGGTGCTGGAGCGCAACGGCGTCACCGGCGCGGACCTCGGCTGCTTCATTCCGCACCAGGCCAACAAGCGCATCATTACGGCCACTTCTGAGCGCCTGGGCATGCCCGATGACCGCGTGATCATCAATATCGACAAGTACGGCAACACCTCCGCCGGCACCATTCCGCTGGCCATGGAAACGGCCATCGAAGAGGGCAAGCTGAAGAAGGGCGATCTTGTTCTGCTAGCTGCGGTCGGTGCGGGCTTTACCGTAGGTGCTGCGTTGCTTCGCTGGGAAATCTAAGCGCAGATCCGCGCAAAAGTAGAAGGCCGATCCGCACTTTGGATCGGCCTTTCTGTTGGCTGCGCGTGCCGCAGTTCTGTCAGGCTGTCGACGCTTCGAACACTGGCTCGTATTTGGGCAGCACACCCACCTCGGCAGCCATGCGGAAAAAGCCGCGCATGCCTTCGACGCACTCCTCATCCAGCACGTAGTGGATGTTCTCAGTGAGGTACGAGCGGATGGTTGCCGCCGGGAGCGGCAGCTTGGCCGACCACTCCGCCACCAGCGCGTCAATGTTGGCCATGCCGTGATCGCGCGAGAGAATAAAGTCCTTACCGATGCCCTCATCCAAACTGGTGCTGCATGCAGCACCCCAGATTGCGGAGACAAAGGGTAGGCCAGTGAGCCTGCGCCATTCCTCGGCCAGGTCGTGATAGACCAGCTCTTCGCCGCTGCGCTCAAAGCGATTGGCGCGTTCTTCCAGAGCCATTAGCGCGGGGTCGCCGATAACGATGGCAGCGTCGGCGCGCTCAAGCATTGCGTTCAGATCGGCGCCCATGGGCACAAACGGCACATCCGCGTTCCCCCACTTGTGAAAGAGGATGCGCGCGTAGGTGACGGTGGTGCGACTGGCCGTGTCTGCCGCTACGCTGCGCAGACGTGCGAGCGGCTGGCTGGCGCGGCGCACCAGCAACAGCGAGCGCACGCGTCCCTTGGATGCGATGGTGCAGCCGGGCAGGATGTGCAGCCGCGGATTGGCGGCCAGCGCGGCAATCGGCACCAGGCCAATGTCCGCCGCGCCCGTGGCCAGTTCGTCGGCACACTGTGCGGGCAGCATCCACTTCAACTCGTAGCGCCTGGCAAGCTCCGCAGCCAACGGCGCGTGGTCAAAGTCCCACATCAGCGGAGCGGGATTCAGAAAGTTGATGGCTGCTATACGAAGACGGGATTGCGGGGGGGAATTCACTCACTAGTAGATTACCAACCGGCACCTTTGGATGCGGCCGCGCAGTGCAGTGGTGTGAGCCGTTCCCTTGACTTCCGCCGGAGGTCACGATACTGTGACCGCAAATCCTAAAGAAAGCTAGCAGGGTTACATTCCAGGAAAATCAGCGAGTAATTGCACGCGCCACACTGAAGCAATGACATCTACATCTCAACAATCCGCAGCGCCCGCAGCGGCGCGCATGAGTGACGACCGGCTTGCGTGGCTGGCGCTGGCGCTGGCGCCCGGCCTGGGTCCCCGCCGCACGCTGGAAGCAATGAAAGCGGTCGAATCGCCCGAGCAGATCTTTCGTCTATCGCTCACTGAGCTGGAGGCTCTCCGGCTGCCTGCAGCGGCAGCCCAGTTCATCTTCGACGGCAAGGCCCGTCAGGCGGCAGAGGATGAGGTTTCGCGCGTGGCCGAGCAGGGAGCCGTGCTGGTCACCTTCAGCGATCCTGAATACCCCGAACGCCTGCGCCAAATCTACGATCCGCCTCCGGTGTTGTGGGTGCGTGGAGCAGTCGAATTGCTCGCGCGTCCGTCGATTGCTGTTGTCGGCACGCGCCACCCTTCGCCCTATGGAAGCGGCATGGCTGAGATGCTGGCCCGCGATCTCGCAGTACGCCGGCTTCTCATCGTGAGCGGCATGGCCCGCGGCGTCGACACTTGCGCGCACAAGGGAGCGCTCGCAGCGCGCATGCCAACAGTCGCCGTTTGGGGAACGGGCATTGACGTCATCTATCCCAAGGAGAACAAAAAACTGGCCGAGGAAATCCTGGCGACGGGCGGAACGATCGTGAGCGAAGTGCCGCTGGGCACCTTTCCCGCGCCGCAAAACTTTCCGCGCCGCAACCGCATCCTCAGCGGCCTCTCCATCGCCGTGCTTGTGGTGGAGGCCAGCGAGAACTCCGGCACACGCGTGACCGCGCGCTGCGCAGAGGAGCAGAACCGCGACCTCTACGCCGTTCCCGGCAATGTAACTAACAAGGGCTCCTGGACGCCCAACACGCTGATTAAACAGGGCGCCACGCTCACCGCTACCTGGGAGGACGTGTGGGAAAACCTGCCGTCTCCGGTACGTTTGGAGCTCGAAGCCGAGGCCGGCGTTGCATCCAAACCAGAGGCCCCCGCATCTCTTCTGCCGGACCCGGTGTTGCGGCCCCAGGAGGTTATGGTGCTCGAAGTGCTGCGTTCCGACGAGTCCGTGCAGATCGACGAACTGATCGAAATGCTCGAAACGCAGCTCACCTCCTCTGAGGTATTCACCGCGCTGCTCGAACTAGAGATGGCCGGCCGCATTCGGCAATTGCCGGGAAAGAATTTCGTGCGTACCATGTGACACACCTTTCGCGTTCCGCATCAGGGCGGAAACAGTTGATTCTGTGCGGCTCGGCGCAACTTTGCCGTCCGTGCAGAATTCGGATTCCGGAACGCGCCCGAACAAAATTCTGCCGCCGCGAGTGGAAACCGGGTCGTATTCCGTGTTAGCTTGCAAATTTTGCAGGCCCTTTTCATCGGCTTCAGAAATGCCGGCCGGTTTCGCGAACCGGGCAGGGCTCAATCGCGAACGGAAAAAACGGATTGGCCTTCTGAGAGTCCAACAGGCCGAACGTGAGCAGGAAAGCAGTAATAAGGATGGCAATGAGCAAATCACTGGTGATCGTCGAATCTCCTGCGAAGGCAAAGACGATCGAAAAGTATCTGGGCAAAGGGTTCGAGGTCCGCGCTTCAGTCGGACACATCATGGACCTGCCCAAAAACGATATTGGCGTTGAACTGAAGAAGCGGACATTTGTGCCGGAACTGATCGTGTCGCCCGGCAAAGAGAAGGTGGTCGAACAGTTGAAGCGCGCGGCCGAGAAGGCCGACGAAATCTACCTCGCGCCTGACCCTGACCGCGAAGGCGAAGCCATCGCCTACCATCTCGCGCTGCAGCTCGGCACCTCGGCCAAAGAGAAGAAGAAGATTCGCCGCGTCACCTTTAATGAGATCACCAAGAAGGCCGTGCAGGAGGCTTTTGCCCACGCACGTGACGTGGATCAGAACCTGGTGAACGCGCAGCAGACGCGCCGCGTGCTCGACCGCCTGGTGGGCTACCAGATTTCGCCGCTCCTCTGGGACAAAGTGCGTCGTGGTCTCTCCGCTGGCCGCGTGCAGACCGTCGCCGTGCGCCTCATCGTTGAGCGTGAGCG
>DCFV01000170.1:13340-23025 GCA_002314435.1 Acidobacteriaceae bacterium UBA1795 | reverse complement strand
GGCCCACGCGGCCGCGCAACTGGTATAACTCGCTGAGTCCGTGTCGATCGGCGCGATTGATGAGGATGGTGTTGGCCAGCGGAATATCGAGGCCGTTTTCTATGATGGTGGTGGCTACGAGCACGTCGTACTCGTGGCGCATGAATGCGAGCATGACTCTTTCGAGCTCGCCCTCACTCATCTGGCCGTGGCCCACGGTGACGCGTGCGGCGGGTACAAGTTCCTGAATGCGCGCGGCGATCTCGTAGATGGATTCGACGCGGTTGTGCACGTAGTAGACCTGGCCACCGCGCTCCAACTCGACCTCGACGGCCGAACGGATGAGCTTCTCGTCGAACTTGGCGACGACGGTCTGGATGGCCATGCGGTCCTTGGGCGGCGTCTCAATGACGCTCATGTCGCGCAGGCCGACGAGCGACATGTGCAGGGTGCGCGGGATGGGCGTGGCGCTCATGGCGAGCACGTCGATCTCCTTGCGCATCTGCTTGAGCCGCTCCTTGTGGCGCACACCGAAGCGCTGCTCCTCGTCGACGACGAGCAGGCCGAGGTCCTGAAACTTGATGTCCTTGGACAAAACGCGATGGGTGCCGATGAGGATATCGACCTTGCCCGCTTCAACGCGTTCTACAATCTCCTTCTGCTCTTTGAGCGTGCGGAAGCGGGAGAGCATTTCGATGTGAATCGGGAATTGCGCAAAACGACGCTTGAAGGTCTCGAAGTGCTGGAAGCAGAGGACCGTAGTGGGCGTAAGCACAGCGACCTGCTTGCCATCCTGCACGGCCTTGAAGGCGGCCCGCATGGCGACTTCTGTTTTGCCGTAGCCCACGTCGCCGCAGAGCAGGCGATCCATAGGCGTGGTGGCTTCCATGTCCTGCTTGATGGCAGCGATCGCAGTGAGTTGGTCGTCGGTCTCGCGGTAATCGAAGGAGTCTTCAAACTCGTGCTGGAACTCGTTGTCGGGCGAGAAGGCGGTGCCCTGCGCGGTATGGCGCGCGGCGTAGAGCTTGAGCAGTTCGCCGGCCATGTCCTGCATGGCCTTGCGCACGCGCGCCTTCGTCTTGACCCACTGCTGCGAGCCAAGCTTGTTGAGCACGGGCGAGGGCCCGGTGTCTGTGGAGCGGTATTTCTGGATCAGGTCGAGGCGCGTGAGCGGTACATAGAGCTTGGCCTGCTCAGCGAACTCGAGGATCATGAACTCGACGGCAAGGCCATCCTGCACGATCTCTTTGAGGCCCTGATACTGCGCGATTCCGTGCTCGACGTGGACAACGTAGTCGCCGATAGCCAGATCGCGGAAGTCGGAGACGAACGCCGCGGTCTTTGAGCGCTTGGGCTCTGGACGCGCGGTAACGTCGGCATCGTCCGACAGATCATTCGCTCCGAAGATGATGAGGTTGGCGTTGGGAAAGCTGACGCCGCTCGCAATCTGCGTGCGCACGAGGACAGGCACGCGCAGGTCACCCGCCAGATAGCTGGCCTCGTCGAACATGGTTTCGCCGCCGGGGTGCGTGGGGCGACTGCCCAAACGATACGGGATCTGGTACTCGCGCATCACGGTGGCCATGCGCTCGACATCACCCTGAGTTGGCACGGCGAGCACGATGTGCTGCTCGGCGGCGATGAGGTTGCGCAACTGCTCAGTGAGCGCTGGGATCGATCCGTGGAAGCGCAGCGTGGGACGCGAGCTGAAGGCGATTTCGCCGAGCGTGTTGTCGGCGTCGAGCACGTCAACAGCGCCCAACTGATCGAGATCGAGACCCGGATGCGACTCGAGCATTGCCTGCTGAATCTCCGGGCGCAGGTAGATGTCTTCCGGACGAATGAGCGAGCCGATACCGCTGCGCTCGTGGCGCTGCTCCACCTTGTTCCACCAGCGGTCGATCTGATTGCGCACCATGGCGGGCTCTTCGACAAAGAGCACGCACTTGGGGATGAGCTTGAGCAGGTGGCTCTCTGCACCAGCTACGCAACTGAAGAACTCCCAGCCGGGAAAGACGCTGAGACCGCCGGCTGCGGCGGCCTCCTCAGCCAGGTCTTCGTCTTCGCCCTCGATGCGCTGGCGGCTTAGACGCGCATTGACGGCGGCCAGGAGGCGTTCGGTGACGGGCGTTTCTGTGAGTGGTGAAAGCTGCGTTTCGTCGAGGCCGGCCTGCGAGCGCTGCGTTTCGGGGTCAAACTTGCGGATGGTGTCGATCTCGTCGCCGAAAAACTCGATGCGTACGGGACGGTCGGCTTCGGGCGAGTAGACATCGAGAATGCCGCCGCGGCGGGTGAACTGGCCGGGCATTTCCACCAGGTCCATCTGTGTATAGCCAACGCTGGCCAGATGCGCGGTGAGCACTTCGACGTCGATCTCTTCGCCTCGGCGCAGGGTAACGGCGAGGCTGGCGTAGTAGTCGCGGTCGAAGAGGCGCATCGCGGCGGCCTCGGCAGGCGCGATGAGGATAGAGACGGCGCCGGTAGCAAGTTTCCATAGCGCGGCTGCGCGCTGTTCCTGCACGTCGGGGTGTGGGGAAAGGTTCTCGAACGGCAGCACGTCGTGCGCGGGCAGGCGGACGACGCGGTTGGGATCGATGGCGCCGGTGAGTGCGCAGCCAGCGCGCAGTGTGGGCTCCAGAGCCTCGGCGGCCTTGTTGTCCGCCACGACGACGACAACGGGGCGGCCGGCGGCACGAGCGAGCAAAGGAAGATAGAGCGAGCGGGCGGTGGAGGTGAGCCCGGAGACGCGTCTGCGCCCCGCACCAAGGCTGAGGTGCCTCTGTACGCGATCAAACGCGGTCGACTGCTCCAGCTCCGCGAATATCTCGCGGACGAACGGGAGGATCATCAATTACGAGTTTAGCAGCGGGGACACGACAGAACGGTGAATGCGCCAGGGCGGTCTCCCACCCTTTCGGCAAGAACGCCGAAAGGATGGGCACTTTGTTTTGTTGCGGCTAACAGGTTTTCGGCTTAGTTGCCGCCAAGGGCCCTGGTAAAGGAGTAGAAGAAGTCGAGCGCCTTCCAGTAGGAGTCCACCGGCAGGCGTTCGTCGCGGCCGTGGGCGCGTACGTCGTCGCGCTCAAGCGCCACGGCCGAATAGCCGTAACTGGGAATGCCTGCCTGGGCGAAGTAGATGGAGTCCGTGGCGCCGTTTTCCATGACGGGTGTGACGGGCACTCCCGGCCAGATCTGCTGAGTGATGCGGATGAGCGGGTCAAAAACTTCCCTGGTGGGCGCTGGAGGGACGATGGCCTTGCGCTCGGGCGCGGTGGGCGACACCTCGCCGCCATCGGAAACATAGTTGACGGTGAGCTTGGAGTCGGCAAAGAGGGCGACCAGTTGCTGGCGAATCTCCTCAGGCGAGTGGCCGGGGAAGATACGGCAATTTACATTGGCCTCGGCGGTCTGCGGCAGGGCGTTGTTGGCGTGGCCGCCTTTGAGGCGCGTGGCCACGCAGGTGGTGCGGAAATTGGAGTTGAACTCAGGGTCGGCGCTGAGGCGCGCGGCGGCGTCCATGTCTGGCGGCGTGGCCAAAATGGCGCGCAGGTCAGCGGCACGCTGGCCCTGCTGGTGTACGGCCGCGCTTTCAAATGCAGCGCGGGTGACCTCGTTGAGCTCAAACGGGAACGAGTAGGCAGCGAGCTTGGTGAGCGCTGCGGTGAGCTCGTAGATAGCGTTGTCGGGACGCGGAAGCGAACTGTGGCCGCCACGGTTGGTGGCGATGACCTGAAAATCAGAGTAGACCTTTTCAGTGGCCTCGACGCCCGCCAGGACGGGCTTGCCGCTGTTCAGTTCGATACCACCGGAGTCAGGGTTGATGACAAAGGCAGCGTCGACCAGGTCGCGGTGGTTGCGGACCAGCCAGTTGGCGCCGTTGAACTTGCCGCCCTCTTCGTCGGCGGTGAGTGCGAGGATCAGGTCGCGCTTGGGCTTGTAGCCCTCGCGATGCAGGCGCAGAAAGGTGGCTACGAGCACGGCATCGGACTCCTTCATGTCCTGCGTACCGCGGCCGTAGTAGTATCCGTCTTTCTCGACGAACTCGAAAGGATCAGTGGAGGTCCAGTCGGAGCGGAGAGCCTCAACCACGTCGATGTGGCAAAGAAAGAGGACGGGCTTTTCGGTAGGCGTGGCTGCAGCGCGGATGCGCACGACGAGATTCTGCTTGTGTGGCGCTGGGCCCAGCAGTTGCACATCTTCCGGTGCAAAGCCCACATCTAGAAAGCGCTTCTGCATGGCGACACTCGCGGCAGTGACGCTGCCTTTTGGGGTGTCAGTGGTGTTGATTTCGATGAGTTGCTTGAAGATGTCGCGGGCCTCGGCGCGGTCCGCGGCTGAGGAGGTGGGCAGCGACTGGGCGAGGACGGGAACAGCCAGAGACACGGCAAGCATGGCCGCAGCGCAGCGGAAAGCACGATAGGAACGTTGCATAAGCGCATTGTACGGCGCAGACCCGGAAGAATCGGATCAAGACGCGATGGTGGAAGGCGCTTTCATCTGGCGCTCGGCGAGAAATCGATTTATCGTGGTGGGCGCTATTGCTCTCGAGGTGACTTATGTCCTGCAGACTTCTTGCCGCCGCTTCTCTTGCCTTGGCTACGCTCACTGTTGCGCAGTCTGCACCCGTTCGCCCGAAGATTACGGGAATCTCGCACCTGGCCGTTTACACGTCAGACCCCGCTGCCACGGAGCACTATTACACGGCGGTGATTGGCGCGGCCAAGTTGCCAGACCCGGAGAATCCAAAGGGCGTGAAGTACGCCGTCAGTGCTACTCAGTTTGTCGAAGTACTGCCGCTGCCTGCGGGCTCGGGAATCAACCGGTTGGATCATTCGGCGTTCAACACCGAAAATGCCGAGGCGCTGCGCGCGTACCTGTCGGCAAAACGCTGGAAGACGCCGGCGAAGGTGACGAAGGGTGCCGATGGCAGCCAATGGTTCGCGGTGCTGGACCCCGAGGGCAACACGATCGAGTTTGTGCAACCGCCGGTTGGCGTGAAGGTGGATGCGCCCAACGCCGTGGGGCATCGCATCATCCACATCGGTTTTCTGGTGCATGACCGCGCCAAGGAAGACACGTTCTACCGCGCGCTGCTGGGGTTCCAGCCCTACTGGTTTGGCGGTATGGTGGATGGCAAGATCGACTGGGTAAGCCAGCAGGTGCCAGACGGGCACGACTGGTTGGAGTACATGCTGACCAGCGGTCCGTCGGGGTCGGGAATCCCCGCAACCATGTCCCTGCACGATCTGGGCGTGCTGGATCACCTGTCGATCGGCGAGGTGTCAGTGGAAGCGGCCTACGCTTCGCTGAAGGCAAGCGGGCGGCTGGAAGGCGCGAAGGCCGACGCGCACACGCAGATCGGCAAGGACGGCAAGGGACAGCTCAATCTGTACGACCCAGACCTGATTCGACTGGAACTGATGAACTTCCACGCGACGGAAAAGCCTTGCTGCTCGCCCTTCACGGCCGTGGACCCGGCGGAGTGACTGCTCCCGCGCACTTGTCTCCTGTTTAGAAGCCGGAGAGAGATGAGGAGCAACCTTGTGCAGTAACACAATATCTTACCGAGGTAGACAGGAGAAGAGAAGAGTGCACACGGCGGGAATCGAAAGAACGTCTCTTGCGGCAATGTTCGTGGTGCTATTTGCGCTCGCGCCCACCGACACGGGCTTGGCCCAGAGCACTTCAATTAAGCCTCTCACCCCGTCGAACTTTTCCAAGCTGGGCACTGTGGACGAGCGGTTTCAGTCCTACAACGTGGAGATGGTGGAAGTGACTGGAGGACGCTTTTGGGCTCCTTACAAGCAGGCTGACTCCGGTCCGGCCGTTGCACCCGACACGCATCCCGCCACAACGCCTTCGGGTATGCCCCCCTCGCTCTACCGCTACCGCACTCCGATCGACCTGACGAGTCCGCGGTTGCGCAAGCTGGCCGCTGCACTCGGGCCTGCTTATATCCGGGTGAGCGGAACCTGGGCAAACACCACATACTTTCAGGACACGGACGAAGCTACGCCGGGTGCACCACCACCCGGATTTGGAGGTGTGCTGACGCGTGCGGAGTGGAAGAATGTCATCGACTTCTCCAAGGCCGTGGACGCGCGAATCGTTACGTCTTTCGCAATCGGCGCCGGGGTGCGCGACAGCAATGGTGTGTGGACATCGGAACAGGCAGAGAAGTGGTTGCGGTTTACCAGTGATGCGGGTGGTAGCATTGCGCTCGCCGAGTTCTTTAACGAACCCACCTACGCCTCCATGGGAGGTGCTCCGAAGGGCTATGACGCGGTCGAGTACGGCAGAGACTTCAAGCTCTTCAGCGCTTTCCTGCGCAAGTTCGCGCCGGCAATACAAATTGTGGGCCCCGGCTCGGTGGGTGAGGGCGGGGCGCTCGGTCAGCAAACAGGAATGCCGAAGCTCATCAAGTCCGACGATCTGCTGACTGCCGAGGGTCCGGGGTTGGATGGCTTCTCTTATCACTTTTATGGGTCCGTCTCGCAGCGTTGCGCCATGGGCAACGCGGCAATGGGGACCACGGCGGAGAATGCCCTCTCTGCCGATTGGCTAACCCGCACAGAAATTGAGGAGGAGTTTTACGCGGCACTTCGCAACCGCTTTGAGCCGGGCAAAACAATATGGCTGACGGAAACCGGCGAAACCGCATGCGGCGGCAATCCATGGGCATCCACCTTCATCGACTCCTTCCGCTACCTGCACCAGTTGGGCAGCCTGGCACGGCTCGGCGTGCGCGCCGTAATGCACAACACGCTAGCCGCCAGCGATTACGGGCTGATCGATGAGTCCACCCTGAATCCCAGACCGAATTACTGGGCAGCCCTGTTGTGGAGCAGGCTCATGGGAGCCACCGTGCTGGATGCGGGACCGGCTTCGGGTTCGAACCAGTACCTCTACGCGCACTGCCTGAAGCATCATCCGGGCGGCGTCGCCGTGCTGGCCATCAATGCCGACCGCACCATGCCGCAGACTTTCAGTCTGGCATCACCGTCGCACAGATTCACTCTCACTGCCAGGGATCTTCTCGACAATACGGTTGAGCTGAACGGCAAAGAGCTGAGCGTAGGCTCAACGGGCGATCTCCCCAAGCTGGAAGGTGTCTCAATTCAGGCGGGAAGCGTGCAATTGCCGCCGGCCAGCATTTCGTTCTTTGCGATTCCAGGAGCCGGTAACGCGAGTTGCCGCTGAACACTAGCAAAGTTGCCAGACGGGCACTCGACCGCTCCATGCAATCGGTTCGCAGGCGCACGTGCCTGGTCACACGACACGCGCTAAAATCGTAAGTACTTATGCCTGCCGTCGCGTTATCACCTGAAATTATGGCCAAGTACGAGCCTGTGATCGGGCTTGAAGTTCATGTGCAGTTGCTGACCGAAACCAAGGCCTTTTGCAGCTGCGCCAACCACTTCGGCTCCGAACCCAACACCAACGT
Organism: Acidobacteriaceae bacterium UBA1795; assembly: GCA_002314435.1. GTDB lineage: Bacteria > Acidobacteriota > Terriglobia > Terriglobales > Acidobacteriaceae > Telmatobacter. The sequence continues at coordinate 15,602 of DCFV01000170.1, read as the reverse complement.
GTGCCCGGTGTGCCTGGGGCTGCCGGGAGCGCTTCCGGTGCTGAATGCCAAAGCCGTAGAATTCGCCGCACTGGCCTCGATGGCGCTGAACTGCACGGTGCGCCAGCGGTCGATCTTTGCCCGCAAGAACTACTTCTATCCCGATCTTCCGAAGGGCTACCAGATTTCGCAGTTCGACAAGCCACTGGCCGAGAACGGCTGGATCGACGTGCCGACGGCTGACGGCGGCACAAAGCGAATCGGGATTACGCGGCTGCACATGGAAGAGGACGCGGGCAAAAGTCTGCACGATGGCTTCAGCGACTCGGCCACGCGCACGTATCTCGACCTGAACCGCTGTGGCACGCCGCTGGCTGAGATCGTGTCGGAACCGGACATCCGCACGCCGGACGAAGCCTTCGAGTACCTGACGCGCCTCAAGGAGATCCTGCTCTACACGGGCGTCTCCGACTGCAACATGGAAGAGGGTTCGCTGCGCTGCGACGCCAATGTGAGCGTGCGGCTGAAGGGCGCTCCGAAGTTCGGCACCAAGGCCGAAGTCAAGAACGTGAACAGCTTCCGCTTTATCCGCGCGGCTCTGGAGTACGAAATTGAACGGCAGATCGAGGTGATCGAGTCCGGCAACCGCGTGGTGCAGGAGACGCGGCTGTGGAACGCACATGAAGGACGTACCTATTCGATGCGTTCGAAGGAGCAAGCGCACGACTACCGGTACTTCCCCGAACCGGACTTGCCGCCGCTCATCGTCTCTGCAGAGTTCCAGACCGAGATCAGGAAGAGAATGCCAGAACTCCCGGAGGCGCGGCGCGCGCGGATGATCGCGGCCTACGAACTGAACGAAAAGGACGCGCACACGCTGACGACCTCACGCGAATTCGCCGATCGATTCGAGGCTGCGGCGAAGGCGGCCAAGAGCCCACGGCGCGTGGCGAATTTACTGCTGAGTGAACTGGGCGGACGCCTGAAGGCACTGGATCTCGAAATAGAGCAGTCGCCAGTTTCGATGGCGGGCGTGGTGCTGGCTGCCGATCTGCTGGAAGAGGACAAGATCAGTTCCAAGCAGCTGAAGCAGCTATTCGATACCTGCTTTGAGAAGAGCGAAGACTTCCCTGCCGTCTACGAGCGGGAGAAACCGCAGCAGATTACCGATGCCTCGGCCATTGAGGCGATGATCGACCAGGTGATCGCCGCCAATCCGAAGCAAGTGGAACAGTATCGCGGCGGCAAGAAGACAGTGGCGGGATTCTTTGTAGGCCAGGTGATGAAGGCTTCGAAGGGACAGGCCAATCCAACCCTGCTGAACGAATTGGTGGCCAAGAAGCTGGAAGGCTAGGGCCGACGGGCTGCAGCTTCCGTTGCAGCCCAGTTGCTATTTCATCTTGAGTTCGGTTTCGAAGTCCTTACGCGCATCCCAGGAGCTGACCGTCTTGACAGCGGTCTTCTTGCCATCCTTCTCTCCCCACAGGTCAAAGTCTTCGGCCATATTCACCTGCGCAAAGTGAAAGCGCCCATCCTTGGTTGATGTGAAGCTGCGGATCGCCTTGGTCTTTTGGTTCTTCAAGAAGACGGTTACCCCAGCAACGGGCTGCGAGTCCCCATTGATCACTGCGCCCGAGACGCTGCGCTGTCCCAGGTTCTGAGCCTGGGCAGTGAATGGATCAGTCTGCCGCGCCAGAGGCGCTCCTCCAGCCAGCAGCATCACCATCGCTGCGCAGGCTGCCCATCGTGCCCGGTTCCGTATCACTCTTCCTCCTCTTCCTCGTCGAAGAACTCTTCGTCTTCTTCGTCGGAGTCCTCGTCGACCCGCGACAACTCCAGCGGTTCAACACCGACAACTTCATATTCTGATCCGCACTCATCACAGGCGACCACATCGCCTTCTTCGAGTTCGTCGATTTCTACATCCAATTCATTCTCGCATTCAGGGCAGCTCGGCATGGCAGCCTCCTCTCTCAAGGCAATCCAATGGGTAAGATGACGTATTTCATGGTACGACTCCGCTAGTTTTAGTGAGGATCCGGGCTGAGGTCAAGTGGGTGGTGCGCCAGCCCGGTTCAGAACGCGAGACTGCGAAGGAGATTCGGGGAAAACTGCGCAATTATCCCTCTGCTATTAGCCCAAAACAGCTCATTCTTCTGTCCTTTCCGGCTGTCGTGCACGGATTCGGCCGATTGCAAACCAGCGCACCTATGACAGACGAAAAAGAGCGGATCAGGTTTGGTCCTTAAGTGCGATATTTTGCAAAACGGCAGACAACAAGGG
>DCFV01000170.1:5814-13022 GCA_002314435.1 Acidobacteriaceae bacterium UBA1795 | reverse complement strand
GAGCCTGGTGCGCTGCATGACATCACTGCGGGCAACAGTTTACCCTGAGGACGACGATGCGCAGACTTGGCGCCAACCCGCTCGCCTTTCCCGACTTCCGCGGTGCAACCCGCCGTCTGGTGGTCGTGAATCTCGCTGCGTATTTTGTCGTTCTGCTGCTTGGTTTTGCGAGCAGTAACCTGCTCGTTTGGCTGGTGGACCACGCCGCGTTCCAGCCTCAGGCCTTTCTGCACGGGTGGGTGTGGCAGCCGCTGACCTACAGTCTGGTTCACTTTGGCATTGTCGGAACACTGCTGGAACTGCTCTCGCTCTGGTTCCTGGCCGGGTTTCTGGAGCAGAACCACGGCGATAGCTGGGTGATGGGCCTTTACGGCGCCTCAGTGCTCGGCACAGCCGCCGCTTCGCTGGCTATCTACGCGGCGGCAGGCCTGGCGCTGAAGTCGACCGTGACGGCGCCCCCCCTCTACGGCTGCTTTGGCGGGATCTTCGGCCTGCTGATCGCGATTGGTGTTCTCTACGGCGACATGGAGTTCATGCTCTTCCCGCTGCCCATCAGCATCAAGGCGCGCTACCTTGCCGTGATCTATGGGCTGGTGAGTCTAGCCATGCTGTTCGGCGAGCAAAAGATGTACGCCTTTGCACAGCTGGGCGGCGCCGCGGCTGGCTGGCTCTACCTGCGCGCAATGCCACGGCGGGGCTTCAACTTCCTGCTGAGCGAGCAGTGGTTTGGACTGCGCAACCGATACTACCGCTGGAAGCGGCGGCGCGCTGCGCGCAAGTTCGAGGTCTATATGCGCTCGCAGGGGCGTACGGTGCGCTTCGACGGCCAGGGCCGACAGATCGACGAAAAGCCAGACGACCGCTCGCGCTGGAACTAAGGTCGTATTTCTCCTTCTCTATCCGATTCCATGGTGCGCGTTTTGCGAGGTAACCTCGCCTAGCCTGGGAGGTTACGATGTTTCCTCTGAGCGGGCATGAGCTGGGACTTGCGTCTCCATGCGATATTCTTTTCCTGTGAATCTATAAATCAGCGCAATGTTTTCCCATTTATGCGCCTTTGTATACCGAAAAAGCTGTAGGCCTATCCCCAAAAGATGCATTGAAGTGACGTCCAGTAAGTTCGCATACTACGGCTAGACCTCGAAAGTTGCACGTTCAGAGGCACATAGGGAGAAATGTTGCTTGCTCGGGCCCTCTGCCGCATTGGCGGCTTGCACTTTCTTATCCTTGGTTTGCGAGGCTGCTTGTGATCGCTCCAACTCGTATGTCCGCAGTGCTGATCTGGTCACTGCTCGTTGTCTCCGGGTTGGAGCCTGTGGCTTCGTGGAAGCTCATGGGTGCCAACCCTCTGCAACAGACTGCCTGGGGACCAATCCTCTTTAGCGTCGCAATCCTGCTTTGTAGCGCTCTCACGATCCTGACACTATTCCGTCGGCGACGGCTGGCGCGCGGCAGGCAATGGACGGAGCTGTCTCTGGAGCGGCTGGTGGAGGATCGTGCCCGAGCCCTTCGCCAGGAAATCGAAGACCGGCAACGGGCCGAACAGCTGAACCGCGGCCAGACGCACGTCCTTGAGATGCTGGCCGATCCCGGCAACCTGACAACGGAAGAGATCCTGCAGTCCCTTGCGGAGGTGGTGGCCTCGCGCAATCAGGGGTGGGAGTCATCCATCTTCCTGGTGGAGCGGCGCGGCAGGGTCCTGAGTCCGGTGGCATCGTCCGAAGTGCATGCCAGGATGCAACGCTATCTCAAGTCCGTCGGTACGGACTATCCTGATTCACCCGAGTGCCAGGCAGCCGTTTCCGGCGAGATCCATATTGTTGAGCATTTGCCCAAAGTGGACCTTCCCTGGACCAGGCCGCTGGTTGAAAGCGGCATCTTTTCTGTCTGGTCAGTGCCCTTCTGCGCCAACGGCTCTGGGCGGCTGACGGGCGTACTTACCGTGTATGCGCGCTCCCGCTCCGGGCCTACGGCACTCGAGCTCGAGATGGTGGAGAGCGCGGCGCGCCTAGCAGCTCTCGTGATCGAACATAGGCGAATTCGCCAGGATCTGCTGGACAATGCCTATCAGGACGCCATGACCGGGCTGCCCAACCGCCGCGCCGGCGAGCAGGCGCTGGAAACTGCCATCGAACGGGCCCGGCTGCGGGGGGAGAGCCTGGCAGTTCTGTGGATCGACATCAACCGCTTCAAACGCCTGAATGACCATCATGGGCACGCCGCTGGGGACCATGTGCTGCGTGTCCTGGCAGAACGGCTCCGCCGCCACCCGCTGTGCACCGGCACTGTGGCACGCATGGGCGAAGATGAGTTTTTGGTGCTGGTTCCTGGTGCAGTGCACCAGCTCGATTCATTCGAAATTGCACGCCGACTGAGCGCCGCCATTGCCAAACCAATCCACTGCAAATCAACGCGGATTGATGTCTCTGCCAGCATCGGCGCCTGCGTCTATCCCAAGGACGGCTCCACATCTCTGCTGCTGGCCCGCAATGCCGATTTCGCCATGTTCCGCGCCAAGAACGTGGGCGAACCCTTCTGCGTTTTTTCCGCTGCCATGAGTGAGGAGGCAAGCGAAGCGCTGGAGATCGAGGAAGGGCTGCGCGTTGCTCTTGAGAAGAACTACCTGCGCCTGGTTTACCAACCGCTGTACACGACCGAAGGTGACCTGACAGGCTTCGAGGCGCTGCTGCGGTTCGATCATCCGCAGTTGGGCGTTGTTTCGCCGGCTCGCTTTATTCCCATTGCTGAAGAGACCCGGCTGATTGTGCCCATTGGAAACTGGGTGCTGCGCGAGGCCTGCCGCCAGTTGAAGGCGTGGATGGACGCTGGACTGCCGCGCGTCCGGATGGGCGTAAATATCTCTGCCCTGCAATTTGCCCGTGATGATTTTTCCGATTCGGTCGCCAGGGTTGTGACCGACTGCGGATTAGATCCCGAGTTACTGACTCTGGAGCTGACCGAGTCCGTGGTGATGGAAGACTACGCAGCCGTGGTGCGCCAGATGAACCTGCTGCGTCAGTGCGGAGCACATATCGCAATGGATGACTTCGGAACCGGCTATTCGTCGCTCAGCTACCTGCATCGCATTCCCGTCGACATGCTCAAGATCGACCGCTCCTTCGTTGAAAAGCTGACTGAACCCGAGGGCACGCGACCAATCGTGGAGGCTGTCATCTCTCTGGCGCAGCGGCTTGGCCTGACAATTGTGGCCGAAGGCGTGGAAACCCGGGAGCAACAGGCGATTCTGGAGAAGGCGGGATGCCACGAATTTCAAGGCTTCCTTTTTGCCCGGCCTATGATTCCGGCGGATGCTGAAAAGTGCCTGCATGCGAGCCGGACGTACCCGTTTGCCCAGCCTACGCAGGCAGATGAGGACGGAGTCGCAGTTGCCTAGGCTTGCTCCATCGATCCCGATCAGGACATTTCCCCGCCTGGTGCCCACCGGCGCCGCTGCCATGCAGGTAGGCACACAGCAGGAGGTCCGAGCTGACCGGCCGCTCTCCGGTCCGTGCCTGCGCACGGCTCCGGTCATGCAACCCGCATCGGTCAAATCGGATGCCTCACCGAACAGCGGGCCGGCACGATAGAATCCTCTCTGAAATGACCACCCAAATTGCCTTTCTGTTTCCGGGGCAGGGTTCGCAGCATGTTGGTATGGGCCGCGAATTCGCCGAGCGCTTTCCCGTGGCAGCAGCCACCTTTGCTGAGGCCGACGTGGCTTGCGGATTCTCCCTTTCGCGATTGTGTTTTGAGGGCCCCGAGGAAGAGCTGAAGCTCACCGAGAACACGCAGCCGGCGATCCTTACGGTAAGCATAGCGGCACTGCGCGTGCTGGCCGAGCACGGTGTGCACCCAGCGCTGGCGGCGGGCCACTCGCTGGGCGAATGGTCGGCGCACGTGGCGGCGGGCACGCTCGGGTTTGCAGATGCGGTGCGCGCAGTGAAAACGCGCGGACGCGCCATGCAACAAGCCGTTCCGGCGGGGCAGGGCGGCATGGCCGCAGTTCTCGCACTGGACGCGGCGCATGTGGCTGAGATTTGCGCAGAAGCGGCTGCTGAAACCGGGCTTCCCGTCTCTGCAGCGAATCTGAATTCGCCGGGGCAGACCGTGATCTCCGGCGCGCTAGCGGCGGTGGAAAAAGCCGCGGCACTAGCCAAGGCCGGGGGCGCACGCCGTGCGGTGATGTTGCCGGTGAGCGCACCTTTTCATTGTGCACTGATGCAGCCAGCCCAGGAAGAAGTGGAACGGGTGCTGAACGCGCTCACGCTGGGCGAGCCGAAGATCCCTGTGGCCGCGAATGTGACCGGCGCGCTGGTGACCACAGCCTCGGCCGCGCAGGACTCCCTGATTCGCCAGGTGACGGGCGCGGTGCGCTGGGTAGATTGCGTGCACACGCTGCTAGCTGCGGGCGCGACGAAGTTCATCGAGGTGGGACCTGGAAAGGTGCTCGGTGGCCTTCTGCACCAGATTGCTCATGAGCAGAAGGCGCTGCATGTGCAAGACGCGGCCAGCCTGGAGAAGACACTGGCTGAACTGATGGCACCGACAGTCTGATTTCGCTACGGACCGAGGTACAGTTCGACGGGCGAGAAGCCCAGCTGGTGCGTCTTCGGCTCGAAGTTCAGGAACAGCGCATTGCTCTTGAGTCCGTTGATGCGGATGCCCATGAGCAGCACGTTGCCCGACAGACGGGCGGCTACGATCTTGTGGCTCTTGATGACGCCGTAATCGTTGGCTGAGCTGGTGGGGCTCCAGTCCTGCTCGAACCGCTCAAACGGATAAGTCGTGTGCTGCTGCGGATGACCTTTCCATTCGCGATCGTGCGTCCAAATGCCATAGGCTTTCTCGAGATCGTTCTTTTCCACGGCATCCAGGAAGTGGTTCACCGCCAACCGTGCGCGGAAGTGCGTGTACCAGTTCCATGGCCAGTCCACCGGCATGCCGGACGTAAGCCATCCGCCAATCAGCATTACGAACACGAGCGCGACCGAGCCCCACAGCAGCGTGGTGTTGCGGCGGTCACGGGCCGCGTCAAATTTGGGAGCGTCGAGCAGAGTCATCGGATTCGTTCCTCGGGTTCAAGCATACGGCAGAAGGGAGGGCTCAGGGGCAGATCCATCTTGGCTGCTGCCGTGGATGTGCGCGCTGGCGGCTATTGAGTTAGACACCAGCGCATGGTCTTCTGTTCCCTGTCCGCTATTCCTGGCGGCTATAGGCGTTGCGGCCCTTCTCCTGGTGGCGCTCGACGGACAGCTCGATGAGGCGGGTAATCAGGTCGCGGTAGCCAATGCCGGTGGCCTGCCATAGCTTGGGATACATGCTGATCTGCGTGAAACCGGGCATCGTATTGACTTCGTTCAGGTAGATGCGACGCTTGCCGTCGGGCTCCATGAGGAAATCCACGCGGGCTAGACCAGCCAGATCACAAGTACGAAAGGCGGCCACGGCCATGGCGCGAATCTGCTTTTCCTCGGCGCGCGTGAGTTTGGCCGGGATGACCGGCACCGAGCCCTCGGACAGGTACTTCGCCTCGTAGTCGTAGAACTCCTTGCCAGGTATGATCTCGCCGACAACGCTGGCCTTCGGATCGTCGTTGCCGAGCACGGCTACCTCAAGTTCGCGTGCGCGACCTCTCTTTCCACCCACACCTTGCTCGATGACCAGCTTGCGGTCATATTTTGCTGCGAGCGTGAGTGCCGGGGCGAGTTCCTTACGGTTATGCACCTTGCTGATGCCGACCGACGAACCAAGGTTGGCAGGCTTGACAAAGACGGGGTAGCGCAATGCGGCCTCGATCTGCGCAACGGCCTTTCGCGGCGACTTTTCCCACTCGGGGCGCAGCAGCGCGACGTGCTTCACTAGGGGCAGTTTTGCCTGCGCAAAGAGGCGCTTCATGGCGTCCTTATCCATGCCTGCGGCCGAGCCGAGCACGCCAGAGCCAACGTAGGCGATGCCGGCCAGTTCGAAGAGGCCCTGGATGGTGCCGTCTTCGCCGAAGGTTCCGTGCAGCACAGGAAAAACGACGTCGATGGCTTTCCCTGCCGGGCCCTGCGATCCGGGCTCGGGCGCCAGCAGTGTCGAGTTCCCTTCATGCAGCACGCGGGCACCGGGCGTTGCCGCAGGGTCGCCTGCACGCATCTTCTGCGCCAACGCAGCGTCGCCCTGCTCCAGCAGCATGTTGGAGTCGCCGGCGGTGAGCCAGCGGCCTTCCTTGGTAATGCCAATGGGCACCACGTCGAACTTGCGGCGATCGATCGCCTTCAGGATGGAAGCTGCGGAGAGCAGCGATACTTCATGCTCGCCGCTGCGTCCGCCAAAGAGAATGCCTACGCGGAGTTTCTTTGCCATTTTGCTTGTTCAATCCTCTCGCTTCGTTTGAAGCGCACTTCTCCAGTCTAAAGCGGCTAGAGGATCTTCTTCCCAAAGGCCGAGCAGGCGAGTTCAACGGCGAGGTCGGCGGTGCGGTTGTGCTCATCGATCACGGGGTTTACCTCGACAAGCTCGAAGCTGAGCATACCGCCGTGATCGGCGAGGATCTCCATGGCCAGATGAGCCTCGCGATAGGTGGCTCCGCCGCGCACGGGTGTACCCACGCCGGGTGCATCCTCGGGGTCAATCCAGTCCATGTCGAGCGAGACGTGGTAGCCGGCAGTGCCGGCGGTGGCAGCGCGCAAGGCATCCTCCATTACAGCCCGCATGCCGCGCTCGTCGATGTCGCGCATGGTGTAAACGACGATGCCCGCGCGTTGGATGTTGGCACGCTCTGCGGCGTCGATGTCACGCACGCCGACGAGAACAGTGTTCTCCGACCTGATCTTGGGCGCATAACCAAAGATATCGGTGAGCGCCTCAGGCCCCATGCCGAGCAGCGAGGCCAGCGGCATACCATGGACGTTGCCGGAGGGCGAGGTCTCAGGGGTGTTGATGTCGGAGTGCGCATCGATCCAGATTACGCCGATCTTTTCGCCGCGGCGGCGGTAGAACTCCGCCACGCCGGAGACGGAACCGGCGGCAAGCGAATGGTCTCCGCCGAGCACGAGTGGTGTGCGACCCTCCTCGAGGGTCTTCACTACTGCCTCGGCGGTGCGGGTGCAGGTCTCGGCGATTTGTTTCAGGTAGCGGGCGTTCTGGCTACCGAATCCCTGCGTTTCCGCGATGGCGACCTGAATATTGCCAGCGTCGGTGACTTGGTGGCCCAGCGCCTCGAG
>DCFV01000170.1:1701-5478 GCA_002314435.1 Acidobacteriaceae bacterium UBA1795 | reverse complement strand
AGGTCGAGCGGCACGCCCAGAACGCGGATGTGCCGCGTAGGTTGCGCCTGGGTTCCGCTGGGAGACGACGCCAGTTCGAGCGAGATCTCGTTCGTAGGGTTCATATGACCGCCTGTTACAACTATGACCGGCCTATTTGATGCGTCCCTTGCCTGACTCGTGGTCAGAAATGCAGATGCGGGCTGAGCTGAGGAAATCTAGGTGCAAATTACGCCTTCGCTCGATGACAGACAAGGGCCCGCAAGCTATTGTAGGCGTGCAGGTTGGCCAAGCGATATGCCAAAAGGCCCCAGCTGCCGGTTACCAGAGATACATCTAACCGTCATGCCGCGAAAGAGTTATTAGAGCGATTTTTCTAAAGAGTAAGATGAAATCGTAGAAACTAAAGGAATTCAAGAGTACCAGCTGTATCTATAGCCCGCCTGGGTATGGGGTTGCATCACAGGGGAACCAAGTGAAGGACGACGGCATGAGGCACGCTGGGGAGGCCGGGGCGCATGGGGTTGCGCGGGCGACTTACCCGATTCAAAAACTGATCCTTTCGGTTGCCTTTGCGGCCGCATGGCTGGCGACGGGCTGGGCGCAGTCTGCGCAGCCGCTTGCGTCTCTGCGTGCCCTGCACGAGCTGACCAATGACCAGGCAAGTGCGGGGCTTCCCGCGCGTTTTCAAGGCACCGTGACCTATTTCCGCGGTTCGGAGAGCACCCTGTTTGTTCAGGACGGCGATACCGCCATTTACGTGGACTGGAGCGGCAAGGGACTGACTGCCGGGGACCGCGTAGAGGTGCGAGGGAAGACCGTGTCAAGCTTTCGTCCCTACGTAAAGGCCGAAAGCGTAACTTTCCTTCAGCATGGAATGCTGCCGCAGGCCGTACCCGCCACCTTTGATCAGCTGATGCACGGCGACTTCGACTGCCGGCTCGTGACAGTTTACGGTGTGGTGCGCGATGCCGTCTCCCTCGCAGACGGTGGCGGACGCATGACGCGCCTGCAATTACACACCGATAGTGGCGAGATCGCCGTGATGGTGGACCAGACCGATCGGGATGCACTGAATGATCTACTCGATGCGGAAGTGCTGGTAACGGGCGCCGAATCCGGCCGTTTCGACGGCAAGATGCAGCAGACCGGCGTTCAACTGCACGTGAACTCTACCGAAGGCGTAAAGGTACTGCATCGAGCGGCGATCGACCCGTGGACGCTGCCGCTGACACCGATGGATCAGATCGCCACCGGCTACCGGGTGAGCAATCTCAGCCACAGAATTCGCGTGCACGGGGTCATCACCTACTATCAGCCGGGCATTGCCGCTGTGCTGCAGGACGGCCCGCGCAGCCTGTGGCTGACGACTGCTTCCATCGCCCCGCTGCGCATCGGCGACCAGGCTGACGCCACAGGATTCCCCGACCTGCGCGAGGGCTACCTTGCGCTGGCGAGTGCGGAGATCAAGGACCTGAATATTGCAGCACCGGTGAAACCACTACCCCTCACATGGGACAAGCTCGCGACCAGTAGCAATGTCTTCGACCTGATTTCAATCGATGGCACGGTAGTGGCCTCGCTGCGCAGCGCCGTGCAGGATGAGTATGTTCTGGAGGCAGGTGGAAATCTGTTTTCCGCCATCTACAAACATCCAGCAACCGGCAACGAAGAAGCCAGCACTGCGCCTCCCATGAAACAGCTTGCGCCAGGTGCTCGCGTGCGCGTTGCTGGCATTTGTGTGATCAATGCACCCAGTTCGTTTGACACGCGCGTGCCGTTCAACGTCCTGCTACGCTCGCCTGACGATCTGACCATGCTGGCAGGCGCGCCGCTGATCACGGTGCGCAACCTGGTACGCCTAGTAGCGGTGCTAATGCTGGGCATCCTGTTGATTGCTGGGTGGGGTTGGGCCCTGCGGCGCCGCGTACGTCAGCAGACTGCGGCCATTACCGCTCGCAGTGAGGCCGATGCGGCACAGGAGAGGCGCACAGCACAGCTGGAACAGTGGCGCAGCCGAATTCTGGAAGACATCAACAGCTCGCGGCCGTTGTCGGACATCGTCGAACACATCACCGAGATGGTCTCGTTCATGCTCAACGGCGTGCCCTGCTGGTGCGAGGTAAACGACGGACCGGTCCTGGGCCGTCGGCCGGCACGCAAAGAAGGCCTGCGCATCATCAGCCGCGACGTACCGTCCCGCTCGGGACTGGTGCTGGCCACGCTGTTTGCTGCTCTGGACAACCCCACCCCCAATGAAACCGATGAGAGCGAGGCTCTCGCAGCCGGCGTACGGCTGGCAACGCTCTCCATCGAAACCCGCAAGCTGTACAGCGATCTTCTGCACCGTTCGGAATACGACTTGCTCACCGACATGCACAATCGCTTCTCGCTCGACCGCCACCTGCGCGAGCTAATTGAAAGAGCCAGGGAGAGTCAGTCCACATTCGGCCTGATTTATGTGGATCTGGACGACTTCAAGCTGGTGAACGATCTCTACGGCCATCACGTGGGCGACCTGTACCTGCAGGAGGTTTCGCTGCGCATGAAGCGGCAACTCCGCAGCGGCGACATGCTGGGACGGCTTGGCGGTGACGAGTTTGCGGCACTGGTGACAGTGGCCCGCGGCCCCGCCGATGTGGAAGAGATTGCGCAGCGACTCGAACGTTGCTTTGACGCGCCGTTCACCATGAACGGCTATGTGCTGCGCGGCTCGGCCAGCGTGGGACTTGCGATCTATCCCACCGACGGCACCACGAGCGACAGCCTGCTGAGCGCTGCGGACGCAGCCATGTACCAGGCCAAGAACAATCGCCGTGCCGCGGGACAGTCGGGAACACGCAAGAGCGGCTAAGGGTCCGGGCAAGCAAGAAGAACAATCGTGCAGCAACGAGAAAGGCCCGGTATGCGCCGGGCCTTTCTGTTAGGGGATTGCCGCGAGTTCTACTCAGCCGCCATCTCTTCGGCTTCGCCTTCCTGGCGCATGAGCTCCAGTTCGCGCTCTGCCGCTTCAATCTCAGCGGAAACTTCCTGCTGCACACGAGCTGCCGCCTCTTCGAGTTCAGGCGAGAGCTGCACGTTGCGGTAGTATTCGAGGCCCGTGCCGGCGGGAATGAGGCGCCCGACGATCACGTTCTCCTTGAGACCGCGCAGGTTGTCCACCGCGCCGTTGATGCTGGCTTCGGTGAGCACACGCGTGGTCTCCTGGAAGCTGGCCGCGGAGATGAAGCTGTCGGTCGAGAGCGAGGCCTTGGTGATGCCGAGCAGCAGCGGACGCCCGATCGCCGGACGGCCTCCGTTGGCCAGTACACGCTCATTCTCCTCGCGGAAGCGAAAGCGATCCACCTGCTGCTCGAGCAGGAAATTGGTGTCGCCCACTTCGTCGATCCGCACCCAACGCAGCATCTGTCGGACAATCACTTCGATGTGCTTGTCCGAGATGGCGACGCCCTGCAGACGGTAGACTTCCTGGATTTCGTTCACCAGGTAAGCCTGCAGCTCCTTCTCACCGAGTACGGCAAGAATGTCGTGCGGGTTCAGCGGCCCATCCATCAGCGGATCGCCGGCGCGCAGATGCTCGCCTTCCTGCACGTTGACGTGAATGCCACGAGGCACCGAGTACTCGCGCTCGTCGCCGTTCTCAGCCGTGACGTAGATCTTGCGCTGACCCTTGGTAACCTCGCCAAAGCGGACCACACCATCGATCTCGCTGATGATGGCCGTCTCACGCGGCTTGCGCGCCTCGAACAGTTCCACCACGCGCGGTAGACCGCCAGTGATGTCCTTGGTGCGGGTGCT
>DCFV01000170.1:408-1428 GCA_002314435.1 Acidobacteriaceae bacterium UBA1795 | reverse complement strand
TCTCCTTGGGAATCTTGGCCAGCACATCGCCCGGACCCACCTCGGCTCCGTCCTCGATCATCAAATGCGAGCCACGTGGCAGCAGGTAGCGCTTGTTGCCCTTGGCGCCCTTGACCACAAAGGTCGGTTGACGCTTTTCGTCCGGGGAGTCGGCTACCACCCAGCGCGAGAGGCCGGTGACTTCGTCCACTTCTTCGTTGAGCGTGATGCCTTCTTGCAGATCCTTGAACTGCACTGTACCACCGATTTCCGTAAGGATCGAGTAGGTGTACGGATCCCACTCGGCTAGCAGTTGGCCAAGCTTGACCTGCTCGCCGTCCTTCACACGGAGGCGCGCACCGTAGACCACCTGGTAGCGCTCCTTCTCACGGCCGCGATCGTCGATGACAGCCAGCGATCCGGAGCGGTTCATGGCCACCAGCGTGCCGTCCTTGCTCTCAACGAAGCTCAGGTTGATGAAGTGCACGGAACCGTTATTCTTGGCGTCGAGACGCGACTTGTCCTGAACGCGACTGGCCGTGCCACCCACGTGGAACGTACGCATAGTGAGCTGCGTTCCAGGCTCGCCGATGGACTGCGCTGCGATGACGCCGCAGGTTTCGCCGAGTTCAACCATGCGGCCGGAACCCAGGTTACGGCCGTAGCAGAGCGCGCAGACGCCGCGGCGCGACTCGCAGGTGAGCACGGAGCGGATCTTGACCTTCTCCACGCCCGCGCCCTGAATCGCCGAAGCAATTTCCTCGTCGATTTGCTGATTCACGTCGATCACGACGTTGCCGTCGTAGTCCTTGATGCGTTCGAGCGAGACGCGGCCGATGATACGGTCGCGCATGGGCTCGATGATGTCGCCCGACTCGACGATGGAGCCAACGTAGATGCCTTCGCTGGTGCCGCAGTCGAACTCGGTCACGATCACGTCCTGCGCCACGTCGACCAAGCGGCGGGTCAGGTAGCCCGAATCGGCAGTTTTGAGCGCCGTATCGGCCAGACCCTTACGCGCGCCGTGGGTCGAGATGAAGT
>DCFV01000170.1:0-155 GCA_002314435.1 Acidobacteriaceae bacterium UBA1795 | reverse complement strand
CCGTGGGTCGAGATGAAGTATTCGAGCACCGTGAGGCCTTCGCGGAAGTTCGCGGTGATGGGTGTTTCTATAACTTCGCCGGAAGGCTTGGCCATCAGTCCGCGCATCCCGGAGAGCTGACGAATCTGCTGCTTCGAACCACGAGCGCCGGAGTC
>DCFV01000067.1:10738-16475 GCA_002314435.1 Acidobacteriaceae bacterium UBA1795 | reverse complement strand
TCTGGTCCAGTTACTTTGGATTGTGCCCCGCAATCGTTGAACAGCCTGCTGTGGACATGGGCCGTGGGACACGTGAGCGAGGATCGCAGGTGACGTTGTTTCAACTCCCGGTACTGATCAATCAAAGGTCACGTTGTGGGTCTCGTTGATGTGGCCATTCCCCGGTACTCTGCGTGTAGAGTAGGATCAAACGCAGGAGAGGAAGCCAATCCCCCATGGGGCAGACTCGTCCGATTTCACTGTTTGAGCGGCCACAGGTCAGCCACGAGAAGCCATACTCCTTTGTGGTGTCGGCCGTGGTGCACGTGTGTGTGGCCGGCTTGATCCTCTACGGATTCATTTTTGCTCCGCGCATCAATATGAAGGATGCGGCTGAACGGTACACACTGCGCGAGGTTGACCTCACGAGTTCGGAGCTGGATCGTCCGCAAAGCGCTCCCGCGGGAATGTATCCGAGTCAGAGTGGTGCGGCGCCCAACGCAGCCGCTCACAGCGCTGCGGCTGCAGCTGCCGCGAGCTTGCGCCAGGTGCCCAAGCTGCATCTGGCAGATCACACCGTGGTGCAGCCGGATGTGCCTATGAAGCCGATTGAGTTGAAGCACACGCCGCTGCCGTCGCTGTTGTTGTGGTCGGCATCGAAGCCGAACGTGAAGCTGCTGACCGTGCCGCCGCCCGAAAAGATGGCGCACGTAAACGCCAAGCCGCTGCTGACTCGGCCCACGCAGCAGATGAATGTCTCGGACGTTCCAATCACGCCCACGCCCTTCACAACCAATCAGCCCATGCCGATGCCGAGTTCAAGCACGCCGATTGAAGTCCGCGGGCCGGATCTGGCGCAACGGATTCCGCACACGACGGCCGACATTCCGGTGGAGTCCGCCTCCGGCGCGGTCATGTCGATTGCCGAGACTCGCCTGGTGCAGGGAAAACTGATGGTGCCGGCGCTGAACCAGACAGCCGCGGGCAATGCGAATGGCGCCATGGGCACGGGCAAGACTGGCAATGCGCAACAGAACGGAACCGGCACAGGCCAGGGCGAGCTTACCGGATCGCCGCAGAGCAAGGGCACGGGTGGAGGTAATACGGCAGGCATAGCCGGCAACCCGCGTGGAACCGTCGCCGGTGGTGGCGGTAGTTCAGGCAAGGGGAGCGGTGCGGGCAACGGCAAGAACAAATCCGGAGCAGGTGGCGGTCCGGGCGGCGCGGGGCAGGGAAGCGAGCCCTCGTATGCGCGCATCAACCTGCCGCCGAATGGCCAGTACGGTGTGGTCGTAGTGGGCTCGGCTATGTCGGACGAGTTTCCAGAGACAGCCACATTGTGGGGCGCGCGGCTGATCTATTCGGTCTACTTGAATGTTGGCCTGGCCCACAACTGGGTCCTGCAGTACGCACTGCCGGCCAACGTGGATGCAGGCTCAGTTGGCGGAATTAATCACGTAGAAGCGCCGTGGCCGTTCTATCTTGTTCGGCCAACGGAGGCCATGGCCAAAGTGAACGCCGACGCCCTGATGATCCATGGTTTTATCAATGCGACTGGGCGCTTTGAGGAGATGTCGGTGGTGCTTCCGCCGAGATATCACGGCGCGGAGGGGCTGCTGGCTGCACTCGACCTGTGGAAATTCAGGCCGGCGAAGCACAACGGCAAAGCCGCAAAGGTGGAAGTTCTGTTGATCATCCCAGAGATTCCGGATTGATTGCAGACGCGCTGCCACGCGCTCTAGTGGCTAGTAGCGGTGAATGGACTGCAGTTCGCGCGGTGTCTGCTTCAAACGCGAGAGAAAGCGCTCGAGAGTTTTCTTGTCAGCACCGTGCTGCCTCAGCAGGTCGGCGTCTCCGTCTAATGAACGCGTCAGCACGAACGCCAAGCCTAGCCCGTCACTGCCCCATCGCACAACCAGCGACTGTACGGCTATTGAATCATCCAGGTTTTGTCCGTCGCTGTCGGTTCGCTGTAGAGTCATCAGTACGATGGTTCCCGGATACCAGCGCTCTTCAGTGAGCAGGTAGAATCCCGTGGAACTGATGTCTGCGATCTGGTAGGCGCGGGGCGCGCTGCCAGTCCAGTAGTACGCCACCAAGCCAGGCAAGGGCTGCCGGTGCGATCTGCGCCGGTCTGACGACAGCCAGTTCTTGAGCCAGGTCGTGAACGTGTTGGGCTTTCCCATTGTTGGCTCTAGGTTGTTCATCGCGTTTGACCCTTGAAGCACGGTTAGCGTCTCCTCCTCCCGATTCAGCGTTGGACTCTGCCCGATGACACTGCCTACTTGTGTGGTTTCATTCGAGCATAGCGCAGAACTAGCGCCGGGCGGGAAAATTGCGTTGGAAATTCGCTCCAGCCAGCTTTCCATCTCAGTAGCCTCGCAGATGACCAGTTGATCGCCTGGTTGAGTCTGCGAGGAGTCAATGGTATGCGGAGGGAGCGCCACGATGCTTGCGGAAACCCGTCCCTGTAGTCGGCCCGCAAGAGAAGTCTGTGCCTCGACCACGTCTACCACGCGGTAGTCGGGATCAAGCAGGACCAGATCGACAGAAATCTGGTCAAAGGACGGATCCAGATTCTGCATCGACTTGATCCAGAGGCCAACGTCGGCCCGGTTCGCGAGTTGCTGCCAAACGCCGCGCAGCAGTTCCGGCGCGGGGTCCGCTGCGGTCACCCCAAGGCTAAGGAAGCTCTCGCGCGTCTGGTTATACACGCAGTATTTGGCTGCTTCCGTCATCCTTCACCCCGTCCTGAATACAGCCAGGTCGCAAGGTATGTGCCGGGCATCTCGCTTCAGGCACCGCTCGTTCCATCCCGGGCCTTGCGAGCGAGGGAAGGACCGGCATCGCGTCCGGAGAGCAATCCTCCGGACGGAGCCATTTTCATCGTGCGGCTCGCCGAATGCGAGGTGCGCGGGTTTCTTCCAAAATCTGTGCCGCGTTTGCCTCTACTTCACGCGGGTACGGCGGCGCTGAATCAAGATCACAAGCACAACAACGAACAAAACGCCGGCAACGATGCGAACCAGTGTATTTCCATCCATGATAAAAATCTCCCTTTTTCTGCAGAGGTTGAAGCTGACTAGTAATACGACGCGAAACTGGCTCGCGCCGCGAGGCCTCGCTTACAGACCGGACCGTTACTTGACCCGTGTGCGCCGGCGCTGAATCAGAACGACCAGCACGATGACGAACAAAACTCCGGCAACAATTCGAATTAGCGACGTTCCATCCATAGAGAAACCCCTTTCCTCGGTTGAGATTGAACTTGGCTACAGGCCCGCTGAGCGCATACTCACGCAAGCCGCGAAGCTGGAACGATCTATTTCACCCGCGTGCGGCGGCGCTGAATGAGAATGACCAGCACGATGACGAACAAAACTCCGGCTACGATCCGGATCAGCGAGGTGCCTTCCATGCGACTCTCCCTTCAAAAATTAGTGGCCGAACATCGTCTTGAACGAATCCATCATCATGATCACAGCAGGGCCCAGGACCACGACGAACAGCGACGGAAAGATAAAGAAAACCAGCGGAAACAGCAGCTTCACTGAAAGCTTGGCCGCCTTCTCTTCGACCTCCTGGATACGCTTGGTCCTCAGCGTATCCGAATGTACGCGAAGCGTCTTGGCCACACTGGTGCCAAATTGCTCCGACTGAATCAACATCGACACGAGGTTGCGCACCACGTCCACGCCGGTCCGGTCGGCCAGGTGCTTCCAGGCGTCCGAGCGAACGCTGCCGGCGCGCTGTTCCAAGGCAACCACGCCGAGTTCGTCGCTCAAAACCGGCTGGGCATTTCTCAACTCTTCGGCAGTGCGGGCGGTGGCCTGGTCCAGGCTGAGTCCGGCCTCGACGCAAATCACCAGCATGTCGAGTACGTCGGGCAAGCCACGCCGGATCTTTGCCTGGCGATCGGAAATCATCTTTCCGAGGATAAAGTCTGGTCCTAGGAAGCCCACGCCCAGGCAGGCGATGATCAGGAAGAAGCTGCGACCTCCGATGCCTGAAATGAGCACCGCTCCGGCAAGCAGGACAGGCATCATGAACTTGACGCCGTAAAAAGTCTTGACTGCAGAATCTTCGCGGAAGCCTGCACGGACCAGGCGTTCCTTGACAACAGATTGTTCAGCTTCGCTCTTGGGGACGACCTTCTCAAAGCGCTCAACGACGCCTTCAAGCACCTCGCGGGTGTCTATCAGGGTGGTCTTGAGGTTCTTCTGCTGCTTGACCTGCGGATTGATCGCGGCGGTAATACGCGCCTGAATCGTCTCGCGGTAGAAGATCAGCAGACCCGCGCTGGCGATCAGCAGGAAGATAGCGAAAAATGCCGCAACAGCTACGCCCATAAAGCCTCTCTATACATCCATGTTTACAATCTTGCGAATAATCAGTCCGCCGATCACGGTAAGACCGCCTGCGGCATACAGCAGATCAATGCCGATTTCCTTGGTCCACAGCAGGCTCATCATCTTCGGGTTGATGAAGTAGAGCGCGCAACCCAGAACCGCCGGCAGCAGGGTGAGGATCATGCCAGTGAGCCTGCCCTGTGCGGTGTGGGTCAGCACCTGGCGCTTGAGCCGGAAGCGTTCGCGGATGACCTCGGATGTCTTTTCCAGAACTTCAGCCAGGTTGCCGCCGCTTTCCTTCTGGATCAGGATGCCGGTCACGACGATGCGCAGGTCCTGCACGGGCATGCGCGTGGTCATGTTCTCGAGCGCGGTCTTGAGTTCCAGGCCATAGTTCTGTTCATCGAAGCAGACTTTGAACTCCGGTCCCACGGGGTCGGCACACTCGCGCGTGACCAGGCCGAGAGCCGAGTTGAGACTGTGGCCCACACG
Organism: Acidobacteriaceae bacterium UBA1795; assembly: GCA_002314435.1. Classification (GTDB taxonomy): domain Bacteria; phylum Acidobacteriota; class Terriglobia; order Terriglobales; family Acidobacteriaceae; genus Telmatobacter. The sequence goes on along the minus strand of DCFV01000067.1, from coordinate 11,655 downwards.
CAGCGCGCTGCAAATCAGGTCCAGCGCTTCCGGCAGCCCTTCCTCGAACTTGGCCAGCCGCTGCTTGCGCTTGAACAGGACAAAGCCAAGGGGTGCAAATCCCGTTACCAGTCCGATGAGGACGCCGAAGAGCAGTGCTCCTGTGCGCCAGTACACCAGATAGCCGCCAACAAAGAAGGCGGCCAGGCACATCAGGATCAGATGGCCCACCGTCCACTTCAGATTTGCCTGGTACAGGATCCGGCGCAGGCGCGGCGTGACCTCCATGTTGCGCAGCAAGCGGTCCATCCAGGGGATGGTGCTCAGCGTTTCGTTCTTGCGCACGTCGACCAGCAGGTCAGCCATTTCCGTGGTGACCCTGCTGGTGGCCAGAGCCGAGTCCAGGCGGGCCAGCATAGCCTTGTCCTGTTTGGACCCACCCATGCCGGTGGCCGCAACCAGTAACGCGACCACGATAAAGACGGCGACAAAAGCAATGAGTGCAATTGTGACCATTGCCTCGACCTCCCCTTTTAACTGACCTCAGTTGTGCGCTCGAACAGTGCCGGCGGCAAGAAGATGCCGGCAGTACGTAACTGTTCGAGGAAGCGCGGCCGGATGCCGCTGGGCTTGAACACGCCCAGCACTTTTCCGTTCGGCCCGATGCCTTTTTTCTGGAACGAGAAGATCTCCTGCATGCTGATGACGTTCTCTTCCATGCCGGTGATCTCGTGGATGCTGACGCATTTGCGTGAGCCGTCGCTGAGACGCGTGCACTGCACGACAATCGTAAGAGCCGAGGCGATCTGCTGGCGCACCGTTTTCTCCGGCAGGCTCAGGTTGCTCATGGCCACCATCGATTCGAGACGGGTCAGGGCATCGCGCGCCGTATTTGCGTGGATGGTGGTCATCGAACCTTCGTGGCCGGTGTTCATGGC
>DCFV01000067.1:0-10478 GCA_002314435.1 Acidobacteriaceae bacterium UBA1795 | reverse complement strand
GCCTGCAGCATGTCGAAGGCTTCTTCGCCGCGGCACTCACCCATGATGATGCGGTCGGGACGCATACGCAGGCAGTTGATCAGTAGTTGCCGCTGGCGTATGGCGCCCTGACCTTCCACGTTGGGCGGCCGGGTTTCAAGCCGCACAATGTTCTCCTGCGCCAGCTGCAGTTCGGCTGCGTCCTCAATGGTGATGAGGCGTTCGTTCTGCGGAATGTACTGCGACAGGATGTTCAGGAAGGTGGTCTTGCCGGCACCGGTGCCTCCGGAAATCAGGATGCTCAAACGGGCGCGTACGGCCGAAGACAGCAGTTCCATCATCTCCGCCGAGATGCTTTTGAGCTGCACCAGTTGGTTGGCGGCCAGCGGGCCGGTGCCGAAGCGGCGGATCGAGAGCGACGGCCCGTCCAGCGCGAGCGGCGGAATGATGGCATTGACACGCGAGCCGTCCGGCAGGCGGGCGTCCACCATCGGCGAGGACTCGTCCACTCGACGGCCCACGCGGGAAACGATGCGGTCAATAATCTGCAGCAGGTGACGGTCGTCGCGGAACGACGCGTCGGCGCGCGTCATCAGGCCACCCCGCTCAACGAACACGTGGTCCTTGTCGTTCACCAGGATGTCGGAGATCTTCTGGTCCTTGAGCAGGGGCTCGAGAGGGCCGAGGCCAAAGACTTCGTCGAGCAGATCGGTCTGGATCTTTTCCTGCTCGTCAAAGCTCAGCGGCACGCGGCGGTCGCTGATGATCTCGCTGATGATGCTGGAAACGGCCTGGCGGGCCTGATTCGAATTGACGCGTGACAGCTTCTCCAGGTCGAGCTTGGAGATCAGCGTCCGATGTACTTCCGATTTAAAGGTCTCCAGATTTAGATGTTCCACTTGGCACCATTCCCCTCGGCAAATCTTTTAATGGGCGATCAGCCAAAAAGGCTGAACCCCTTCTTCTTTTCCGGTTTAGCGGGCATACCGCATGCGGTACGGGCCATGTCCTGGATGGCTCTGGCAATCATCGAGTCTTCTAGAGCGAGCGGCGTGGCCTCGTTCTGCATGCGGCGCACTGTAACGTAATCGCTCGGAATCTTCCACTGTACGGGCCGTGTAAGGGCCTTTGATATATGTTCTTCGTCCACTCCGCCCGATCGCGGCATGAACCGGTTGAGCACGATCTCCAGGTTGGAGCCGCCGTTCTTGAAGTACTCGGAGATCACGCGGTGGGAGTTGCGCAGTTCGGGAATCCCCGCCTGCATCACCAGATAAACGGTGTCGGCGCGCTCCACCAGCGTGGAGCCGCTCAGATCGTAGCGCGAGCCGAGATCGATGACCACGAAGTCGAACGCCTGCTTGGCCACGCTCACCATCTTCTCAACCGCTTCGTTGCTGATCTCAACCTGAGGGAACTTGCCTGGCGCAGCCAGCACAAACAGCCCTGAACTGTGCTTTACCAGCAGCTTGGAGAGAAAGTTCTGGTCCATACGGCTGAAGTTCTGCAGCGCGTCGACGGTGGAGAACTGCGTGGTGATGCCGAGATTGAGCGCAGCATCGCCCAGGGGCAGGTCAAGATCGATCAGAAGCACATTCTGCTTGCACTCCTGCACCAGAGAAACCGCAAAATTGCAGGCTACGGTGGTGACCCCCGAGCCTCCCTTGCCGCCGAGAAAGATCACGACCTTGCCACTGGTGGACGAGCGGTTTGCGTTGCGCGAAGCTGGTCGTCTTATCCAGGCGCGCGCCAGGGCATCGTTCAAAGTGGTCTGGACAATCGGGTGGGGAAGGAATTCGCGGGCTCCGGCCCGCATGCAGTTCATCAGCAGGTTGGGATCCGGATTCATGGAGTAGACCATGACCGTGACCAGACCGCTGGCGGCAACTGCCTCCACTAGCTGCAGAGCATAGTTTTGGTCGCTGTCCAGATCGATGATCACGACATCGTAGTCCTGGTCCATCGACTTGGCTGCATCTTCCAGTTTGCTGGGATATGCGTTAAATTCTCGAATCGATGTGACATCCGTGCCCGCAAGCGCATTGGCAACGATCCGCCGCCGCGCATCGTGGGGGCCGATCAAGGCGACTGCCAAGCCGCTCGAACTGATTCCGTCCAGATCTGGATTTTGAAATTGATTCGACATTCCCAGTTTGAGACTCCTAGCTGCGTCCATCTTGTTCGATGAATCGAACTACCTACTATATTGCCAGCGTCGCCCCGGCGCGGCATGCCTCTTCAGATTCAATGTGCAAATGCAAAAAAAGACATTAACGTTCCCACTGCAATGGCCGGCGCGTACGGCATCTTGCGCGCTTTAGGGTTGGCGAGTGTCTGCTCCGGATTCACCTTCATGCCCCGCTTCCTCCATCCCAGCATTAAATCGGCTGACCCGGAAAACAGTTCGCCCAAAAAACCGCCCATGGCCGCCCAAATCACCGCCATGATTCCACCTGCAACTGCCGTGACCACCAGAGCGAAGAACAACTGCTGTGGTCCCACCCACGCGCCAATCGCGGCGCAAAGCTTTACATCACCCATTCCCATTCCGCCCATCAGGGCCAGAATGCCAAACAGAAGAAGTCCGAGCCCCATACCTTCCAGGCTCTGCACAATTCCAATGCCGTGCCAGCTGGCGGGAGCGAACGAAAGAGCAATCCCCGCCACCAGAAACGGGAAAACCAGCCAGTTAGGAATCCGGCGGCTGCGAAGGTCCATCACAGTGGCAACCCCCAGAACCACTACCGTTGGCCACCATGCAAGCGAATGCAACACAACCCCCAAGCCCAACAGAATTCATAGGAAAACGGCTTTATGTATGCAATTGTCGCCGCAAATTACCATAAGTCAAGGCGTATTAATTCAATGTGATACACAGAAGTTACGGGGGTACGGTTCAGGCAGGTATCTAGGTGACTTGACCCCTTTGGCGCGCTTGGTATACAAGGCGCGGCATCGCCGCTGCTCCTTGGTTTGTCCCGGTGCGTGACCTCCATCGCAGGCCCGGCGGGGATCTGCCGGGCGGTGCAGCGGCACATCGAAGTGCGGCTCTTTCAGCATATTAATCGTTCTGGCGTTCGCCGTCTCTACCCCAGGAACATACAGTCGCCATAGCTGAAAAAGTGGTAACCCCGGCTGACCGCATGGCGGTAGGCGCCCAGAACGCGCTCGCGACCGGCAAAGGCGCTCACCAGCATCAGAAGGCTCGATTGCGGCAGATGAAAATTGGTTAACAGCCCACTCACAAGCCGGAAGTTGAATCCGGGCGAGATAAAGATGCTGGTCATGCCGGTCGCGGGTTTGAGCGGACCCGTGCCTGCGACGAGCGCCGCGGACTCCAGCGTGCGCACCACCGTGGTTCCCACCGCAACAATCCTGCGGCGCTCGGCGCGGGCACAGTTGACTGCCTCGGCGGTTGCGGCTGGAAGAGTGTAGCGCTCCTGGTGCAGCCGCACCTCTTCCACGCATTCAACGCGCAGCGGGGCAAATGTGCCCAGACCGACATGCAGAGTGACGCGCGCCACCTCCACGCCGCGAGCGCGAATCTGGTCCAGTACCTCCGGCGTAAAGTGCAGCCCGGCCGTCGGCGCGGCCACCGAGCCTCGGTCCTGTGCAAAAACTGTCTGGTAGCGTTCGCGATCCGCGTCGGCATCGTCGCGGTGGATGTATGGCGGCAGGGGCATGTGGCCAATTCGCTCCAGAGTGGCGAAGAAATCGTCCACCTGGACAAAGCGCAGCAGGCGCTCGCCATACTCGCCACGCTCGATCACCTCGGCTTCGAGCGCCGTCCGTCCCGCTCTGTCAGAAAACGCTAACCGCTCACCCACAGCCACTTTGCGCCCAGGGCGGACCAGCGCGCGCCACTCGCCGGGGGCAGCCGGCTCAGTCAGCAGCACTTCCACCTGTCCCATCGGCTCCTGGCGGTCGCGCACCACGGTGCGACGAGCGTAGAGGCGCGCAGGAATCACGCGGCTGTCGTTGAGCACCAGCAGGTCGCCAGGGTTGAGCAGGGCGGGGAAGTCGGCAAACTGGGCATCGCGCAGCCCATTGCCCGCCCGCTCCACCACTAGCATGCGGCTCGAGCCGCGCACTGCCGGTGGCTGTTGCGCGATCAGTTCCTGCGGCAGTTCGAAGTCGAAGTCGGCGACGCGCAGACCGCTCATGCGTCCGCCTTGCCAAAATGCGCGAGGGCCCGCAGCCGCGCGCGTTCCAGCGCGTCGTTCAGTTCCTGACGCTTCGTCTCGAACTCCTCGGCCGGCAGATGGTGCGGTACGTGTGTCCACGGTGCCCAACTGACGCAGATGCGCGTGAAAGGCTTCGGTACCAGAAAGCGGTCCCACGAGCCCATCACCCAGGCGCGCTCCGGCTCCAGATGGAACGCGCCAATGGGCGCCCCCGTGGTCTGCGCCAGCTTGATGGGGCCCATCTTGGTTTGGTAGATCGGCCCGCGCGGCCCGTCGGCGGTGAAGATCGCCGTTCGTCCTGCCTCGATCGTGCGCTTCAGGCCCAGCAGTCCTTCGCGTCCGCTGCGCGAACTGGACCCGCGTACGGCGCCGAAGCCGAACAGCTTGAGGATGCGTGTAATCAGTTCGCCGTCGAAGCTGCGGCTGATCAGGATAATGGCCCGCGAGGCGCGGAAGTAAACAGTGCAGGGGAGCACGCACTGGTGCCAGAAGCAGTAGATCTCCGGGCCGGGTCTCTCGCCATCCAGCACCGGCGTCACGCCTTCTTCGGCGATGACCTCAAAGCGCCATGTCAGCCCGTTGATCCAGATCAGGATCCACATCAGGCGCGGCACCACAGCCAGCGCCAGGCGCTGGCCGAGCGTAAAATGGGGGCTTTCGTTTCGAGTCACTCTGTTGATTTTAACGGGAAGGGGAGGCGGGCACGTCCGAAGGCGCACCGGGTGAGCGGCGATGATGCTCTCAAGGAGTGCCGGAATCAGAGATTGTTCGAGTGAGGCCCGCTTTCTGCTCGTTCACGGTCTGCGGGTTGGCCAATCCCTGGTGCTCTGGCCTCAATGAGGATGGGTTCTGCCCTATATTTGAAACAGCATGTCCCCAGTAGACCTCGGCAAGGCTGTCCTCATCCACTTTTCCGGACACGATCATCCCGGACTCACGGCGGAGCTTACCAGCACACTGGCCCGCCATCACATCGATGTCCTCGACATCGGCCAGGCAGTCGTCCACGAGTCTCTATCCCTGGCCATTCTCATCAAAGCTCCTACCCAGGGTAGCTACGCTCCGCTCAAGGCGGAGCTCACCGCGCGCGCCCAGGAACTCAATCTGCAGGCGCGCTTCACATCCATCCGCCCCGACGCACTGCAGCACTGGCTGCACGGTCCGCACCAGCAGCGCTTCATCATCACCGTTCTGGGCCGTTCCATTGCAGCCGGCGACCTCGCGCGCGTCACCGCGATCATTGCGGCCCACGACATGAACATCATCCGCATCGATCGCCTCTCGAGCCAGCTTTCGACGGAAGATTCTCCGGCCGATGCGTGCGTCGAACTCGCCGTCAGCGGCGCGGTATCGCGCGAACCCCTTATGCGCGCCGAGTTTCTCACTGCAGCGCAGGAGCTTTCCATCGACATCGCCTTCCAGCGCGAGAGCATCTTCCGCCGCAATCGACGGCTGTTCGCATTTGATATGGACTCCACCCTGATCCAGGGTGAAGTCATCGATGAATTAGCGAAGTTGGCTGGCGTCGGGGACCAGGTTTCACGAATCACTGAAGCGGCCATGCGAGGCGAACTGAACTTCGACGAGAGTTTCACACGCCGCGTGGCCCTGCTCAAGGGGCTCCCCGCCGAGCGCGTGTACTCGTTGCTCGATACCATTCCCCTGGCCGAAGGGGCCGAGCGCCTGATCCGCACGCTGCGCCTGCTCGGATACAAGACCGCCATTCTCTCCGGCGGCTTCACCTTCTTTGCGCATCATCTCCAGCAGCGCCTTGGCATCGACTACGTTCACGCCAACGAACTGGAAGTCGCCGAGGGTGCCGTCACAGGCCGCGTTCTTCCTCCCATCGTCAACGGAGAACGCAAAGCCGCTCTCCTCAGCGTGATTGCGCAACACGAAGACATTTCCCTCGAACAGGTGGTGGCCGTCGGAGACGGCGCGAACGACATCCCGATGCTTAAACTCGCCGGGATGGGCATCGCCTATCGTGCAAAACCGGTAGTCCGCCAGAACGCTCCGCAGTCCATCTCCTCACTGGGACTGGATGGATTGCTCTACCTCATCGGCGTGCGCGACCGCGACCTTCATCCGCACGAGCCTCTCTGATCCGACCCGCTGCGGGGCACGCGCCCGGCAGCGGCGTTTCCGCCCATCTGTTCCGCCGAATTTCTTTGGAGTAAGATGGGGAACTTATGAAAACCAGGTCATGGAATCGGCGGCAGGTGCTCAAGGGCGCCGTGCGCGTTGCGGCGGGTTCGGCAGTGGCCAGCTCGGCGGGCGGCTGGACCGCAGCAGCCCAGATGCCCCGTCCTCAGCCCTTGCAGGACGATCGCGTTAAGTTCGTCACCACAACTGAGACGAGCCCGTGGCAGAACGCGTCCGCGCTCAAGCCAAGCTTCAGCGGGGACATGCTGAACCTGAACATCAGTTCCGTGAACAGCTCCGCAGGCCGGCCCATCGAGGGCTTCGGCGCATGCTTCAACGAACTGGGATGGACTTCCCTCAATGCACTCAGCGAAGCAGACCGCAACAGCGTGCTGAGTGAGCTGTTCGATCCCGCCTCAGGAGCCCGTCTCACGTTTTGCCGCGTGCCGATTGGCGCCAACGATTTTGCGCTCGATGCCTACAGCTACGACGAGACCGACGGCGATTTCGACCTCAAGCACTTCACCATCGACCATGACCGGCAGACGCTCATTCCCTTCATTCACGCGGCGCAGCGCTATCAGCCTAAGCTGCGGGTGTGGGCCTCGCCGTGGACGCCGCCCAGTTGGATGAAGCGAAACCATTTCTATGCGGAAGCCGAAGCCTTTCCTGGCATGGGCTTCAAAGACAACGGGATTCGCCCCGACCAGATCGGCCACGAGGGCGAAGACATGTTCATTCAGGAGCCGCGCTACTTCGAGGCATATGCGCGTTACTTCCGCCGTTTCATCGACGCCTATCGCGCCGAGGGAATTCCTGTCGGCATGGTGATGCCGCAAAACGAATTCAACTCCGCGCAGAACTTTCCCAGTTGCACATGGACGGCTGAGGGGTTGGCACGATTCCTCCGCTACCTCGGTCCTGAGATGCAGAGACGCGGCGTTGACGTGTTCTTTGGCACACTGGAGCGCGGCAACCCCAGGCTGCTGGCAACAGTGATGGCCGACAGCGAAGCCGCCCGGTACGTCAAAGGTGTGGGCGTGCAGTGGGCCGGCAAAAATGCTCTGCCCCAGATTCACCGCGACTTCCCCCAACTTGCGATTTACCAGTCAGAGCAGGAATGCGGAGACGGCAGGAATTCGTGGAGCTACACAGGCTATTGCTGGCACCTGATGAAGCACTACCTGCGCAGCGGCGCCTCTGCCTATATGTATTGGAACATCGCCACAGATCTGAGCGGCAAGAGCACATGGGGCTGGTCGCAGAACTCCCTGGTCAGCGTGGACACAGTGGCAAAGACGTTTCGCTATAACCACGACTACTACCTGCTGAAACACCTCACGCACTTTGTTGAAGTGGGTGCGCGCTGTGTGGAGACATCAGGCACCTGCGACGACACCATCGCCTTCGTCAATCCGAACGGTGGACTGGTCGTTCTCTTCCGCAATGAGCAGGGGAGTCCTCAACTGGTCGAAGTGCGATTTGAAGATCGCTCCGTAGCCGTGGAGCTACCGCCGGACTCAATAGGAACGCTGACAATCGCGAAGGCATAAGAACCGCAGCGAAGCACGCTGGCCATGCATCAGGTTGCCAACGCAACCAGTATCAACCGGCGTGCTTCGCTTCGACTTTGTTCCTCAGGACCTTCCAGCATTCGAACCATACGAGGCTGGCGACACCTCCTGCGAGACAGATCACAGCGTCGAATAGATGAAGCGGTGCGAACCGGAAGAGCCTCTCCAGAAACGGAACAGAAGTGACGAGTACGAGCGTCGCAAAGGCTCCGCCAACGACCCACCACACAGCGGGATTCGGGGTGCGCAGTGTGGCCACGATCACGCGTGTCCATGACCGGTTCGACAGGATAAGCATCAAGTCTCCGATAACCAGAGTGGCAAACGTAAGCGTCCGTGCATCCATCTCCGATTCCCCGCGGTAGAGTGCGACCGCAAACAAGGAAATCACGACCAGGAGTACACTTGCTCCTTGCAAAACACTCACCAGAATGCGATTTCGCGAAAGTAATGGCTCGCGTGGATCGCGAGGCGGCCGTCGCATCAGGCCTTGCTCGCCGGGTTCGGCTTCGAATGCAATGGAGCACGCGGGATCGATAATCAATTCGAGAAAGACGATGTGTACCGGCATCAAGACCAGCGGCCATTTAGCCAGGATAGGTATCAAAGCCAAACCCGCAATCGGCACATGAACCGCAAACACAAACGACATCGCCTTGCGCAGGTTGTCAAAGATGCGCCTCCCCAGGCGAATCGCTTCGACGATTGACAGGAATGAATCATCCAGCAGCACAAGATCCGCTGCCTCACGCGCTACGTCGGTTCCTCGCGCGCCCATTGCAATACCGATCTGGGCGGATTTCAAGGCAGGCGCGTCATTGACACCGTCTCCGGTCATGGCAACAATTTCGCCGTTCGCCTTGAGAGCATTCACGAGCCGCAGTTTCTGTTCAGGCACCACGCGCGCAAAGATATTTGTTGAGCGGATTCTCTCGCGCAGTTCTGTCTCATCCATTTTCTCGAGTTCAGGTCCGGCAACGACCTGATCGCTCGCGAGAATTCCAATCTGCCTGGCGATGCTCTGTGCGGTGCCGGAATAATCGCCGGTGATCATCACCACTCGAATTCCAGCCTGGTAACACTCCTGCACTGCCGCCGGAACTTCCTGTCGAATTGGGTCGGCGAGTCCAACCAACCCGACGAACTTGAATGACAGGTCGCTCTGGTGCTCGGGCAACTCTGTTTGCTGCAGACTGCATTGCGCAACTCCCAGAATGCGCAGCCCCTCTGACGCCATCTGCGAGGCTTTCGACTTTACCGCATCGGCTTCATCGTGCGGCAGCTTGCACAACTGGACGATCGCCTCAGGTGCGCCCTTGGCTGCGATCACGTACGCACCTTCACCAGCCGGCTTCCAGACCCGCGACATGGACAGAAGAGCTGGTGAGAGAGGGTACTCGTGCACCAGCGTCCAGTCATGATGCAGATGTTCGGTATTCGACAAGCTGCGCGAGCCAAATTGTTGAAATGCAATTTCCATCGGGTCCAGCGGATTCCGCTTGCTGGCCAGAATGCTGTATTCGAGCAACTCATGGAGTTCATCGGGAAGTGAATCCACTTCTCCGGCAATATCCAGGGTGAGCCCGTCGCTGAACAACTTTTGCACTTGCATCCGGTTCTGCGTCAGAGTCCCGGTCTTGTCCACGCACAGCACCGTTGCCGCCCCGAGTGCCTCAATGGCATTGCCGCGTCTCGTGAGCACCTGCTTCTGTGAAATGCGCCAGGCACCCAGGGCCATAAACACCGTGAGCACAACCGGAAATTCCTCGGGAAGCAATGACATCGCTGTCGTGATTCCTGCAAGCAGGCCGTTGATCCAGCTTTCACGAGTGAGTCCGTAAACAACAGCGATGACGCCGCAGAGCGACAAGCCCACGATGGCCAGCACCCGCGCCAGGCGGTTCACTTCGGTCTGCAACTTCGTAGCTTCCGGTTCAATGGCCCGCAGAGCTTTGCCAATCTTGCCTAGCTCGGTCTTTGCGCCCGTTGATCTGATTTCTGCGTACCCTTGCCCCTGGACGACCATCGTTCCAGAGAAAACAAACGGCAGGTCATCGCCACCGGGTCGGCCAATCTCTTCCGATGTCTGATGGACGGCAGCCTTTCGCACCGGCACCGACTCGCCAGTCAGCAGCGACTCATCGATCGTCAGATTTACAGCAGACAGCAGCACACCGTCGGCGGGCACTCGGTCGCCCTCGGAGACAATCACGATGTCTCCTCGAACCACTTCGCGTCCGGCAATCCGTCGCTGCTGCCCATCGCGGATCACCATAGCTCGCGGGCTGGAGAGGTCCTGCAACGCCTCCAGAGCATGCTCCGTCTTGCGTTCCTGGTAGAGATCAATCCCCACAACCACAAATATGGAACCGAGCAAGACAATGGAATCGCGCAATTCACCAAGAAGCAGATAGAGGATGCCTGCGCCCAGCAGCAGCAGAATCATGGGCTGCCGCACCACCTCGAAGACCGTCGCCAACAGTGTGCGCGGCTTGGATGTAGGAAGTTCGTTCAGCCCGTCAGACTTGAGTCTGGCTGCCGCGTCTGCTTCGGAGAGTCCGCGCAAGCTGGCGCTAAAGTCTTTCTGCGAAGGGAT
>DCFV01000077.1:580-12588 GCA_002314435.1 Acidobacteriaceae bacterium UBA1795 | reverse complement strand
GGGAAGGCTGTGGCTTTCCCAGGTCAGAAAATTCGGACCTGGGGTGCCCATGGTTTTGCTGGAGCCTGCGTCGCGATGCTGCGCTACTTGCCAAGGGCGAAGGGACGGGCGGAGGCCAGCAACTTTGCGACGGTTTCGGGTGACGTGGATTCGGTGTAGATGCGCATAAGCGGCTCGGTGCCGCTGGCGCGGAAGAGGATCCAGGTTTCGGCGGCGTTGGGTTTGGTTTTGGCCTCGGGGTTGTCGAGGTAGAACTTTACGCCGTCGAGGGTTTCCTGGCGGAGGATGGGCATGCCGGCAATGGCCGGGTCACCGGGCTGGAGGGCGCGGGCCTTGGCGATGGCGGCGTTCTTGATGGCATCGGGGATATGGAGGTCGATGCGTCCGTAGTGGTGCTCGCCGTACTCGGCCTGGAGGTCGGCGACGAGCTGGCCGAGGGTCTTCTTTTCCTCTGCCATGACGTTGGCGAGGAGGAGGGCGTTGAGCAGGCCGTCGCGCTCGGGAAGGTGGCGCTGGAAGCCGATGCCGCCGGACTCCTCGCCGCCCATGAGAATTTCGCGCTCGAGCATGTAGTCGCAGACGTATTTGAAGCCGATGCCGTGCTCGATGAGCTCGCGGCCGTACTTCTTGCAGATGCGGTCGAGCATTTTGGTGGTGTTGAAGGCGCGTGTAACGGCACCGGGCCAGCCTTTGCGCTTGAGCACCCAGCTCAACAGCACGGAGAAGATTTTGTGCGGGTCGACGAAGTTGCCGTTCTCATCGGTTGCCCCGATGCGGTCGGCGTCACCGTCGGTGCAGAGGCCCGCGTCGCACTTGTGCTCGACGACGGCTTCGCCGAGGGCGCGGATGTGGGGCTCAATGGGCTCGGGGTTGATGCCGGGGAAGAGCGGGTCCGCGTTGCCGCGGATCTGAACGTGGTCGACGCCGAGGCGGGTGAAGATGTTGGAGAGGATGGTGCCGCCGGCGCCGTACATGGAGTCGATGGCGAACTTCATGCCAGAGCGCGCAATGAGGTCGAGATCGGCGAAGCTCTCGATGGCCTTGAGATACGACGGGAGGAAGTCGACCTCGGTGATGGGCGCAGGTGTGGCGGCGTGAGGCGCGGGCTTGCCGAGATGAGACTCGATGGCAGCGATAATGGAGGGCTTCCCGGAGCCTCCGTACCAGGCCTTGTATTTGACGCCGCTCCACTGTGCAGGATTGTGCGACGAGGTGATCATGATGCCGCCTGCGGCGCCGCGCTCGCGGACACCGAAGCTCAGGGCCGGTGTGGGCGTGATGTCGTGGGCGAGTTGCACGGCGATGCCGGTGGCGGCGACAACCTCAGCACAAGCGCGGGCGAAAGCCCTGGAGCCGAAGCGCGTGTCGTAGCCGATGCAGAGGCCTTTGGCGGGATCTTCTTCAGCGTGGATGTAGGCGGCGATGGCCTCGGCGGCGGTGCGGACGTTGGCGAAAGTGAAGTCGTCGGCGATGACACCGCGCCAGCCGTCGGTGCCGAACTTGATCTGCGGATGGGACATGATGGAGGACCTACTCCTTGGCAAGAAGTGTAAATAATGCGGGTGCTGTGTGAGAGGTGCGCGTGGGCGCTGTGATGACAATCGGTGTGGGAGGTGAGGAAGGATTGGGTTGGGACAGGTTCGTGCTCTCCCACTTTGCGACAAGTACAAAGACGTCGCAAGGATGGGCCGGCCCCGGCAGGCGGGACGCTGCTGTTCACCTGCAGCCTTTGAGGCGCGTCTTTTTCGGCGGAATGTAGTGGAAGCGGATGAGGTAGATCTGTTCGCCGCTGCCGTGTTTGGCGACCTTAAGCAGATCGAGCAATCCGGCAAAACCCGAGGCACGCGCTAGCTCCGGCGTAATGTCGGGAAAACCGATGGGCTCGATCGAGTCGACTTCGATTTCGCCGTTTTCCATACGATAACGGCCACCGACATGCACGTGCAGACTCTTCCAGATGCGGACAGTGCAGGTGATGCTGCCGTCGCGAACGCCCTGACGGAGACGTTTGGTGAATTGCATCGCGGTCTCCGGAGGACAGCCTAGATGAGTTCGTCGTGGCCGGAGATTCCCAGTTCCTTGACGATCTTGCCAACGTCTTGCGAGCGGTCGCGGTGGACGATGAGCAGAGCGTCTTCAGTGTCGACGATGACGAGGTTTTCGACGCCGACAAGGGCGACGAATTTGTGCGGGCTGTAGATGTAGTTGTTGACCGCGTCGATTGCGAGGTGGCCGTCGGTGTCGGAGACGTTGCCGTCGCCATCGCCGCGCAGGCGCGATTCAAGCTGGTACTCGTAGAGCGATGCCCAGGAACCGAGGTCGTTCCAGGCGAACTCTGCGGGGAGGCAGAAGAGGCGCGAGAGGTGCTCGCCTTTGGCTGAACGCGGCTCGAGCACGGCGTAGTCGACGGAGATGTTTTCGCACTTGGGGTAGAGCTTGTGGAAGACCTCGGTGAACTTCGGCGTGCCGTAGGCAGCGGCGATGGCTTCAAGCAGAGGGGCGGTCTCTGGCAGGTGTTCGCGGACGGCGTTGGCGAGTGTGCGCGCGGACCAGAGGAACATGCCGGAGTTCCAGAAGTAGTTGCCGGCAGCGACGAATTCCTCGGCGCGGTTCTGGTTGGGCTTTTCAGTAAAGCGGCGAACATGGAGCGCGCCGCCGTCGCCGCTGTAATCGCCGGTTTCAATGTAGCCGTAGCCGGTTTCAGGCCGAGTGGGTTCGATGCCGAGGACGACGATGTTTTCTCCGGCGCCTGCCAACTCGATGCCTCGCTGGAGCGCCTTGAGGAAGCGCGGCTCGTCGCCGATGACGTGATCGGACGGGAAGATGCCGAGAACGGCGTCAGGGTTTTCGCGCTCAATGAGGAAAGCCGCAAGGCCGCAGGCGGGCGCGGTGTTGCGCGCGACCGGCTCCTGAATGATTTGCTGCGCGGGCACCGTCGAGAGCTGCTCGGCGATTTCGTCGGCGAGGTACTCGTTGGTGATGACCCACGCTCGGTCGGCATTGGCCAGCGGTTTGAGACGCTCGACGGTCTGCTGAATCATGGAGCGTTCGCCGTCGAGAGCAAGAACCTGCTTGGCGTGGGCGCGGCGCGAGCGCGGCCAGAAGCGGGTGCCGCTTCCGCCGGCTAAGATGACAGGACGAAAATCAACAGGGCTCGACATGAAAGACACATCCTAACGGACGAACTGGCACTTTGCACAGTGGCCCTGCATACTCTTACACAAAATGGGGGCAACGATCATTGGCGATTGCCGCGAAAAGGGCCGCCGAACACACTGATTCGCCGGCGAGGGAACCGGGAATGCAGTAAGCTACCGGAAATGCTCACCATTCGAGAAGGTTCCATTCATTTGATGCGCGTGGCAGGAATTGATTTGTTCCTGCACTGGTCGTGGTTCGTGGTTGCGGTGATTGAAGTGGAAAGCCGCAGCGGCCGGTATTCCTCCATTGCATGGAACGTTCTGGAGTATCTGTCGCTGTTTCTGATCGTGCTGTTGCACGAGTTCGGGCATGCGCTGGCCTGCAGACAAGTGGGCGGGACGGCGAACAAGATCATGCTGTGGCCGCTGGGCGGAGTGGCCTATGTGGATCCGCCGCAGCGGCCGGGGGCGACGCTTTGGAGCATTGCAGCGGGACCGCTGGTGAACGTGGCGCTGCTGCCGGTCCTGATTGGGGCGTTTCTGGGGGCACGGCTGCTGGGCTGGCCGCACGCGATGCCGGATGTCTATCAGTTTGTGCGGTCTGCGCTGACGATCGATGTGGTGCTGCTGGTGTTCAACATTCTGCCGGTGTATCCGCTGGACGGCGGGCAGATGCTGCGGTCGCTGCTGTGGTTTGTGCTGGGGCGCGCGCGCAGCCTGATGATCACGGCGGGATTGGGCGTGGTGGGAGTGGCGGGCTTCTTTCTGCTGGCGCTGTGGACGCGCTCCGGCTGGACGGCGCTGATGGCGGTGTACCTGCTGATGAGCTGCTGGAGGGGGCTCAAGCTGGCACGGGATCTGTATCGGCTGGAAAAGCTGCCGCGGCGCAAGGGGTTTGCCTGCCCCAGTTGCCGGGCGGAGCCTCTGCTGGGTGTGTATTGGAAATGCGGCAACTGCGGGGCGGGCTTCGATACGTTCGCGAGCGGCGCGGTGTGTCCGCAGTGCGGAGCGCAGCATCCCATGACGACGTGCGGCGACTGCGGGCGGAATGCGCCGATGGTGGAGTGGATCGTGGGCACACCGTGGATTGATGCGGGGACGCTGAATGGCGGGCCGGTGACGCGGTAGGGGTGCGCAGCTCTGCTAAAACGCGGAGCTGCGCAGCGGGTTAGAGGAGGCCTGTGAGGAACTCGCCCATGCGGCGGGTGCCCTCGTCGATGTTCTCCTTCGTAACCGGATAGGACAGGCGGATGTGGTGGGGGGTTCCGAAGGCCTCGCCGGGCACGGTGACCACGTGGCCCTCGTGCAGCAGGCGGGTCGCAAGTTCGGTGGCCGTCTTGATGCCGCCCCTGCCGATGTAGGCCGAGACGTTGGGGTAGACGTAGAAGGCGCCCTCGGGCCTGGTACAGGTAACGCCGGGAATTTCGGCCAGCTTCTTGAGCATGTAGTCGCGCAGATCGATGAACTCAGCGCGGAACTCAGCGACGCACTCCTGCGAGCCGGCGAGGGCTGCGATGGCGGCCTTCTGCACAATGCTGGTGGCGTTGGAGGTCTGCTGCGACTGGAGCTTGCTCAGATTGGCAATGATGGGCTTGGGGGCAAGGGCATAGCCGCCGCGCCAGCCGGTCATGGCATAGGTCTTGGAGAGCGAGCCGAGGACAACGAGGTGGTCCTTTGCCCAGGTGAAGGAGCCGCCTGAGACAGGCTTGCCCGCGTAGTTGAGGTAGACGTAGCACTCGTCGAGGAGCAGATAGATATTGCGCTCGTGGGCGAGTTGGACGATGCGCTCGAGGTCTTCCGCCGACATGACAGAGCCAGCCGGGTTCGAGGGCGAGTTGAGAATGATGGCCTTGGTACGCGGCGTGAGGGCCTTCTCGATGGCGTCGGCGGTGATGCGGAAGCTCTCGGCCTCGGAGGTTTCGAGGAAGATGACGTTGCCGCCGGCATACTGCACGATGTCTTTGAAGGATACCCAGTAGGGGACCGGCAGGATCACATCATCGCCGTGATCGATGAGGATCTGGATGGCGTTGAAGAGGGCGTGTTTTTCGCCGGTGGTGAAGATGGCCTCGTCGATGCCGTAGTCGGAGCCGAAATCGGCGGAGTGGCGCTCGACGATGGCCTTGCGGACGTCGGGGATGCCGGGGACGACGGTGTAGCGGGTGAAGTTGGCCTCGATGGCGGCGATGGCAGCGTCCTTGATGTGGCGCGGAGTGGCGAAGTGGGGCTCGCCCGCACCGAAGTCAACCAGCTTGGCGCCCTGGGCGCGGAGCTTGGCAGCCTCAGCGGCGACGGCCATGGTGGCGGAGACTTCAATGCGGCCGATGCGGTCGGCGAAGACTTTGGCGGGAGCGGCAACGTTCATGGTGCTTCTATTTTTGCAGATTTTGGGGGTTGGGGGGAACCGAAGATGGCGCAGAAGGAAGAACTCTCAATCAGCGCGTTGGCCCGCTTCCGGCAACTCACGTTCGGCTCTTGCACTGTCTCCGCGGGGTTGCTACTCCAATGCCACCAGCAAGATTGACCATTCCCCTGCGGGAATTGGCTGCGTATAGTGCGGACAGCGACTTTCCACACAGCTGAGGTTCCTGACATGACCAGACGTTTCGGCGGCTTACTCCTTCTGATGGCAGTGTGCTCGATCGCTGTGCTGGGCAACGCCCAGGCGACCGCCCCTTTGGCCTTCGGCAAATCTATGGTTCCGCTCTACGGGCCGTGGAGGTTTCAGGTGGGCGACTCGCCCACCGATCCGAAGACCGGCAAGCCGCAGTGGGCCGAGCCAGGCTTTGACGACTCGCAATGGGAGACGGTGAGTCTGGCGCCTGAACCCGGCGTGACGGACCCCTATAACGGAGACCCACGCTACGTGGCCGGCTGGACGGCCAAGGGGCATCCCGACTACATGGGATATGCATGGTATCGCCTTAGCATACCGGCGACGGCGGAGGATGCTTCGCGGCTGGCTCTGGCATTTCCGATCTACGTGGACGACGGCTACCAGGTGTTTGCCAATGGGGAGCTGATCGGCGGTTTTGGAACTTTTGAAGGCACGGACAAGCCGCCTCGCGTCTCCTCCACAGCTCCGGCCATGGCTCTCTTTCCGGAACCAGCCCGCGTCGGAACGACGGCTCCGACGCAGCAGCTTGTGGCGTTCCGGGTCTGGTTAGGGCCGATGGGCCTGACGCACTCTCCCTATGCCGGCGGGCTGCACTACGCCCCGCACCTGGGCGAGGCAGGCGCGATTGCGGCCCAGGTGCAACTGGACTGGCTGGAACTGGCTCTGCAAAGCGCCTACGCTCCGTTTGAGGGCGTGCTGCTGTTTCTGCTGGGTATAGTAGCGGCTGGCCTGATACTGTTTGACCCTTCTGATCGTGTGTACCTGTGGGTGGCAGGCGTTCTGATGTTCACCGCATTCGCGGATGCGGCTTTGACTGTGTTCACGCTGACGCAGGCGTTGAGCCTTAGAACCTACTTCATGTTCTTTGATGTCTTCGCCAATCCACTTGAGTTATGCGGCTGGATCATGGTGTGGTGGTACTGGTTCCAACTGCAGCGCCCCTCATGGTTACCCAAGGCCATTGCCACACTGATGCTGGTGTATATGGTCTCGAAGGCAATTGGAGGAGACTTCTTTTATGGCGCGCAGTTGCACCCGCCGGAGGCGTTCTTCAACGCGATGTCAGTGGGCGTGCGTTTGGTCTTTCTGCCGCTGTTGATCTTCATCATCGGTTTGGGCATCCGCAAGCAGGGCGTAGAGGGTTGGCTGGTGCTGCCGGCGGTCGTGCCGCTGGTGATTACGCAGTTTTCGAGCGAGCTGATCGTGCTTAATCTGCCCGTGAAATGGGCGCCTTTCGGGATCACGATTTTCGTCGGTCAGGTTTCGAATCTGGTTTCGGCCGCGGCCATCTCGTTGCTGCTGTTGCGGCGGTTGCTGCTCTCGGTGAGCCGTCAAAAGCAGATGGCACTTGATATACGACAGGCGCAGGAAGTGCATCAGGTGATCCTGCCGGAAGCGCGCACCACGCTGCCAGGGATGGTGATCGAAAGCGAGTACCGGCCGGAGCAGCAAGTGGGCGGCGACTTCTTCCAGATCATCGAACATCCCACAGATGGAAGCGTTCTGATTGTGGCCGGGGATGTGGTGGGCAAAGGCCTGAAGGCCGGGATGCTGGTGGCGCTGCTGGTGGGCGCTATTCGCACGGCGACAGATACCAGCCTCGACCCGGAGTTTGTGTTGGGCGTGCTCAACAGGCGCCTGCTGCGGCGGGGCGATGCGCAGGCAACGTGCCTGGCGCTGCACATTTCAAAAGACGGCGAGGCCACGCTGGCAAATGCGGGGCACATGGCGCCGTATCTGCATGGCGAAGAACTGCCGATGGAAGGCGCTCTACCGCTGGGTGTGATTGCGGGAACTGAGTACTCGCTGATGCGGTTCAGGCTGGAGGTAAGCGATAAGCTTCTGCTCATGTCCGACGGTATTGCCGAGGCTATGAATGCAGACGGGCAGCTCTTCGGCTTCAAGCGCATTCACGATCTTTTGCGCACAACGACATCCGCAGCAGAACTAGCCACCGCCGCTCAGCTGTTCGGCCAGAAGGACGACATCAGTGTCATTGCTGTAACACGTCTCGCCCCTGCATAGACCGACCCCGAGCCGATTTGGTACGGAAATCAGTTCCACACATCGGGAGACTTCCCCATGGAAAACTGGAAATATGCTCAGCGCGACCCCACTGAGGCTCGCGCCAAGCTCCACTTCTTCTCCGTCACCAAGAAGCACGCCGCCGGGGAGATCGAAGCCCGTATCACCATCAAAGAGTTCGCCACGCCCTCGAACACTGACTTCGCGTTCTTTGCCGAGGCCGACATCGAACTCAACCAGAAGGCGCTGCGGTTCCGGCCTTGCGGATGGCACGAAATGATGATGGGTGCGCTCGCCGAGTGCATGAGGAATCTTCGCCGCTTTGACTTTGAGCACCCTGACGCGGACACGGCCCCCTGCGGCGATTGAAGTCCGTTCAATCATCGCGCAATGTATGCTCGCCTTGCTGTGCCGTCGAAGATTCCTGGCAACTCTCCTAAGACCCGATGCCTCCTTAATGCGAGGCGGCAGTTCGCTGCGCGAGCATCGCATTCAAATCGTCGCGCACTCGCTTCGGCTCTTCTTCCAGCGGCTGATTCGGATTGTCGCGCACGCCGTCAAGGGCGCCGGGCGGGTCTGCATCGAGAGGAGCGAACAACGCATCAAAGTCGTCCGGTGCTGGACCTTTGATTGCGACGAGTTCGAAGGTCTTGCGCAAGGCCTGATCGGAGCCCAGGCTTTGCACGAGAACTTCCGCAATCTGCCGTCGCGCAATCACGCCATCGCTGGAATTGCCAGCCTGGCGCTCATCGCCCTGCAGCAAGACAAGCTTGTGCTCGTTCGGGCTGTTGTAGTCGAACCAGCCGGGCCGCACTATGGTGTACGGCATTCCGCTGGCACGCACCAGCCGCTCGGAGCGCCGCTTCCAATCGTGGGACTCGGTTGAGCGGTTATAAGAGCCTGTGCGGTTGGTAACTCCGATGGAGGTCATCAGCGCGATGCGCACCGTGCGCGGGCCCAGCGCACGCAGCACGTTGCGCACGCCGCCGTAGTCGACATTCTCCGCGCCCACCTTTCCCGCACCGTCAGAGCCGAGGGTGAACACGACGGCGTCGATACCGTCCACCGCGTCGGAAAGCGTTTCGGGGCGGGTGACGTCACCGAGGACCACCTGCGCCTGGGAGGAAAGCTGGCCGGCCCTGCTTGGATTTCGCACCAATGCACGCACGGCATAGCCCTGCCGAATTGCTTCCTCAACGACAAGGCGCCCGATGCTGCCAGTTGCACCAACGACCAACACTGTCTTGCGGGTAACGGTCATAGCCACTCCTTGCTGTTCGGCGTCGCAGCGCCAGCCTCGATTACGGCGCAGTGACCTCATCCACTGCGCGCAGGGCGTTCAGCGTGCGGGGATATCCGATGAACGGCAGCAACTGGGTCAACACGTCGATCAAACGCGCGCGGTCGTTGCCGACGTGCAGATTGGCAGCGACATGGCCCTTGACCTGGGCATCGCACCCGCCGAGCGAGACGAGCATGCTCAAGGTAAGCAACTCGCGGGTTGGGAGGTCGATGCCGGTACGCGTAAGGTGGTCGCCAAAGCAATTGGCCGAGAGGAAGTGCTGGATGTGCATTTCGTCTGCGGGTGCGGATGAATAGAGCTTGTCGATGACGGCGCTGCCCACAATCTGCTTCTGAACGGCAAACCCCTTCTCCTCGCGATTCACGGGCGTGGTTGTGGACTGGACCGGCAACGGCAGCTTGATGCCTCGCTCTGTAAGCACCTCGTTTGTGGTGTGGATAAAGTCATAGACCCTGGCCATTCCGACGTAGGGCACGGCCTGGTACACGATCTCCTTGATCTCGATTGGAGTGACTCCGACGGTTAGCGCGGCACCGAGCATGACGCGATACTCGCGCAAGGCCTGCAAGGCAATCATTGACGCGAGCTGAACCATCAGCCGGGTGCGGGCGTCCAGGTTGCCGTGACGGAGCACTTCGTCGAAGGCAAAGTTGTCGAAGGTCTCGATGAGTTCGGGGTCTGTCATCACCAAGGTGGAGACGTGGCCGGGAAAAAGCTCATCGTGGTTCTTGCGCGCCTGCTCGCTGATCGGCATCGCCGCTCTCCTCCCGAACTATCGTTGTTGAAGCCAACTGATCATCGACGCTCGAAGCGTTCAAAGCAATCGAGGGCGATGATCTGCGGGTATATTAGTCCCAATTTCAGGTGCGAGTCTGTGCGCGACTGACGTGAAGCTAGTGGAGTCAGAATTCTGGATATTGGAAAATGCCTCTCTGCTTTTGACGGGAGGCTGAAGAAAGCCCCTACGCGCTGTTGATGCGGGTGCGGAGACGCTTGATTACGTTGGGGGGGACGAGGCCGGTGACGTCGCCGCCGAACTTGGCGACTTCCTTGAGCATGCGGGAGCTGACGAAGGAGTAGCGGCCGGCGGGCTGGAGGAACACCGTTTCGATTTCAGGCGCGAGGCGGCGGTTCATGAGGGCCATCTGGAACTCGTGCTCGTAGTCGGAAATGGCGCGGATGCCGCGCAGGACCGCTGTGGCGCCGAGGTGGCGGGCGAAGTCGACCATGAGGCCGTTAAAGGTGGCGACGGAGACGTTGGCGATAGCGGCGGTGGACTCGCGGAGCATTTCGACGCGCTCTTCGACGGTGAAGATGGGATTTTTGCCGGGGTTGTTGAGCACGGCTACGGTGAGGTGCTCGAAGAGCTTGGACCCGCGCTGAATGAGGTCGAGGTGCCCGTTGGTCGGCGGGTCGAAGGTGCCGGGATAAAGGGCTTTTACACTCATCAAAGCACCTCCAATGGGATTCTAGCAGCGACTTGGCTGGGGGACGCCCATTCTGCGGAACTTGAGGCAGCGGGTCAAGAGGACGGGCTGGCTGTCTGCCGATACCAGCGCAGGAAAGTCAGCTCCTGACCAGCGCTGAGATGCACGAGGATTTGCTTTCCCAAAGGGCTCTTGTGCGCGAGGAGCAAGCGCAGACCTGAGCCTCCAGCAACGGAGAGGATGTTGGCGCGCGCAAGGACGACCGGGCCCTTGCGCATTTCGTAGACCATTTCGCCGTGCTCTGGGACTCGGATGATCAGGCTGGTGGCGCTCATCACCAGCTCGAGCGATTGGGATGTGCCGATGCTGATCGCCGGATTTGCGGGGCCGATTGGACCGGGGAGAATGATCGGCTGAGAGATGTCAAGCGGGGGCATCACCCCGGACCCCACTATTTGCTGAAGCCGGGGGAATAGCGCGGAGCCTTCGAGATCGTTGAAGGTGCTCAGGCGGCCCTGCACATCGAATTCAGCGACGAGGGTGCGAGTGCTCCAGAGGCGCCCATCGGTAGGGCCGCCCATGCCGTAGATTCCGGCAACCATCGCCCATTTGGAGATGCGGTAATTGGCCAAGAAGACCTGGGGCACTTCTGAGTACACGGCGAAGCCGCGATACTGCTGCTCGAGTTCCGCGCGAGTGGTTTGCCCGAGGACCGGCTTGAAATTGGGCAGGCTAAGGGATTGGCCTGCCGCGGTCTGGGTGGCAGTTTTTAGGGGAATTGGCGGGGTGATAAGGCATCCGCTCAACAGAGTGAGTAGCCCGGCGCCACTAAGTACGAACGAGAACTTCTTGCGCGTCCCGGTCAAGGTTCCTCCTCACTAGGGGAACCGGGAATTCTAGGACCGCGGGTGAGCGATGTAAAGCACGGCGGGAGCAGAATTTGCGCGGTTATCCAGGCGCGAAGGAAAAGGCGGTTGCTGAGCGCAGCCGCCTTCTTAAGCATTAATGCCCCTGCTAGCCCTTGCGGGGGCGCACGGCTTCCTTGGCTTCTGCGGGGCCGGCGGCGGGGACTTCTGGGACGTCGGCCTTGGCGACGCCGCCGATGTTGAGCTTCTTGCGCACCTCGGCATCCATGCGGGCGAAGATGTCCTTGTTTTCCTTGAGGAAGGTGCGGGTGTTTTCGCGGCCCTGCCCGATGCGCTCGCCGGCGTAGCTGTACCAGGCGCCGGACTTCTCGACGATGTTGTGGACCACGGCCAAATCGAGCACGTCGCCCTCGCGGCTGATGCCCTCGCCGTAGAGGATGTCGAACTCGGCCTCGCGGAAGGGAGCGGCGACCTTGTTCTTGACGATCTTGACCTTGGTGCGGTTGCCGGTGACGGCGTCGCCTTCCTTGATTGCGGCGATGCGGCGGATATCGACCCGGACCGAGGAGTAGAACTTGAGGGCGCGACCGCCGGTGGTGGTTTCAGGGTTGCCGAACATGACGCCGATCT
>DCFV01000077.1:0-325 GCA_002314435.1 Acidobacteriaceae bacterium UBA1795 | reverse complement strand
ACATGACGCCGATCTTCTCGCGGATCTGGTTGATGAAGATGAGCGAGGTACGGGATTTGGAAACCGTGCCGGTGAGCTTGCGCAGGGCCTGCGACATGAGGCGGGCCTGGAGACCAACGTGTGAGTCACCCATTTCGCCATCGAGCTCGGCCTTGGGGACGAGGGCGGCAACGGAGTCGACGACAAGGACGTCGACGGCGCCGGAGCGGACGAGGGCCTCAGTGATTTCGAGGGCCTGCTCGCCGGAGTCGGGCTGCGAGACGAGGAGGTTGTCGATGTCCACGCCAAGCTTGCGGGCATAGGCGGGGTCGAGGGCGTGCTCGGC
>DCFV01000066.1:9411-15079 GCA_002314435.1 Acidobacteriaceae bacterium UBA1795 | reverse complement strand
ACGAACGCGCCGTAGTCGGTGAGGTTCTTGACGGTGCCGGTGAGGACGGCGCCTTCGCCGAGATGCTCGAGAGTAGTGGAACGCTTGGCGTTCTGCTCTTCCTCGAGGATTTCCTTACGGCTGACGACGACGTTGCCGCGCTTCTTGTTCAGCTTGATGACGCGAACTTCAATCTGCTGGCCGAGATAGCCGTCGAGGTTGCGGACGGGACGGATCTCCAGCTGAGAACCAGGCAGGAAGGCCTTCATGCCGATGTCGACGGTGAGGCCGCCCTTGACGCGGCTGACGACCGTGCCCATGACCGGGGTCTTCTCGTTGGCTGCCTTCTCGATGGTGTCCCACACGCGGAGGCGCTGGGCCTTCTCGTAGCTGACCAGGTAGCCGCCCTCGGGCTCTTCGCGCTCGATGACGACATCGATGGTCTCGCCGGGCTGGAACTTGACAGCGCCGGTGTGATCGACGACCTGCTCGATCGGCACCAGTCCCTCGGACTTGAGGCCTACGTCAACGACGAGGTGCTTTTCCGTCTGCTTGAGGACAGTGCCGGTAACAATCTTGTCGCCATAGGCTTCCACAGCAGCCGCTTCAGCGGCCTGCTCGCGCTCAAAGGCTTCAAGAGCGGCGGAAAAATCTTCCATGGATTCAGCAGTATGATCAGCGGTGTGATCGGCTGCTTGAGCGACGGGAGCTTCGGCCTGCACGGGCTCCGCCGGGGTCTGGGCCACCGGTTCTGGCACAGCTGCAGGTTCGGTTTGGGCATCGGCGTCCAGCGCGGGTGAAACGACGGTTTCGGCGGTCTCGGGGTTGGACGTGGATTCAGGCGACGTCTGTACAAGCTCCGCCGCAGGCTCGAGGGTTGGTGTTTCCAATTCGGTGTTCAGGGTTATGCTCTCGGGTTCGGGATTGAGGACGTTTGCCATCACTGCTGCTCCAGGATTCATTCCTCCTGCGACAATCGTGTGTGTCACTGGGAGGGCGTCAATGCTGCGCTTTGCAGCGGTCAGCGGACGCCGAAGACCTTTCCCTGAAGCACGGCACTGTGTTCCGGAGGTTCCCGCAGCGACTGTCCTCCCCACCAGAAAAACGGGTGCAGGAAGCGACTCGTCTCCTTGGGAATTACCAGGCACACAACGGCTGGCTGGAGGGCGGCCGCAGCCCACTGCTCGAATCCGCGCAGAGAGCTACGCTTTCGAGTGTAGCAACCTCGTGTTTCCAGCGTCAATGCAATGGCTTGGCCGAATGACGCCTGTGGCGAAGGCGACGCGAAATATTCACGGGAAATGGCACATAACTGGTGCAGAAGTGGCTTCGGAGCTCTGCAGAGCAGCGCGGGACCGCTGGCCCTATACTGAGTTCCGGCGACACAAACGATATGGATATTCTCTGGAGTCCCTGGCGGTTTGCGTACGTAAGCAAGGCAGACGGAGCCCCGCGGCCGGGCGTTCCGGAGCAATTGGCGGCGTGGCCGGGCGGCACGGACTGCGTGTTCTGCAACCTGATTGGCGCAGTGGACCACGCAATTGCAGGCGGCATGGACGTGGACGAGGCCGAGGGCGCGGCAGGTGTCGTAGTACGTGGGCAGCATTGTTACATCTGCCTCAACGCGTACCCATACACCTCGGGGCACGTGATGATAGTACCGTACGCTCACCTGGACCGGCTGAGCGCGCTACCCGCTGAGGCGGCACACGAAATGATGGATTTGGCGCAACACACAGAGCGAGCGTTGCAGGAGATCTACCGGCCGCATGGATTCAACCTTGGCATGAATCTGGGCGAGGCCGCGGGCGCGGGCGTTGCAGGGCACCTGCATCTGCACGCGCTGCCGCGCTGGGCGGGCGACACGAACTTCATGACGACGGTGGGCGAGACGCGCGTGATGCCGGAGGATCTGGCGTCAACGTGGAAGCGGCTGCGGGGGGCGTTTGCCGGGTAGCGACGCAAGGCATTGCCATTCGGGTCGTGATGAAGTCTCAGCAACGGTGCAACAAGCAGCTGGACTTTCACTGCACTTTCGGATCGCTTTCGTCTTCGGCTTCCGCCGCTAGTGCTAGCGTCGGCTCATCCACATCTGCACGGTCGAGGAGACTCTTCGGCAGCGACTTGGTGGAGCGGATGCCGAGTTGCTTCAGCATCTCGACCTGACGGATGAGATTACCTCGGCCTTCGCCGAGTTTCTTCATGGCGTTGGTGTAGCTAGTATCGGTCTTGCGCAGGCTGTCGCCGATGGCTTCCATGTCGCTGACAAAACCGACGAATTTGTCGTAGAGTTCGGCGCCGCGATCCATCACATCTTTCACGTTGCGAGCCTGGCGCTCCTGCTGCCAGAGCACATTCACGATGCGGATGACATAGAGAAGCGTGGTGGGTCCGACGAGCAGAATGCACTGCTTGTAGGCGTCGGCCCAGAGGTCCGGGTCATTCTGCAGAGCCATGAGAAACGCGGGCTCTACGGGCACGAAGAGTACGACGAAGTCCGGCGCTTCGATGCCGGGCAGGCGATGATAGCCAGCCTTGGCAAGGTTCGCGACATGACCGCGCACGCTGGCGAGATGCGCCTTGAGCGCGATCTTGCGCGCGTCATCGTCGGTGGCGCTGACGCAGTCAGTGTAAGCTGTGAGCGAAACCTTGGAGTCGATGACGAGGTTGCGACCACCGGGGAGAGAGACGATGACGTCAGTACGCACGGTGCGCGCTCGGTCGCCGTTTTCGCCATCGATTCCCATGAAGCTCTGCTGGAAGCTGTACTGCTCGCCTTCGCGCAGGCCGGCCTTGTCGAGCAGGTCGCGCAGGATGAACTCGCCCCAGTCGCCTTGGGTCTTGGCCGAGCCGCGCAGTGCTGTTGTGAGGTTGCGCGCGTCCACAGAGATCTGCTGGTTGAGACTGTTGAGCGCGTTGACGAGGGTTTCAAGCTTGGTGACGCCTGTCTTCGAATCAGTCTGCGCCTCTTCCACTTTCTTGCGGAAGTCTTCGATCTGTGTGCGCAGAGGCGTGAGAAGCGTACCGATCTCCTTCTGGCTGCCTTCAGAGAAGGTCTTCGATTTCTGCTCGAGGATTTCCGCGGCAAGGGCTTGAAACTGGTCGGAGAGAGTCTTCTTCGCTGTTTCGAGCAGAGTAACTTTCTCGGCAATGTTCTTCTGTTCGTTGGCGAGGTCAGCCTCGAGTTTGCTGATGCGGGCGGCCTGCGCGTGGGCCGACTGTGCGGCGGACTGCAGTTCCTGGCGGACGGCATCTCGCTCCTGGGTAAGGCTGCCGATCGATTTTTCTCGTTCGGCGGCGAGAGATTCAAAGCCGGCGCGGGCGGCGGATTCGTCCTGCACACGGACCAGCTGTGCCTGCAAGGCAGCGAGAGCTTCGGCGGACTCGCGGGCGCGCTGCTCGAGCATGCCCTTGTCGGCTTGCGCGAGAGCTTTTTCCGTCTGGACGGAGCGGCCGCGCATCCAGAATCCCAACAACACACCGAGCACGAGGGCAGCGACGGCGACGATGGCCAGCGTCATGAAAGCGAGCTCCTTTTCGCCAAATATACGCCTTTGAGCTGTGAATTGCGCGGACGAATCCGGGATGGGGCAGGCGACGGTGCCGGAAACGCTCATGTACTGTCAATGCGCGGCTTTACAGGCCTCGGGTGGCCCGGTAAACTTGGAATTTCGGGGCCATCCGCATCTTTTTCGGCGCAGCGGTTGTGCTCGTGTGGTCTAAGCCGGTAGTGTAGGCTGGCGGAGCGCTAAAGATCCGAGGCGATGCCGCGGATGGGGAAATTGTAGTTCCGAACTTATGAGGAGAAATACGCATGGCGGTTGAAGAGAAAGTTAAGCAGATCATTGTCGAGCAGCTGCAGGTGGACGAAGCCGAAGTAACCCCGGGCGCCAGCTTTCAGGAAGACCTGGGCGCGGACTCGCTCGATGTGGTCGAGCTTGTGATGCAGTTTGAAGAGGCATTCGACCTGGAGATTCCGGACGAGGACGCCGAGAAGATCAAGACCGTGAAGGACGCGATCGATTACATCGAGAAGAACGAAAAGTCGAAAGGCAAGTAACTGGTGACTCGTCGAGTTGTCATCACCGGCCTCGGGCTGGTGTGCGGTGTTGGCAATACCGCGCCTGAAGTGTGGAAGCAGCTGCTCGCCGGGGCCAGCGGCATGGCTCCCATCCAGGGCTTCGATACCACTGGCTTTTCTGTCACCTTCGCCGCCGAGGTGAAGAACTTCGACCCGCTCAACTTTGTGGACAAGAAGGAAGCGCGCAAGATGGGGCGCTTCATCCACTTTGCGTTTGCGGCTACACAGGAAGCCATTGAGCAGTCGGGGTTGACGATCACTCCGGAGATCGCTGATCGCGTGGGCGTATTCATCGGCTCAGGCATCGGCGGGTTCGAGATCATTGAGCGCGAGCACACCAACCTGATGCAGGGTGGCCCGCGCAAGATCTCTCCCTTCTTTATTCCCGCGGCGATTGTGAACATGGCAGCCGGACAATTGAGCATCCGATACGGCGCCAAGGGGCCTATTTCGGCCACGGCAACGGCTTGCGCCACAAGCGCCAACTCGATTGGCGACTCGGTGCGCATGATCATGCACGGCGATGCCGATGTGATGATCGCAGGTGGAGCGGAAGCTGCGGTGACGCCGTTGTCGGTGGGCGGATTCGCTTCGATGCGCGCGCTCTCAGCGCGTAACGACGATCCGACGCATGCCAGCCGGCCATTCGATAAGGATCGCGATGGCTTTGTTATCGGCGAGGGCGCGGGCATTCTGATTCTGGAAGATCTCGAGTTTGCCAAGGCGCGCGGCGCGAAGATTCTGGCCGAGGTGATCGGCTACGGCATGAGCGCGGACGCGTACCACATGACCGGTATTGCTCCCGAAGGCCAGGGCGCGCAACGCAGCATGCGCGCAGCGCTGAAGGACGCAGGCATCAAGCCGGAAGAAGTAGGTTACGTGAACGCGCACGCCACGTCGACGCCGGCAGGCGACGGCAATGAGTCGCGCGCGATCGAGCTGGTGTTTGGCGAGCACGCGCTTAGCCACAAGCTGAAGGTGAGCGGCACGAAGTCAATGACCGGGCACCTGCTGGGTGGCGCGGGCGGACTGGAAGCCGGCATCACGGTGCTGGCGCTGCAGAATCAGATCTTGCCGCCGACAACGAACCTGCTCGAGGCCGACCCCGAGTGCCGGCTGGACTACGTGCCGAACAAGGCTGTCGCGCACAGCTTCGACGTTGCACTGTCGAACTCGTTCGGATTCGGCGGTATTAACGCGACGCTGATTATGCGGCGCTGGACGGAGTAGGGACAGCTCTCAGCCTCAAGCCGAAACGGCGCGCATCCATGCGATGCGCGCCGTTTGATTTTGTGCGTGGTCCGCGATTGCAGGCTATCCGCCAAAGGCCGCTGCGGTGCCGACTCCGATGATGACGAAGATAGCCCACCACCCGAAGACAGCGATATAACCGGAGTTGCGCTTGACGCCGGCAACCATAGCGGTGCCAATGGCGAGCAACACCAGACTCCAGATGGTGACCACATCGAGCGAAGTGGCAAGAGCATAAAGAGCCTTGTTGGTCTCAAGAGGATTGAGGAAGGCTCCTATGTTGGTAGGCGCGAAGTTCTTGATGTTGAACGACTCAGGCGCAGTGCCTGCAAAGATGACGATCACTCCCAGCAGTGT
>DCFV01000066.1:3170-9060 GCA_002314435.1 Acidobacteriaceae bacterium UBA1795 | reverse complement strand
CGAGCGAGCCAAGCGCCACAATGGCCAGTACCAGTGCGGGATTCGCGATGAAGACGCCCTCAGTGACGTAGAACGAAATCTTCGCCGAGAGTGCGCGCTGCTCGGGAGAAGCCTGGGCGAGCTTTTCTTCCTGCGCCGGGTTGAGGTGGATCTGATTGTCGACAACCTGCTGCATGCCGATCTTCATGGAGACAGCGGCAAAGAGGATGTAGCCGACAACCGCCATGAGGACGAACGGCAGCCACCAGCTCTTGTGGCCGCGCTTGATATCTTCGAAGGTTTTCGATGGTGCGGTGAAGGTGTTGACCACGCGCTGCAGCTGGGAAAGGCCTGCCGACTGCGTTTCTACGGACTGCACTTCAGGATCGCTCATGATTCCGCCTCTCTGAAAAATGCCGAATGAATGCGCAGAAGTAACCCCTCCACGCTCTTGAGCCCAGGAGCCCTCACAACCGACGCGAGGAGCTTCGAACCACTGTACGCCGGATGCGGCCCGTCAGCTGTATGCGTTGAGAGAAATTTACTTCGCCGCGATTGTACCGTTGAACGCGGATATGGGCATGGAGATTTTTGGAGGATGTGCTGACGTAGCAGGCAGGGCGCATTCCCAGGTCTCATCCGCTGCACCGGACGAGACCTGGGACAGACAGCGAAGGAAGCGGGCGGCTTACTGGCCTTCGGTGGGAGCGGATACAGGGCTGTCGGCGTTGTCCGACGGCGCGGCGTGGTGCGGCTTGTGCAGCGGGCCAGCACCAATGTAGCTCTTGTAGACCGTGATGTGGAAGCAGGCCTGGTGGAACTCTTCCTCGACGTCGATCTTTCCGTCTTCCTGGAGAGCGTTGAGGCGGTTACGCATCCAGTAGATTTCGCTGCGGGAGAGTCCACTCTTGGCGATGTCGATGGTGGCGCCGGTGAGGTGCGGGCTGGCCACGTCGCCCTCGGCAGCCGCTGCGTTGCCGTTGGTGCGCATGAGCCGCTTCTGGTATTCGACGGTGCGTACGGCCGAACTGACGGTGAAGGACCGGTGGAACTCGGCCTGGTGGGCCCGCGCAAGATCCGCGAGGAAACTGGCGGTCCAGGGACGGCAGTAGCGGCGATTCTGCGGCAGGTTGGGGTTCACCACAAGCGCCTGAGAGATGGGCACCGGCACCAGCACGCCGTGGGCAATGCGGTCTTCAAGATCAATGTCGTTCTCGATGCGCTCCAGGTTATCTGCGTCGGTCTTCTCGTTCTGGCGCACAAGCGACTCCATGGATCCGCGGAGGGGCGCCATGGCGACGATGGGGGTATGGAGCGGGATGGAACTGACCGCGGCGGTCGTGGAAGAAGGCTGCGGCTCAGCGGCAGGCGGCACTGCTGCCGGGGCTGACGCTGGAGCAGGAGCGATTGGTGCCTCCGCTGTTTGCTCTTGCGAGGCGAGACTGCTACGCGCAGGTGCGGGGGACGCCGGCGCCGGTTGCGCTTCGACGCGGCGCGTTCCACGAGCACGCGTAAGGCTGACCTGATGGCACAGCGTGGCACCTCGCTTCTTGCTGGCACGAATCGCGACAGATTCGTGGGTGGAGGCACGCGCGGATTTGCGCACAGGCCCTGCAGCAGTCTGCTTTCCGGCGCGCGGGGACCTGGCATGGGTCTTGGCCTTCGCGTGCGATGCAGATGCGACCTGGCGATGCGCATGGGGGCGCGACGCAGCAAGGCAGGTGCTTGAGCCGGTAAAGAATAAAGCCAATATGACTGCGAGAACAGCTGTCCGCATCGTTGGGAGACTGCGGAGAATCGTGAGCATCTTTAGTGTAAGACGCGGGAGACGTCGAATCGAGTACCTGAAGAGGTGCGGATTTGTCTGATAATCTGCGCCGCTCATGCTGGTACGGCGCCAGGGCAAGAACGCACAGCAGACAACTCCAGTGAGTAACTATAATTGCCGGCATTCCTGAAAGGGCAAAGGTCTTTCGTAGTGAACGACAAGAAGTGGACTTGGCTCATTGTGGCGGTGCTGCTCGCCTTGCAGGCGGCGCAGACGGTTTACGTGGTGCAGCGGGAGTCGCTGACGTTTGATGAAGGCGACCACATGTTTGCCGGCTACATGATGACGCACGCCGGCGACTTCGGATTGAACCCCGAGCATCCACCGCTGGTGAAGCTGCTGGCGGCTCTGCCGCTGCTGGGACAGTCGTACTGGCTGCCGCCGGAGCAGGGGCGGTACTTCAAGGTGGAAGCCTATCTGGACGGGCGCGACTGGCTGGCCCGAAACGATGGCGCGAGCGGACGCATGGTGCTGAAGATGCGGCTGGCAGCGGGGCTGCTGGCGCTGGGGCTCTCGTTGATGGTCTTCTGCGCTGCACGAGCGTGGTTCGGCCCTTGGGCCGGCCTGGCGGCACTGGCCCTGGTCAGCTTTGATCCGAATGTGATTGGCCACTCGGCTCTGGTAACGACGGACATCGGTGTGTCGCTGTTCTTCCTTGCGAGCCTGTACGCGTTTTACCGCTATGTGCAGCGGCCAACAATCGCACGGCTAGCGCTGGCAGGCGTAGCCGCAGGCCTGCTGCTGGCGACTAAGCACTCGGGAATACTGCTGGCACCGATGCTGGCGGCGTTGATCGTGTGGGAGGTGGCCACGGCCGCGAAGGGGACGCGTGTGCGGGTTGCAGCTCGGCTAACGGGCGCATTTGCAGCGATCGTCGTACTCGGCGTTCTGGTGCTGTGGGTGTTCTACGGCTATCGCTATGCAGCTCGGCCGGCAGGGTTGCCCATGAGCGTGCACCTGGAGGAAATGGTGAAGGCGCTCACACCGTTTCAGGCCTCGGCAATTCTGGGGATCGCGCATCTGCACCTGCTGCCGGAGTCCTACCTCATCGGCTTGGTGGATGTGAAAGGGATGGCTCAGTTTTATCCTACGTTCGTGCTGGGCAAAGTATATGCGCACGGGGTTTGGTGGT
This sequence comes from Acidobacteriaceae bacterium UBA1795, assembly GCA_002314435.1. Taxonomy (GTDB): domain Bacteria; phylum Acidobacteriota; class Terriglobia; order Terriglobales; family Acidobacteriaceae; genus Telmatobacter. The sequence continues at coordinate 6,121 of DCFV01000066.1, read as the reverse complement.
ACTTCCCTGTTGCTCTGCTGATCAAAACGACGCTTGGGCTGCTGGCGTTGACGGCACTGGCGGTGTTTGCGATTGTGACTGGCAAGCTACGCAAGGGGCGCGAACTGGCATTTCTATTGTTGCCTGCGGCTGTGTACTTTGGCGTGGCGGTGTGGGCAGGAATGGACATTGGCGCGCGGCACATGCTGCCGGTGTACACGCTCACGTTTGTGTTGGCAGGCGCGGGCTGTGCGGCGCTCGCCGAAAAGAGCGCCAACTGGAAGTGGGTGAGGCTGGGCCTGATTGCGGCGCACGCGGTGTCGGCGCTGACGGTGTTTCCGAATTACATTGCCTATGCAAACGAGGTGTGGGGCGGGCCGAAGAATGTGCACAACCTGCTGAGCGATGCCAACGTGGACTGGGCGCAGCAACTGTACCAAGTGAAGGCTTGGCAGGATCGACATCCGGGCGAGGAGTGCTGGTTTGCGTATTTCGCGCATCCGGAGATTGACCCAGCAATATATGGCATCAGCTGCCATCATCTGCCAACGATCGATACATTCTGGATGGGCGGTGCAGAGGTTACACCTGCAGTGGTGCACGGCAATGTGCTGCTGAGCGCGGGCGATCTGAGCGGATGCGAGTGGCCCAGCGGCACAATGAATCCGTACCGGTCATTCCAGGCGCGGGAACCGGACGAGATGATTGACTACGGCGTGATGGTATTTCGGGGGACTTTCCAGATGCAGCAAGCCGCCGCGCTGAGCCGCGCACAGAATGCCTATGCCCTGCTCGGCAAGGGGCAGGCTGCCGAGGCACTGGCACTGGCGCGCGAGGCCGTGGCAATCGATCCGGAAGAAATCATCAGCCAGACGGCGCGGGGCGACACGGCTGCGGTCGCAGGGCAGAAGGACGAGGCGCGCATCGCCTGGCAGGCGGCACTTAACGCGGCGAAGCAGCTGGAGCCGGACGCGCAGCGGAACTATGTGCCGGACCTGGAGGCGAAACTCGCAAAGCAGTAGCGAAACTGCATGGAAGCAAACGAAAAGGGCGTCCCGCGGGACGCCCTTCTTTGTGCTGTTCGAGGGCTACTGCAGCAGCATCGGTTCGTCGTCCTTGACAGCTTCCTCGGGCGGGATGATGACCGCGGCTGCGACTTTATCGTCATCCTCGAGGTTGAGCAGACGGACGCCCTGTGTGGCGCGGCCGGCGGCACGAACCTGCTTGGTGTCGATGCGGATGATTTTGCCCCACTGGCTGATAACCATCAGCTCTGACGTTTCGTTCACGAGCAGGATGGACGCAGTCTTACCAACCTTGGGCGTAGCCTTCAGATTGTTCACGCCCTGCGCTCCGCGTGCGGTAAGGCGATACTCATCCACGTCAGTGCGCTTACCGAAGCCGTTCTCAGTGACGGTCAGAATGAGCGACTGCGTAACACAGAGCTTTTCGTCGAGATGCTTGAGCGCCTTCTCTGCATCTTCGACAGCCTTCTCCGCGGCCTTGTCGGCAGCCTTGAGGGCTTCGTCGTCGGGCGCGCCATTGCGGCGGTCTTCGCGAGCCTTCTGCAGGGCGTCCTTGGAGTCGGAATAGGCCTTGCGCATCGCCGTGAGCTTGTCGGTGAGATTCCGCGCGGCTGCGCACTCGTCGCGCTCCCTGTCACGGGTCTCGTCGGAGTCCGTGATGGCCGCACCGATGACGTAGTCGCCGCGCTTGAGCGAGATGCCCTTGTTGCCGGCAGCGTTGCGGCCCATGGGGCGCAGGCCGATGCCACTCCGCTCAGGGTCGTACTCCTCCTGGAAGCGGATAGCCATGCCCTCCCGGGTGGCGATGAATATGTTCTGCTTGCCGTTGGTAAGGCCGGCCGTGACGAGGTCGTCCTCCTTGTCGATGGCGATGGCGATGATGCCGCGCGCCATGACGTTGGAGAAGTCCTTGAGCGGCGTCTTCTTCACAATGCCGTTGCGCGTGACGAAGAAGATGTACTTGCCTTCTTCCTCGAGGTCGCGCACGGGCAGGATGGTGCGGACGTTCTCGCCGGGCTGCAGGTTGAGCAGACTCTGCATGGACTTGCCCTTGCCCGCTGCACCTACGTCGGGAATCTCGTAGACCTTGAGCCAGTAGACACGACCGGTGTTAGTGAAGCAGAGCAGATAAGCGTGCGTGGAGTCGACGATGAGCTGTGAGACAAAGTCTTCTTCGCGCGTCTTCATGCCGGTGCGGCCGGTACCACCGCGGCGCTGCTGGCGATAGATGCTGATGGGCGTGCGCTTGAGGTAGCCCTGGTGACTGACGGTGACGGCCACCTGCTCGTCGGCGATGAGGTCCTCAAGCTGGAGTTCGGCGGACTCATCGATGATCTGCGAGCGACGCGCGTCGCCGTACTTGTCACGCACCTCTTCGAGTTCCTTGACGATGACGGCGCGCAGCTTCTTGTCGCTGGCGAGGATCTCTTCGTACTCGGCGATCTTCTTGCGGATCTCAGCGAGTTCGTTGAGAATTTCGTCGACCGAAAGCTGGGTGAGGCGATAGAGCTGCAATTCGAGTATGGCGTCGACCTGACGCAGCGTGAGGCCCTTCTCTTCGTGAGGCAGGCGCACGCGGTCGAGGTTGATGATGACATCCACACCCTTACCCCAGGCGTAGAGGTTTTCGCGAGCCTCAGCACGCGAGCCTGAACCACGGATGATGCGAATAACCGTGTCGAGATTGTCGAGCGCTATCTTGTAGCCTTCCAAAATGTGCTCGCGCTCGCGGGCCTTGCGCAGCAGGAAGACGGTGCGGCGCTGGACCACGTCGACGCGATGATCGATGAAAGCCTGGATGGCCTGATCGAGCGAGAGTTCCCTGGGCTGGCCATTGAGCACGGCCAGGAAGATCATGGAGAAGCTCTCCTGCATCTGCGTGTGCTTGTAGAGCTGGTTGAGAACAATCTCAGGCTGGGCAGTGCGCTTGAGCTCGATGACGATGCG
>DCFV01000066.1:2558-2878 GCA_002314435.1 Acidobacteriaceae bacterium UBA1795 | reverse complement strand
GCGCACGTCGCTGATGTCGTCGATGGTTTTGTCGTTCACCAGTTCGGCGATGCGCTGAATCAGCACGGACTTGTTGACCTGGTAAGGAATTTCGGTGACGATGATCGCCTGCTTTTCCTTGGTCAGGTTCTCTGTGGCCACCTTGGCGCGCATCATGAAGCGGCCACGGCCAGTCTTGTACGCCTGGACGATGCCGCCCTTGCCGTAGATGAAGCCGCCGGTGGGGAAGTCTGGTCCCTGCACGTGCTTGAGCACTTCAAGCAGGCCGCCGTGAGGGTTGCGCAACAGCGCGATCGTGGCGTTGATAACTTCAGTTAAAT
>DCFV01000066.1:0-2267 GCA_002314435.1 Acidobacteriaceae bacterium UBA1795 | reverse complement strand
CCATGCCGACCGCGATGCCGCTGGAGCCGTTGACGATCAGGTTGGGAATTCGCGTGGGGAGCACCGAAGGCTCGAGCGTGGTTTCGTCGTAGTTCGGCACGAAGTCCACGGTTTCCATGTCGATGTCGGCGAGCAGTTCGCCGGCGATGCGCAGCAGACGGCACTCGGTGTAACGCATGGCAGCGGGTGGATCGCCGTCGACGGAGCCAAAGTTTCCCTGCCCGTCCACCATCGGGTAGCGCATGGAGAAGGGCTGCGCCAGACGCACCAGCGTGTAGTAGATGGACGAGTCGCCGTGGGGGTGATAGACGCCCATGCACTGGCCCACGATCTTGGCGCACTTGCTGTATTTCTTGTTGTGCTCCAGGCCCATCTCGCTCATGGTGTAGAGCACGCGGCGATGTACGGGCTTGAGCCCGTCGCGGGCATCGGGCAGCGCGCGGCCGATGATGACCGACATCGAGTAGTCGAGATACGACCGCCGCATCTCCTCTTCGATGTTGATGGGGATGTGGCTCGGATTGCTGGGCGGCGTACCACCGTCCAGAGGAAGCTGGGGGTTCTGATCGTCTGCCATAGGTGTCTTGAAGCCCGGCGGTGAGCGGCAAAGATGGGCTAAAAAAGATGCAGGCCGAAGGCCGCGGGCTGAAACTCTATTTTACCGCGTCGAGGGGGCGAACACAAGGCAGCGAGAGGTCAATAAGTCTTTGTTTTTATTGATTTTATAGGAAATAAAACTGGGCGTAGGACGGGGTGCTGCGTTGGACGCAAAATGGGCCCGGAATTGGGCCGCATTTCGCCCACTGAACAGCTGCCGCACTCAAAGCAGGCCGGGCAAGCTGAGCAGGCAGAAAGCGGCCTGCAACAGAACGATGGCACCGCCAGCGGCCAGGGCCAGGCGGGAGCGGGGGCTCTCGTAGGCGTCCGCAAAAACGCCGCCAATGAAGGTAAGCAGGAAGGGGAGGGCCCAAAGCCAGGGGGCGCCTGGAACACCTGTTGTAATGAGTGGAAACAATGCCACCACGCACAGCAGCGGAGCCGTGTTGCCGAAATAGCGCGAGCGGCGCACGCCGAGGTAAATCAGCAGGGCGGCGCTGGAGGCGATCACGGTGCCCGCGTTGGCTGGCGTGGAGAAAAAGCGGCGGGTGGGGTCGAGCGAGAACCAGAGGAGGCCGGCGGCGGAACGGAAGACGTAGCTGAAGGCGTCTGGCGAGAAGGCGTAGCAGGCAAAGACGAGCACGAGCGAACCAGCGGAGGCAGCGAGCACGACGGGCAGCACCTGGCTCCGGCGGCCTTCGGCCACCCAGAGCATGAGGGTAAGGCCGAGCAGAGCGGCCACGGACAGGGCGGCGATGTGCGCGGCAGCGGCCAGGCCCAGGGCTACCGTCAGCAGGAGGATGCGCGGGCGCCACTTGCGGCGCGGGCCTTGCATGGCATGCGCAACGCCAACGCAGGTGTACACAGCGCCGTAGACGCCGAGGGCGGCAAGCACCTCCGGCGAGGGCGCGATGCACGCTTTAAGAATGGCTGGCGAGAAGCAGTAGAGCGCGAGGGCGGTGTAGCCGCCGAGGTTGCCGTAGAGGCGGCGCGTAACCCACCAGAGGCCTCCGCCGAGCAGCACGCCGGCGCAGAGAAACGGCAGGCGCAGCAGGAGCAGGATATGGGTGAGCTGATGGCGCAGTTCCCAGGTGCTCACGTCACCCTCCTGCTGCACCACCCGGTCTTCCGGCTTGCGGAAGTGGTCGAGGCCGCGTTCGGCGAGCAGATTGAGGGTGAGGGGAAGACCGGCGAAGCGGTAGGCGAGCACACCGTCGCGGATGTTACCGCAGCTGGTGAAGTAGCCGGCCAGGGGCGAGGGCTTCTCCCACATCTCGCGGCCGCAGCGGGCGTACTGGTAGTCGCGGTCAGTAAGGGTTTGGCGGCTGGTGAGCCACAGGCCCTGTGCCAGAAACAGCACCAGCAGGACAGCAGCAATGCGCTGCGGCCGATTGAAGCGGAAGCGACGGAGGCGGGCGAACCGGTGGGTCATTCAGAGTGAGGAAACCGACTCTTCCAGTCTAAATGCCACAGCCTTACCGCTGAGTCAAGCCGTGCGCCAACGCAGAAAGGTCGCTCCGGAGAGCGGCCTTTCGCTCAGGTATCAAGCACACTAGGGAGCCTCTTGTGATGTCGGGCAATCATACGGCAGCCAAATTGGCACGAGCAATAACAAACTTGGGTCACGCCCACACTTTCGTGACAGTGTCACATTACTAGTTATCAAATAG
>DCFV01000208.1 GCA_002314435.1 Acidobacteriaceae bacterium UBA1795 | reverse complement strand
GCAGGTGCTCGTAGCGGAAGTCGGCCTCGGCCTTGGTGATGCGTGGGCCGGTGTACTCGGCGATCAGCGTGCCTTTGCGGATGGGTGTGGTTGTATAACAGCCGGCGGCGTGGATGGCGGAGGAGCGGATCATCAATCCCATAGCTATGTGGTGTTTTCCCTGGCGACTTGAGTGGGGTATGCATCGCATCCTACCATTGAAGGTGCGCACAGAGGGAGTAGTCAGGCAGTGAAGCGGATCTTGATGATGGCGGCGGTAGTGGCGTGCGGGTGGTGCGCGGCGCAGGGGCTATGGGCGCAGCAGGCACCAGCCAACGGTGGCACGCAGACGGCACCAGCAGCGCAGAAGCCGACGCAGGAGGCAAATCCGTTTCCAGAGGACATGAATAGCGTTCCCGTGTTGCCGACAACGGACGCGCCCGCGGCGGCTGCAAGAGACGACGAAGCGATCGACTACGGCAAGGTGGCGCTGGCTGACGCGAATACCGATCCGGTGCGCAGCCCGGATGAGGAAGCTCCTGCGGAACCAAGCGGAGGGTCGAGCTCAAGTAGCGCGGGGATTGATCAGCTGCTGAAGGCGCCGGACGAGCCGGAGAAGAAGGGGCGGCGCGGCAAGCACGGAGAAGAAGCCGAGCAGCCTGTGCACCACGAAGGCCCGGCGGAGGATGAGTCAGTGGGCGCCTACTATCTGGAGCGGAAGAACTGGAAGGCGGCGCTTTCTCGGTTCGAGTCGGCGCTGGTGCTGGACCCGGAGAACCCTGACGTCTACTGGGGACTGGGCGAGGCGGAGCGACACCTGGGCAACTTCGCCGCAGCCAAGACTCACTACCAGAAACTCGTCGAGTACGACCCGGACTCGAAGCATGGCAAGGAAGCCAAGAAGCTGCTAAAGGAGCCGGACTTGGCCAATGCGCCGGCGGTGGCAGAGGGCGCTCCGGCGCCGCAGAAGCAGTGAATCAGTTCAATCCCGACCAGCGCAGATAGGCGGCGAGGATCGGCTGGCCCCAGAGGCTGCTGATGATTCCGCCAGTGCAGAGGAAGGTTCCGAGGGGCAGCTTCATTTGCGCGGTACTTTCTTCGCTGGTTCGATGCGATGCGCGGGTGAGGACGCTGATGGCGACCGCCGCGCCCAGTGTCACGCCGATTCCGAACGAGAGCAGAGCACCGGGCAAGCCGAGCCACGCGGCGAGCATGGCCATCAGCTTGGCGTCGCCCAGGCCGATGCCCTCGCGGCGTCGGATGAGCCAGTAGACCAGGCGGATGAGCAGAATGAGGCCGGCGGCGGCGAGGACGGCGAGCAGGCGCTCCCCCAGAAGAAGCCAGAACGCTCTCTGCGCCACCAGTGGCAGTCGCAAGAGTGATTGAGAGAACAGTGGGAATGCAAGTCCCAGCGCGGTTCCTGGCAATGTGACTGCATCGGCAATCCAGAAATGTTCGGCGTCGAGTACGGCGATCCCGACGAGCAGCCAGAGAAAGGCCATGGTTCCCAATGCGGGGACAAGACCGAAGTGCGGAGGGCCAATGCTGAACTGCACGGCGAGGTCTGGCGCTTGAATCTGCCCGGATAGACGCCATCCGACGATTCCCCAAAGCACACCTAAGGCGAGTTCGACAATCGGATAGCGCCAGCCGATCCAGGTATTGCAGGTGCGGCAGCGGCCGCGCAGGGCCAGCCAGCTGAGTAGAGGCACGTTCTCCCACCATGTGAGGGTACGATTGCACGCACGGCAGTGGGAGCGCGGGACGACGACGCTCTCTCCCTCGGGCCAGCGGCTGAGGCAGACATTGAGGAAGCTGCCGAAGGCCAGGCCGGCGAGAGCTGCGAACGTTGTGGCTAAGAGGCGGATCATCTGGGGTTTGGAACTGCGGTTTGAGTATACGAGTCTTGAGACGCGGAGGCGTGTTGCAGCGCTTGCGTTTGCGGCGCGCGGTACACTGGTAGGGATGGACTCCGCACACGACGCAGACAGTCCTCAGTCTTTACCTCCCGCACCCAGAGCAGTTGTTGCCACTGATCCGGCGCGGGCCGCGCGGCTTTTTGAGCAGTCGGCGACGATCATGGCGCGTTTGCGCGCGCCGGACGGCTGCCCGTGGGACCGCGAACAGACCTTCGACACCATTCGCAAATACACGCTGGAAGAGGCCTATGAGGTCTTCGACGCCATTGAGCGGCGCGACTTTCCGCATCTGGCCGAGGAACTGGGCGATCTGTTGCTGCAGGTGCTGTTCTACGCAGAGATGGCGGCGAATGAAGGGCACTTCACCATCACCGATGTGCTGGACGAGCTGAACCGCAAGCTGGTGCGGCGGCATCCGCACGTGTTTGGCGAAGAGGCTTCGCGTGCAGCAGGCAATGCGGCGGCGGTAGACGCGAACGTGGAAGGCTCGGCGAGCGCGGTGCTGCGCAACTGGGAAGAGATCAAAGTCGCAGAAAAAGCTGCAAAGCCCACGCAGGAAACTTCGCGGCTGGACGGAGTGCAGCGGGCGATGCCAGCGCTGGCGGAAGCAGCCAAGCTGGGATCCAAGGCGGCGAAGGCGGGCTTTGACTGGCCCACCTGGCGCGAACTGCTGCCCAAGGTGGCCGAGGAGACAGCGGAGTTGGAGGCAGAGGCTGCGTCGGGCGATCCGGCATGTAAGGCAGCCGTGGAGGCTGAGCTGGGCGATCTGCTGTTTACGGTGGTGAACCTGGGGCGGCATCTGGGCGTGGACGCGGAGATGGCGCTGCGCGGGTGCAACCGGCGGTTTCGCGAGCGGTTCCGGGAGATGGAACTGGCGTCGGCGCGGCCGCTGGAAGAGCTGAAGCCGGAGGAACTGGAAGCGTTGTGGAGCGAGGCAAAGCGGAAGCTAGCCAACGGGGAAGTTCGATGATCGTGATTCGGACGTGCACGGGGCATGAAGAGCTGGAAGCCTGTGTGCAGATGCAGATCGACACCTGGGGATACGATCCGTCGGATGTGATTCCGCGCAAGGCGTTCCTGGTGATACAGAAGGTGGGCGGGCAGGTGATTGGCGCGTATGACACGGAGCTGCCGGACGCGTCGCCGGAGAGCAATGCGCAGTCGCTGGTGGGTTTCGCCATGTCTTTGCCGGGAATGAAGACGGGCGAGGGAACGCCGCAGGCTTATCTGCACTCGCACATGCTGGCGGTGCTGCCTGAGTATCGCAATCGCGGGCTGGGCAGGCAACTCAAGCTGGAGCAACGGCGTGAGGCGCTGGGGCGAGGAATTCGGCGGATGGAGTGGACCTTCGATCCACTGGAGATCAAGAACGCATATCTGAACATCTGCAAGCTAGGTGCAGTGGTTCGGCGCTACATTGTGGATTTTTATGGTGTATCCTCTTCTCGACTGCAGGGCGGGTTGCCGACAGACCGGCTGGTGGCGGAGTGGCACATGGATTCGCCGCGCGTGGCCGACATTCTGGAGGGACGCCCGCGACCCGCATACAAGATTGAGGACCGCATCGAGGTGCAGGCCGCCATCTACGCATGGAAGGCGAGCGATCGGAACCGGGATAGGGCCGCCGAAGTTCAGCTCAGGAATCGCCACAGGTTTCAGGAAGCATTCGCACAGGGTTTGGCCGTTCTCGGCTTCGTCCGCGACGAGGAAGGGAATGGAGTCTTCGAACTGGGTTCCCCGGCCCAGGCGGAGATGGAGTGAAGAGGAATCATCAGGGATCAGACGTGAACTTGAATGAAACGGCCTCGCATTCATTTACCGGAAGCCAAGGAACTGACACGCTATGAAAATCGATGGAATCATTCTTCGCGAACTGCGCCTTCCCCTTGTCCGTCCCTTTGAAACCAGTTTCGATGTCACACGTGACCGCAGGATTCTGCTGGCAGAGGTGCGCTCGGAGGGCTTGACCGGATGGGGCGAGTGCACGGCCGGTGAGCACCCCTATTTCTCCGCCGAGTCGACAGATACGGCATGGCAGATTCTGCTGAATGAGCTGGGTCCGATGATGGCCGCCGCGAATCCGGAGCATGGCGGCGACTGCCCGCGGATCTTCCGCAAGGTACGCGGCAATCGCATGACAAAGGCTACGCTGGAAAACGCCATTTGGGATCTGGAGGCGCAGCGCGAGGGCGTGCCGCTGGCGCAGTTGCTGGGCGGCGTGCGTGAGGCGATTCCCTGCGGTGTGTCAATTGGGATTCAGAAGTCGGTTCCCGAGCTGATGGACGTGATTGCAAAGGAACTGACGGCGGGCTATCAGCGGATCAAGCTGAAGTGCAAGCCCGGCTGGGATGTGGAGGTCTTTGACGCGGTTCGTACGCGCTGGCCGGAGATCATGTTGAGCTGCGACGCCAACTCGGCCTACAAACTGCGCGACGCCGACCACCTGGTGACGTTTGACGCCTTCGATCTGCTGATGATTGAGCAGCCGCTGTGGCATGACGACTTCTATTACCACTCGATGTTGCAGAAGCGGCTGAACACGTCGATCTGCCTGGACGAGTCGATCCGCAACCGGCGCGATGCGCTGGCGGCGATCGAGATGGAGTCATGCAAAATTATCAACATCAAGCTGGGACGCGTGGGCGGCTTCTCTGAGGCCATCGCCGTACACAACGCAGCGCAGGAGCGTGGCATTCCAGTGTGGTGCGGCGGGATGCTGGAGTCGGGCATTGGCCGGTCGCACAATATCGCGCTCGCGTCGCTGGAGAACTTCTCGCTGCCTGGCGATGTTTCGGCTTCGGCGCGCTACTGGAAAGAGGACATCATCGAGCCGGAGGTGACGGTGTCGGCAGAGGGCGAGATCGTTCTCTCTGACGCGCCGGGCCGTGGCTACGAGGTTCGTACGGACCTGATTGAAAAGCTGACGGTGCGCAAGGAAGAGATTCGCGCGCTCGAACTGGTGAGCTAGCACAAGCTCTTTTCGCTGCAGGCCCGGAGGTTTCCGGGCCTGTGGTGTTTTTGGAGCCAGGTTGGAAGCGGGAGCGGTGGCGCGGCGGGTCGCTGGCGGCTAAGGGCGGGCGCGATGGCCCCAGTCGAAGCGACGGCCGAGAATCCCTTTTACGATCCAATGGTCGGTGGAGGCGGTGGCTCCAACGCCGACGCCGAAGTTGATCTCCCACTTGGGTGAGACGTCAAGGTCGATGGCGGGAAAGACCTGTTGTTGCTGGTAGTGGAGGCTAGCGGGACTGGTCAGGCTGCCGTAGTCGGCGTAGTACTCGATTCCGCCCGCGACGTGGCGGGTGAAGTTGTAGCTGATCTTGGCGGCGGGGGCGAAGTCGAGGCCCAGGTTCACGTCAGGGCCGTGCCAGGTGCGTTCGAGGGCGGGATTGGTGGCCAGGTACCAGCGTCCAATCTGCTTGTCGACGATGGGCCGGATCTCCCAAGTCCAGGTGTTCTTATCGAAGAAGGCGCGCTGGTAGCCAACCTCAGTGGAGAGGCTGACGCCCACGGGCCAGTGCCAGCTTTCAGGCACCCGAACGCGGGGGCGGATGTGGTTGCCAACCCACTGCACGCCGTTGCCGTTGCGCGAACTGGTGAAGATGTAGAAACCCACTTCGGACCAACTGTTGAGGCCCTGGGTGATCTCGATGGTTTCGTGCAAGGCGTGATGGGTGGGGGATTCGCCGTCGACGAAGTTCTTTTGCCCGACGGCGGTGAAGTTCGAGTGCAGCTCGAGCATGGTTGTTCTTGGCGCCTGGGTTTCAGAGCCGTAGACCTGTATCTCGTAGTTACCCTGAGCGTGGGCAACCGAGGCAGAGGCAAAGCCGATGAACAACAGCGCAGTGAGTGGCTTCAAAGTGGCTCCGGAAAGGGGATGAGGAGCGGGCGATCCGAGGGCAGCGGCGTTGCCCGCCCCACTTTCAATGTAGCGCGGCGGGGTGGGAGCGGACGATCTTTTCGGGTGATATACTTACACGGGCGGGAGCAGCTCTGCGCCCGCATTTTCACGTTTACTGAGGTTCCCATGTCCGGCCATTCAAAATGGGCCACAATCAAGCACAAGAAGGGCGCGCTGGATGCCAAGCGCGGCAAGATTTTCACCCGCCTGTTGAAGGAAATAGCGGTCGCCGCCAAGGGCGGTGGCAATCCTGACAGCAATGCCCGGCTTCGCACTGCCGTCGCGGCGGCCAAGGCAGAGAACATGCCCCAGGACAACATCAAGCGCGCCATCCAGCGCGGCACAGGCGAGTTGGAAGGCGTGAACTACGAAGAGATCACGTTTGAGGGCTACGGCCCCGGCGGCGTAGCGATCGTCGTGGAAACATTGACCGACAACCGCAACCGCACCGTGAGCGAGATACGGCACGCATTCTCAAAGAACGGCGGCAACCTTGGCTCTACCGGCTCTGTGCTGCACATGTTCTCGAAGAAGGGTGTGATCACGATCGAGAAGTCCGCGGCGAACGAAGAGCAGCTGATGGACATCGTGCTGGAGCACGGCGGCGAGGATCTGAACGACGAAGGCGACAGCTGGGAGATTCTGACCGCCCCGTCCTCCTACGAAGGCGTTCTGGGCGCAGTGAAGGCGGCAGGCATTACGCCGGTGATGAACGAAGTGACGATGATTGCCTCGACCTACACCAAGCTTGAAGGCGCCCCGGCTGCACAGATGATGCGGTTGCTGGACGCACTCGAAGACTTCGATGACACGCAGAATGTGTACTCGAACTTCGACATGGATGCCGCGCAGATGGAGCAGGTTGCGGGCTGATCCGGTTGCGCAGCAAGAAACCAGAGGCCGCCCGGTTGTGGCGGCCTGCTTTTTGAATCAAGAGCCTTAAAGGGAAGGGATCGAGTTTGACCTCAAACGTGAAACTCCTGCTTGCGGCGCTGTGCGTGGTGATGGCGTCTTCGGTGTTGGCTCAGAGCGATGCGAAGCCCGTGGCGAACGCCGGCAATGACTTGGCTGACAATCCGGTTGCGCAGGTGCGCAACGCGCGCAGCTGGTCGTACGGGCCCATTGCGAACTGGGGTACGGGCGTGGGAAACCGCTCGGATTTCAAGTTCTTCTTTGCGGGCGCGCATGTGGGCAAGGTGCTTACGCCGGTGCTCCATGCAGGCATTCTGAGCGGACAGTTCGAGTATGGCGGCGACATCATTCCGTTCTGGCAGTCGTACACGCCAGCCCCGCACGACATTACGTTCGTCGTCGATGGCATTACGTATACAGAAAAGGTCGGCGGCGGCACGTATACGGGCGTGAGCGTTGTCCCGGTAATCTTTCGCTGGAATTTTCTGACGAAGTCGCGCCGCATCCAGCCGTGGTTTCAGGCGGCGGGCGGGTTGATCTACACCACGCACAAGTATCCGCCGGAAGTTCTGGTGCCGCATGGCACTCCGGGCGGCACCTCGGTGTGGAACTTCTCTCCGCAGGGCGGAGGTGGCGTGCACTACTTTCTGCGTTCGGGACGTTCGATCGATCTGGGCGTGAATGGAGTGCACATTTCGTCGGCGTCGCTGGGCGACCGCAACCCAGGCGTGAATGCCAGTGTGCAGGTTCAGGTGGGGTATACGTTCTGGAAATGACCGACAAGCCGCAGATCATCGAGTGCGTACCCAACTTCTCTGAGGGCAGAGATGTCCGGCGGGTCGAGGCCATTGTGGCCGCGATGCGCGTGGAGGGTGTGCACCTGCTGGACTGGTCGATGGACACGGCGCATAACCGCTCAGTAGTGACGGTGGCGGGAACGCCGGCTGCGGTTGTGGAATCGGCGGTGCGCGGCGCATGCAAAGCAGCACAGCTGATTGACCTGACCAAGCAGGAAGGCGTGCATCCGCGCATCGGTGCTGCGGATGTGATTCCGTTTGTACCCATCTCCGGCGTGAAGCTGGAGCAGTGCGTGATGTTGGCGCGGCAAGCGGGCACGGAGATCTGGCAGCGCTCAGGCGTGCCAGTCTACTTCTACGAGGCGGCGGCGTCACGGCCGGATCGCGTGAATCTGGAGGACGTGCGGCGCGGGCAGTTCGAGGAGCTGCGCGACGCGGTACGCAGAGAAGGCGCGCGGCGTCCGGACGTGGGCGGGCCAGGACTGCACCCGACGGCGGGAGCCTGTGCGGTGGGTGCGCGCAAGTTCCTGGTGGCCTATAACATCTACTTCGACTCGGCGGACGTTGCGATGGTGCGCGCGATGGCACGGGAGATTCGGGCCGCGTCCGGCGGGCTCAAAGGCGTGAAGGCACTGGGCATGCTGGCTCACGGCCGGGCGCAGCTCTCGATGAACATCACCGACTTTGAAGCGACGCCGATTTCGCAGGTCTACCAGGCGGTTTCGCAGCTTGCTCTGCGCCACAAGGCTGCGCCGGTCGAGGGCGAGGTCATCGGGCTGCTGCCCGAGGCGGCCTGCGAGCGCGAAAGCGAGTGGATGCGTCAATTGATTGAGTTCGACGCTTCGACCAAGGTTCTGGAGAGCCGCTTGGAGGCTCCGCTGGCTTGGCCGGAAGAATCGTAGCTCCCCGGCGGCGCGCTGGGCGCACCGCGAGACGTGGCGGAGAAGTGTAATTAAAACTTAGGGTTGCGCTCGAATGCGCCAGCACGGCTGGGCGGCTGATCCGAGGGATGGACGGCTGCAGGGCCGGAGATTCACCTGCAATTCGTCAGGTGCGAGGCGGCCTGACTGGTTGACCGGCCCCGCATCTGCAGCACACTTCTGGAGGAAGCTCTTGTTCAGGAATTTTATACGAATTTCGATGATTGCAGGCGCCCTGGCTGGCGCCGCTCTGCCCGCCTTGGCGGCCCAACTGAATGGCGATGCCCGGGCAGTGATTCCCTACGACATTCAGCAGTTGGTGGCGGTGGACTACCGCGCCATGCAGGAGTCGGGAACGGCGATGCAGCTGCGCGACCGCGTGATGCCGCCAGATCTGAAGCAGTTCGAGGAAGCGCTGCGCAAGTCGGGCCTGAACGACAACCACGACGTGGACAGTCTCGCGTTTGCTCTGTACCGGCTGCCGAACTCGATCGATCAGCTGGAGACGATCGGCATTGCACAGGGACAGTTCCCAATCGACGACCTGATGGCGAACTTCCGCAAGCAGCGTGTGAAGGCTGCATTGGTTCGCACCAATCGCGTTTACCCAATGGGCAAAACGGGCATGGTGCTGTGCTTTATCGATGCGTCGACCATGGTCTTTGGCAGCTCGACGGCTGTGAAGCAGGCACTGGATGTGCGCGACGGCATGTCGCCCAGCATGCTGACCAACGGTCCGATGATGGACGAGATGCGCACGGTGGATACCGAGCCGCTGTGGAGCATTCTTGACCAGAAGGGAACGCAGACCATGATGCGCGGGGTGCTGGGCGAGGCTGGATCAGTGGCTGATTACGAGTCGGTGCGCAAGCGTCTGCTGGGTTCCTGGTATGCGATGAGCTTTCAGCACGGGGTGCGCTTTGATCTGGCAATTTCGACCGGCGACACCTTTGCCGCAGCCACCATTTCATCGCTGCTGAACGCAGCCGTTCTCTATCGCAAGGTGAGCGGATCAGAGACGGAGAAGGCGGCGCTGGCGGATACGGACATCTCTTCGAACTCGGGGAAACTGACGGTGCACTTTGCCGCGTCGGACGCGGAGTTCAACAGCCTGCTGAAGTCTTCGCTGTTCCAGAGCATGGTGCGCTAGCGGCTGCAAGGCAGCCAAAATCGGGTCTTAGTCTCTGAAGGTATGTAGATCAGCCATTCGGCTCGTTTTTGGCGAGATGAATGGCTGATCCTGTTTCAGGCGCCCTGCGCTAAGGTGAGGAAGTCGATGTGGGATGGAACTCGATGCGGCCGCCGGGCAAGAGGTCAATTTCAAT
This sequence comes from Acidobacteriaceae bacterium UBA1795, assembly GCA_002314435.1. Classification (GTDB taxonomy): domain Bacteria; phylum Acidobacteriota; class Terriglobia; order Terriglobales; family Acidobacteriaceae; genus Telmatobacter. The sequence goes on along the minus strand of DCFV01000208.1, from coordinate 3,458 downwards.
GGTGCCGGCCTGCTGCTCGTGCAGTTCGGGGCCAGTGGCCTGACGCTGCTGATGGATGGTGGGGTCGGTGTACTGAACCTTGATTGGACCGGAGCCGCGTACCTGGAAGCGGTAGCGGTACTCTGCGCCGGAGGCCAGCCGGTCCGCGCCAAAGCTCGCACTGGGGTAGTCGACTTCGAGAAGTTCGATGGCGGCGCCGGTGCGGTTTTCAACCGTGATGTCAATTCGCGGCGAGCGGCAGGCGCAGAGGGACGCGGCAAGGGCGAGGATGGCCAGCCATTTTGGTGTAGAGGGCAGGATCACTGGCCCTCTTTAGTGGCGGACACGGCCTTTTCGACGCGGTCCAGACGCTTGAGCAGATCCGGAAGGCGCTGGAAGATGGCGGTGGCGCGTAGCCAGACGCGATTGTCGAAGCCGGGCGAGCCGGAGAGAACTTTGCCGGGTGGCACATCGTGGCTTACGGCTGACTGCGCTGTGAGGATGACGCCGTCACCCACGGTGCAATGACCGGCGACGCCGGTCTGGCCGGCGAGGATGACGTTGTTGCCGACGATTGAGGAGCCAGCGAGTCCGGTCTGCGCGCAGAGCAGGGTGTTTTGGCCGACCCGCGAGCCGTGGCCCACCTGGACGAGGTTGTCGATCTTCGTTCCGTCGCCGATTTCGGTGGCCCCGATGGTGGCGCGGTCGACGCAGGCGTTGGCCTGCACGTCAACACGATCGCCGAGGCGAACAGGGCCCGACTGCGGGATCTTGGTCCAATGGCCTAACTCGTTCTTGGAGAAGCCGAAGCCGTCTGCGCCAACGATGGCCCCGTTTTCGAGCGTGACGTAATCACCCAGAATGCAGCCCTCACGGACGACAGAGTGGGCGTGGGCGAAGAGATTGCTGCCGGCCTGAACGTCGGGGTAGAGCACGACATGGGGCAGAAGCGTAGCGTGGGGGCCGAGCTTTACCCCCGGCCCGATGACGACATAGGCACCGATATGGGCGCCTTCGTCGATCTCTGCTGTGGGATCGATGACGGCGGTGGGGTGGATGCCGGGCGCGTAGACAGGCGGCTGGTAGAAGTAGCCGAGCGCCAGCGAGAAAGCATGGTAGGGATTTTTGATCCGCAGCGTGGCTGCGGTGATCTCTGGGAATTCGGGCTCGACGAGTACAGCCGCGGCCTGCGTTTTGCGCGCGAGGCCTCCGTATTTGGGATTGGCGACAAAAGTGATCTCGGTCGGACCCGCTTCCTCAATCCCTTTGACACCTGTGATTTCCAGCTCCGCGTTGCCGCGCAGCTCCGCACCTAATCGGCTTGCCAATTCGCCCAGTTTCATCGAAGAGATTGTAGCGGAACGAGGGGCCCAGTGCTGTGAGGGGATCATTCGCCCTCGGGGCCCGCGGGGAAGAGTTCAGGCTGCGGCATCGCGGCGCTTCGCTTGCGGGCGGCGGCTCCAATGAGGGCGACGACCTCCAGGGTTTGGATGGCCTGGCGGGGCACGAAGATGCGCTGGGTGTTGGAGCGGGTATCAGGCGGAGTGAGGAGCAGGCCCGCGCCGTCAATGAGCGAGCGGTCGTTGGCGGCCAGCCCTTCGAGCTCGTCGCCGTCGGCGAGGGTCATGCGCAGCCAAATGCCTGCGGCTCGGGGGCGCACTGTAAATCGCTTTTGAAGAAGACGTTCGGGGCTGGCTTGCTCGCCGGAAGGGAAGTCGCGGACGTAGCAGACCCACTTGACGGTGTTCCACCCGATAGTAACCACCTTGCCGCCCTGGTCGAGAATCTCAAGGGCAGAGGCAGCGGGGGAGAAAGCCGCATCCGCGTAGCCGGCTACCCAGTCCCGGGTGAACTTACGCACAATCACGGGTTTACGCGACGAGGCCATTCCCATGGATTGTCGCACGAACGGGCACGGGGGGCGTGGGCAAACGCAGCATTTCCAGTGCACACTGCTCTAGCCAACCTATTGAAATTGTGTTAAGGTACTGGTTTGCAACATCTGCCCGGGCGCTCTGTAAGCGTAACCACATCAGAGACTTGGCTCGGTAAGAGGACGACGGAAGCAGGGGAAGAATGCCCGACTACATTTACCTTCTTGAGAACCGGCTTTCTGCCGACCAACAGCACGCCCTTCGCCAGTTGCGCGAAGTTGCCCGCGAGGCTGGGATCATCCTTTTTCTCACCGGGGACGCTGTCCGCGACCTGACCAGCGGCCATGCAGTACGTGACCTGGAGGTGGCCGTCCACGGCAACGCGCTGAAGCTGAAGAAGCCGATCGAGCGGCTTGGCGGCAAGGTGTGGGGCGAGCACGAAGCTTCGCGGACGCTGTATCTCTGTTTTCCAGGCACGGTGCGGGTTGACCTGGTCAGTACGCATCGGGTGGAATACCCCAAGCCGGGCAAGGCGGTGTATCACGCCGCGTCGATTCAGGAAGACCTGCGGCGGCGTGACTTTACCGTCAACGCAATGGCAATCTCGCTAAACGAGGGGTCGTTTGGCCTGTTGATGGACCCCCTGAACGGTGCAGCGGACATTGAAGCGCGCGCGCTGCGGCTGGTCTCGAACTACGGCTTTCTTGAGGAGCCGTCGTTGATGATCCGAGCGACGCGGTACAGGGCAAGGCTGGGTTGGGAGCTTGATCCGCGCACGCAGACCCGCTATGACAATGCGCGCGAAGAGGGTGTGATCGATGCGCTCTCAGACCATGCGCGGAGCTATGAACTGGAGCAGATTGGGCACGAGTCCGACGGGCTCAAGGTATTGCGCGCTCTCGAGGCGGACGGCTGGATGAAGGTGCTGTTTCTGGCATGGGTCTCGACCAAGGCTGACGAAGAGAAACTGAATGCGCTGCATGACCTGGCGGTGGAGTTGCTGCTGCAGGGTGTACATGCTGATATGTCTGCGGCGCAGATGCAGCTGTTGACAGCCAAGCTCGCAGCCAAGGATCTGGCGACGCTTAAGAAAGGGTTGTTGCGGCCGGGCTTTGTGGAGGAGTGGAACAGCCTAGATCAGATGGCAGCGGGCTTCCAGAAGGTGCTGCTTGCGAAGGAGAACCAGGTTCCCTCGGCAGGCTACAAGCTGTTCACCAGCTACGATCCGGAGGCTGTACTGTGGCTGGGCTTTACCAGTAACTCTGCGGCCGTGAAGGATCGCTACCAGCAGTTCCTGAAGGTGTGGCCGGAGGCGCGGCAGCGCACTCCGCATGCCCTGATGCAGGAGATGCGGATTACGCCGGAACTGCCAACGTACAACGAGCTTCTACAGCAGATTTTCCTGGAGCTGATCGACGGCAAACTCACGACGCCCGAGGAGCAGAAGGCGTTTCTGGAGCCGTTCTCGCCTCCGGCGCCCCCGCCGCAGGTCACCATCAAACGTTCTCGCGCCAAGCGCAACGCCGAGAAGCTCAAGGAGCGCTCCTTCGAAGATGAAGATGAGGCGGAAGAGAGCGACGAGGAAGATCTGGACGATATTGGCGG
>DCFV01000223.1 GCA_002314435.1 Acidobacteriaceae bacterium UBA1795 | reverse complement strand
GCTGACTTGTGCGGAGCTTCCCTAATCTTCCGTCTGATCCCGAGCTAGCGGCGAGCGCGGAAGAAGCTGCGCAGAATTTCGCTGGCTTCGTCGGCCAGAACCCCTTGCTCCACCTGCATCTGGTGGTTCAGGCGTGGGTGGTTGAGGACTTCAAGCACCGAACCGCAGGCACCGGCCTTGGGGTCAGCGGCGGCGAAGACGAGGCGGTCGAGGCGGGCGTGGATCATGGCTCCGGCGCACATGGCGCATGGCTCCAGCGTGACGTACAGCGTGCAGCCGTTGAGGCGGTAGTTGCCCAAGGCTGCCGCGGCGGCGCGCAGAGCAACGATCTCGGCATGAGCCGTGGGGTCGTTCAGCCTCACAACCGAGTTCTGGGCGCGCGCGAGGATTTCGCCCTCCCGCACAACGACAGCGCCGATGGGCACCTCGCCGGTTTGGGCGGCTAGGCGGGCCTCGGCCAGCGCGACTTCCATGGCTTCGCGGTCGTCGATCATGCCCTTGATGGTACCGCCGCCGCGCTGCCTGCGGGCTGCTGCTGCGTCATGCAGTGGAGCGTGCCGAGGCCCCAGACGAGATCGATTGAGTGGATGCCGATGACTTCGCGGTCGGGAAAGACCTGCGCCAGCGTGTTGAGCGCGATGCGGTCGTTGGGATCGTGGAACGTGGGCATGAGCACGAGGCTGTTGGCGATGTAGAAGTTGGCGTAGCTGGCGGGCAGGCGCTGGCGGCGGAAGACGACCGGGCGCGGCAACGGCAGCTCGACGACGGTCAACTGTTTCCCTTCCGCGGTGCGGGCAGCCTTGAGGCGTACGAGGTTGTCGGCGAGCGGCTCGTGGTTGGGGTCGCGCGTGTCCGGCTCAACGGCGGTGACAACGGTGGCCGGGCCGACGAAGCGCGTGATGTCGTCGACGTGGCCGTGGGTGTCGTCTCCGGCGACGCCGCGACCGAGCCAGATGACCTGATCGATGCCGAGGTAGTCGGAAAACACCTGCTCGATACGCTCGCGGCTCACGCCGGGGTTGCGCTGCTGCACTTCGCTCAGCAGGCACTCTTCGGTGGTGAGCAGCGTGCCCGCGCCGTCGGTATCGATCGAGCCGCCTTCAAGCACGATGCGCTGCGGCGCTCCGTTGACTTCGATCGTCGGTTGCCACTGCGGCAGGTTGAGCAGTTCCGCTACGCGGCCGGGAACGAGATCGTCGTGGCACCAGTCGTCGTACTTGGCCCAGGCGTTGAAATGCCAGTTGGTGATGGCGACCTGACCGGCAGTGTCGCGCACGAAGATGGGGCCGGAGTCGCGGGTCCAGACGCGGTCCGTAGGCCACGGGTAGAAGTCCACCTGCGCGACATTGGCACCGGCGCGCTTGAGGATGCCGCGCGCGCGCTTCTCTGCTGCTTCATCTTCAACGAGGATGTGAACGCGCTCGCGGGCGGCGAGCAGGCGCACGATCTCCGCGTAGACCCAGGGAATGGGCTGGAACTTGCCGGGCCAGTCTTCACGGTTGTGCGGCCACGCAAGCCAGGTGGCCTGGTGCTGGTCCCACTCGGCGGGCATGCGGAAGCCCAGCTCCCGCGGCGTCTTTGCTTTGGTCTCCACGGGCATCGCTATTTCGGCTCTCCGCCCGGAGCCCACGCGTGCGAGGGGTCGAGAAAGCGCTTGGTGATGGGCGCGTAAGCGTCGATGCGGCGATCGCGCAGGAACGGCCAGTTGCGGCGGGTGTCCTCAAGGAGCGCGAGATCGATTTCGCCGAGCAGAATTTCTTCGGCGTCGTGCGAGGCCTTGGCGATGATGCGGCCGAAGGGATCGGCGAGGAAGCTGCCGCCCCAGAACTCAATGCCCTGCCCCTCGGCGCGGTTGCCGAGGATGTCACCCTGCTCGTGGCCCACGCGGTTAACGCCTGCCACGTAAACACCGTTGGCGATGGCGTGCGCGCGCTGGATGGTCTGCCACGCATCGTACTGCGCCGCGCCGAACTCGTCCTTCTCTGCGGGGTGCCAGCCGATGGCCGTGGGATAGAAGAGCACTTCTGCACCCTGCAGCGCGGTCAGGCGTGCGCCCTCGGGGTACCACTGATCCCAACAGACGAGCGTGCCCTGGCGACCGAAGGCCGTGTCGACGGCCTGGAAGCCGAGATCGCCGGGCGTGAAGTAGTACTTCTCGTAGTAGAGCGGATCGTCGGGGATGTGCATTTTGCGATACACGCTGGCGATGGAGCCGTCGACGTTCAGCGTGACCGCGGTGTTGTGGTAGAGGCCGGGCGCGCGCCGCTCAAAGAGCGAAGCCACGATGACCACACGCGCCTCGCGGGCTACCTCAGCAAGCTTGTGCGTGGAGGGGCCGGGGATGGGCTCGGCGAGGTCAAACAAACGCAGGTCTTCTCGCTGACAGAAGTACTGCGCCTTGAACAGCTCAGGCAGGCACACGACATTTGCGCCCAGGCGCGCGGCCTCGCGCACGTGACGGACGGCCGCGGCAAAGTTTGCCTCGGGGTCCGGCCCCATCTTCATCTGCACCAGTCCGACGTTGTACTTTCGCTTGTCTGCCATCGTTCTCCGCTCACATGTGGGTCGCATAGCACGAGGCCAACCCTCCAGTGGAGGATTGGCCTCAAGGGGTCTGCTGCACGCAGTGCTTACTCTTCGAGGATCAGCACCGCGGCGGCGATGGTCGTGGTCCAGAGGCCACGCTTGTCGCCCACTGCGGACTGCGTGACGTTGCTGGTGCGCACGATCTTGTTGGAGATGCGATAGATCTCCTTCTTCTCGTCCCAGCTCTTGTCGGGGTCAAAATCCACGTCCAGCGTGGTGGCCAGCATCTCGGCGGCAAGCTCTTCGGCGTACTCGCCGGCCTGCTCTTCGGTTTCGCCGAAGCTGTGGTGCTCGCTGAGGTAGCCGTAGGTGTTGCGGTCGGCCGGAATGGCCACGCCGATGCTCGAAACCACCAGACGGTGCGGCTCACGCGTGGAGTTCTCTGCAATAACAGCAAACACCACCTCGCCGTGGTTGAGGCACTTCTGGC
>DCFV01000179.1:4651-4794 GCA_002314435.1 Acidobacteriaceae bacterium UBA1795 | reverse complement strand
CTCTCAGCTTCATTCGTCAGCCGCAGCGACGACTCCACATTCCTGGCATACTCCGACACCAGCGGCGGCAACAGCCTGCTGCTGCCTAACCGCAACCTCGACCATGGCTACGCGCGGCTCGACCTCGGCGTCAACTACCAGAT
>DCFV01000179.1:0-4328 GCA_002314435.1 Acidobacteriaceae bacterium UBA1795 | reverse complement strand
ATGGCGCCCATCGGCTACACCAACCTCCCGCTCAACGTCCGTGTCGGAGTTCGGCTCGCCTGGGGCAAGGCCAAGCAGTAGCGCAGAGCTGCAGCAAGACGGGGAGGGCTAATTGCCCTCCCCGTTTCATTTCTGCGCGATGGCCGGGCAAGAATCAGCCTACGACGCAACCGCCTGCCAGCCACAGCCGCGCGCGGACGCAAATACCGCCTCAATCACCTTCATGTTGCGGATGGCTTCTTCCAGCGGAACTGGCACTTCCCTGCCTTCGAACACCGCTCGTGCGAACGCGTCGCCCTGCAGCGTGTACTGGTCGCACACAGCGAATTCCTCCACTATCATGCCCGCACCTGAAGGGTCACGGCCATCGTCGATGAATATGCGTGTCGGCTTGTCCGGCGGAGCATTGAAGGGAATCTCAATCTCGATGCGACCGGTGGTGCCAAAGAACTGCACCCTCTGATACGGCACAAACTGCATGCTACACGTAAACGCCGCCTGCCCGCCGCCTTCAAACTCCATCAGTGCGGAGGTCAGCCGATCGATACCAAACCGTGGATCGCGCTCGATGCTTGCCACTACGCGTAGCGGCTCCCGCGCAAAGCCGATACGCGCCGACTGAATCAAATAGCAGCCGATGTCATAGAGCGCACCGCCACCGTAATCCACACGGTTGCGAATGTTCGCAGGGTCGTCATTGAAGTAGCTGAAGCATCCCATCACTGCGCGCAGTTTGCCGATGCGTCCCTGCTCGATCAGTTCGCGCGTACGCAGCCACTGTGGATGCGTGCGGATCATGAAGGCCTCGCCGATCTGCACACCGGTACGTGCACGCACCTCCAGTAGCGATTCGGCCTCGGTCACGGTCAGACTCAGCGGCTTCTCACAGAGCACGTGCTTGCCCGCCTCGGCGGCCTTGATCGTCCAGGGCACATGCAAGTGATTCGGCAACGGATTGTAGATAGCATCGATTGCCGGATCGGCGAGAAGCTCTTCGTACGATCCGTAAGCCCGCGGAATCCCCAGCTTCTCCGCGGCCTCGCGCGCCTTCTTCAAATCGCGCGACGCAATTGCGTCCACGCTCGTGAACTGCCCCTTCTTCATGCCGGGAAGCACCTTCCGCATCCCGATCCCTGCCGTACTGAGAACACCCCAACGCAGCTTCTGGCTCATACCAGCCATCCTAACGCGAGTAAGCTACTCATCGTTACGCAGCACTGGCACCCACGGCCTCGACTCCACACGGTCGGTCGTGATAACCAGCTTCGCTGGCGTCAGCTCCGGCCCGTCCCAGCCTTCCTTCACAGCCTCCAGGTGAATCTCGCCCGCCTTTATAGTCGACTGCAGGATTACCTGCGCCAGCCCGTTAAACAACGATCGCTTCGGTTCCTTGTCGCTTTCCTGGCAATTAGGATCCCCGTTGCCCACGCCAATCAGCGCGCCTTCGCCAGACACGTTAAAACCGATCATATTGCTCGCTGTCGGCACTGGCCGTCCTTCCTTGTCGAGCACCTCCACCGTGATGACCGAAACGTCCTCTCCGTCCGCGTGGATCATCGTGCGGTCAGCGGTCAGACGAATTGCCACCGTCGGCCCCGCCGTCTCACGCTTATCGGTCAGCACCACCTTGCCGTTGCGCGAGGCGCGTGCCTCAATCGCGCCTGGCTCATACTTCACTTTCCACTCTACGTGGCCAAGGTGTGGCACCTTTTGGCTGCCCTGGCTCTTGCCATTCACAAACAGCTCCACCTCATCCAGGTTTGAGTACGCCCAGACCCGAATCGTCTCGCCTTCCTTCCCCTCGAAATTCCAGTGCGGGAACAGATGCAGCGACGGCTCCGTACGCCACCACGCTTTGTAGTAATAGAACATCTCTTTCGGAAACCCGCACATGTCCACGATGCCAAACTGCGAGTTGATCGAGGGCCACCCATACGGCGTTGGCTCGCCACGATAGTCGAAGCCGGTCCACGCATAGCCGCCCGCCTCCCACTCGCGCGTACCGTAAAACTTCCACCAATCCTCTGCCGTCGCACCCCAGGGCACTGCGGCGTCGTACTCATTGATCGTATTGCGCAGAGCATCTGTGGTGTAATCGCCGCGCGTCGCGATGGCGCTCGAAGTCTCCGAGCCAAAGATCGCCTTCGTGGGATGCTCTTTGTGGAAGTTATCGGGAAAGTCCTGGTGATAGTTGAACCCGATGATATCGAGCGCTAGCGAGAGACCCTTTTCGTTATCGCCGTTCACCGCAGCGGATACCACGCGCGTAGGATCGAGTTCGTGGCAGCGGCGAACCATGGCGGCAGCAATCTTCTCTCCCTGTTCGGCCAGTTCCCCGTTCTGCAGTTGCCCCTCTTCGTTGCCGATCGACCAGATGATGATCGACGGCGAGTTGCGATATCGCTTGATCATCGTCTCCAACTGCGCCATGCCCTCAGGGTTTGAACTCATCTGCCGCGTCTCGCACATCATAGTCATGCCCATGCGGTCGCATGCCTCCACCCATTCTGGCGTCGGCATATTGTGCGAGGTTCGCACCGAGTTGCAGCCCATGGCACGCAGGACCGCCAGCCGATACCACTGCAGCCTGTCCGGCACTGCCGCGCCCACGCCCGAGTGATCCTGGTGGTTGCAGGTGCCCTGAATCTTCGTGGACTTACCATTCAGGAAGAAACCTTTGTTCGCGTCGAACAGCGCCGTGCGCACTCCAAAGCTCACGCGCTCTGCATCGCGCGCCTTGCCTGCCGACTCCACCGTCACCAGGGCCGAATAGAGGTTCGGATCCTCGCTCGACCAGAGCGCCGGATTCGCAATCCTGGCCGTCGTCGTAAACTTCGCCGAGCCATCCGTAGCGATCGTCTGTGCCGCCGCCTCTGCCGTCGCCACGGTCTTGCCCGCCGCATCAACAATCTGCCAAGTCACCCTCGCGCTTTCAGTCTGCGCACCACTATTCACTACCTCCGTGCTCAGATTCAACGCGGCCGTCTTGCCACTCACCTCAGAGCGCACCACACTCTCCCATTTGCCCAAATGTAGTGCATCAGTCTTCGTCAACCAAACGTGGCGATAAATGCCTGCGCCCTCGTAGAACCAGCCATCGCCAAAGCTCGCATCCACGCGCGCCACAATGGTGTTCTTCGCGCCCAGGGCCAGAAAGTCCGTAAGGTCGAATTCGAACGGTGCGTAACCATTGTTGTTCCGCCCCACAAAGCAGCCGTTCACAAACACGATGACGTCGCGAAACGCGCCGTCGAATTCCACCGTCACGCGCCGACCCTTATCGCTTGCTGGAACGTCGAACACACGCCGGTACCAGCCGACACTGGTGTCCGGATAGCGTCGGCCCAGCGGCTTGTAGCCGTGCGACAACTGCTCGTCGTCGCGCACAAACGGCAGCTCCACTGCCCAGTCGTGCGGCAGGTTCAGCGTGCGCCACTTTGAGTCGTCAAACTTGGCCTTGGCAAACTCGAACTCGCCGGTCTTCGCAAAGTCGCCCTGCCCGAAGCCGAAGCCCAAGTCGCGCGCCGGGTCCGTTCCGTGCCCGTATGTGAACTTCCAGCCGCGGTCAAACAGCAATCTCTCGCGTGGCGCCAATGCCCCCAACGCCTCGGCAGATGGAACGCCGGGATAGTCTGCGAGCAGAACTGCCGTCCGCCCCCAGGCGGAACGCGCGGTCAGTGATGAAGCGGAAAGGGCCAGACCAGAGCAGAGCAGCTCACGACGCGAAATACAAGGCATAGCAATTCCTCACGAATGCAGTAATTTGCCTTGGGATGCACCGGTTCTGCAGACTCCAGGCAAGGCGGAAATATAAATCAACTAGCCCCGAAAAGTAAACGATTTCAGAGCGCTCACTGCACAGCCTCGCACCCCCTCCTTTCACCCCACCGTGTGGTAAAGTCAAAGAGTTGGTTTCACAACAATTGGAGAGGTGGCCGAGTGGTTGAAGGCGCACGCTTGGAAAGCGTGTTTAGGGGAAACTCTAACGTGGGTTCGAATCCCACCCTCTCCGCCAGCAGAATCAACAACTTACAGAACTGCTTCCTTCCGAAGCAATACCACGAAATATCCAAGCGTGAGCGTTCCCAGGGGATGCATTTCTGGGTTCATTTTCACGGCCTGCGGGCCGCATAGATTGTGCGTTTCGCAGTTCCCTTCTTTGCCTGATTCCTGCCCTGTATAGCGTCCTGGTCGGCACCTGATATCAACGATCTAGAACCCATCTCATAAATGTCTGATGAGCATGAGCAGGCAGGCGAGGTGTACGAATCCGAGGAAGTTTTCGATGTGGAACTCCCATCGAGTTGACCTGCCCCCCAAAATCCGCA
>DCFV01000069.1 GCA_002314435.1 Acidobacteriaceae bacterium UBA1795 | reverse complement strand
TTGGCCATTTCAAGCTGGCCGGGGCGGTACTCGTAGGGCAGCGGCGAACGCGCGAGGATACCGCCCGGCGCGAAGAACTCGTGGAGGGTGGGCAGGGTGCGGGTTGGGGTGTCGGTGGAAGCCATCGGCGCCGGTGCTCCCTCCATCATAGGCGGGGTGGGGCGCATGGATCCGCGAGCTACAGCTTGTCACCCTTCGGCGGTAGTGGGGTCGATGATGGTCTTGACTTCCGCGACGCTGTTGGCGGGGAAGCCGCCCTGTTTGGCGTGTTCGCGGACCATCTCTTCGTTGGGCGCGATGTAGACGCAGTAGATCTTGTCTGCGGTGACGTAGCTGTGTAGCCACTGGATGGAGGGGCCGAGGTTGTTGAGCACGCCGCAGGACTTTTGGGAGATGGCGTGGAGGGTCTCCGGACTGAGTGAACCGGCGCCGGGGATTTCGCGCTCGATGACGTACTTGGGCATGGGTAGAAGCCTCCGTGCGGGGAATGGCGGCAGTCTACAGGCGGTTTGGCTCATAAAGCGAGCAAAATCGGCCTGAAGACGCGGGACAAGTAAGATAGAAGAGGACCAGGAGCGGGCGCAGCGCTGAGGCGGGCTGCCCGCGGGAAGAGGACGTTTTGCCAACGTATCGCAGATCGGTTGTGCCGGTGAAGCCGGGAGCGGAGGCCTTGCCGCTGGTGGCCATTGTGGGTCGGCCCAACGTGGGCAAGTCGACCCTGTTCAATCGGCTGACCAAAAGCCGCCGCTCGATTGTGGGCGACGAGCCGGGGATTACGCGCGACCGCATCTATGGTGAATATGAGTGGGCCGGGCGGCGCTACCGGCTGGTGGATACGGGCGGCATGGTGCCAGACGACCCGGAGCTGATTCCCACGGAGATCTACAACCAGGCGCGGGTAGCGCTGGAAGAGGCCGCGGCGCTGATCTTTGTGGTGGACGTGCGCACGGAACTGGCCAGCCCGGACTATGACCTGGTGAAGCTTCTGCTGAAAAGTAAGAAGCCCGTCTTTCTGGCCGTGAACAAGGTGGAAGGCGAGGCGATGACGCTCGAGGCCGAAAACCTGCGCCGGCTGGGCTTCAAAGAGGTGTACCCGATCAGCGCGGAGCACGCGCTGGGCGTGGGCGAACTGCTGGATGCGATTGCGGACGCGGTTCCGGCACCGGCCGAGGTCCCGGAAACGGAAGAAGCGCCTGAGGTCGAACTCGAAGATGAGGCGGACGGTGAGACTCTGCACCGCACGCACGGGGAGTTCGAACAGCATGAGACTTCTGTCGCGATCATCGGGCGGCCGAATGTGGGCAAGTCGACGTTGCTGAATGCGCTGACGGGGACGGGCCGCGCGATTGTGTCGCCGATTGCCGGGACGACACGCGACGCTGTGGATGAAGTAGTCGAGTTTGAGGGCGCGCAGTATCGATTTGTGGATACGGCGGGCATTCGGCGCAAGGGCAAGACGCACCTGATGGCCGAGAAGCTAAGCGTGGTGATGGCGCGGCGGCACCTGGAAGCGGCGGACGTGGCGCTGCTGGTGATTGACGCGACCGAGGGCGTAACGGCGAGCGACGCGACGATCGGCGGCTATGCGCACGAGAGTGGGCGCAGCGTGATCATCGTGGTGAACAAGTGGGACGCGGTGACGACGGGGCGCACGGACGGCAAGCCGCCTGCGGATCGCGAGATATTTGAGAAGCAGCTGCGCTCGGTGCTGAAGTATCTGAGCTATGCGCCGGTGCTGTTTCTTTCGGCGCTGGAAGGCACGGGGCTGCCCCGCGTATTGCACGAAGTGAAGCGCGTGGCGGCGGAACGGCGCAAGCGCGTGACGACCGGGCAGATGAACCGCTTCCTCGACAAGATCGACTTTCAGCGAGCGCCGGTGCCGATGGCGAAGCGCGTGCGGATCTTCTACATGACGCAGGCCGCTGTGGCGCCGCCAACGTTTGTGCTGTTCACGGACCGCGATATCAAGCTGCACTTCGCGTTTGAGCGGTTCCTCGAAAACCAGATACGCGACGCATTCGGGTTTGAGGGAACGCCGATCTGGTTCAAGGTGAAGGCGCGGAACGAGAAAAAGGACGAATAGCGGGGTCAGCGGAGTTAGCGGAGTTCGTTTGTAGGCAGATTGAACGGGGACGGCTTAGGCCGTCCCCGTTTGTTTTGTGCCGAAAAGCATTCGGCTTATTGGGCGTTCTTGTCGCGGGGCTGCTTGTGGGGTGTGGGACCGGTGGAGGGTGGGGCTGGCGGAGGCGGCGCGACGGGGGTGACGTGGACGCTGGCGCCGGTTTCGGGCACGGTGCCATCGTTGACTTGCACCTCAGTGGGCGGGCCGACGGAGAGAATGCGCTGCACGGCTCTTCCACGGGCGGGGACGAGGAGGCGCTCAGTGACAGTGGAGTTGGCGGTGCGGACGGTGATGGGCACCGCCGCTGAGGCGTATCCGGCGTTGGAGACATTGACGGCTACGAGATAGGTGCCGCTTTGGGCAGAGGTGGGAAAGACACCGTCGACGGTGAGATCGGGCAGGCCCTTGTCTGCGTCGACCCAGTCGGAGAAGAGCCAGGAGGGGTCGCCGGCGGCGCCGGTCTTCTGGAGGAGTTGCAGCAAGTTGCAGTTGGCTGGTGCGGCAGCATCGCAGGCGCTGAGGGCAGCGCTGAGCGCATCGTCACCCGCCGCGTCGCGAAGCATCCAGAGAACGTAGGCTGCCTTGGTGCGGTAGTAGACGGGGGCGATGGCCTGGGCTAGGGGCGTGCCGGGGTTTTCGCCGGGGCTGGAGGGTTCGGCGAGAGCGAGGGCAGAGCGGTCGGCTTCAAGCATGCCGAGCGCCTGATCGCGGCCGCGCTGTTTCTCGAGCCACAGCGACTCTACGAAGGTGGCCTGGCCCTCGGAAAGCCATGCGGGGGCAGCGGGCACGTAAGCGCGGGCCAGGGCGTGGGCGAGGACCGTGCCGAGCCGGTCGGCTGGCGCTTCTTTCAGGCCCGCAACCAGCAGAGCGCCAGCTTCATAAGGCGCGTCATCGGGGTCGGGCAGATCGAGCAGTGTAAGCGGTGTACGGGGGCGCGCACCGAGCCAGCGCTGGACGAACGGCGTAACGGCGGAGGCGGCGTCGAGCCAGAATCTGACGGCAACTTCGTTGTCGACGGTGGTCCATGCCGTGACGTTGGGCACGGTGCCGGCGGGCGCGGGACCGGGATGAGCGGTGCGCCTGGCAACGAAGAGGCTGGGGGCTTCAAAGCCCAGCATTACGGGCGCGCTGGCGGCGGTGGCCACGCCGGTGAGGTCGGGGTCGAGGCCATGGGTGTCGGCCACGGTGAGCGGGACCGAAACGCCGTTGACCAAAGCGACAGCGGGCGGTTGGCCCTGGGGGAACTCCGCGGTGAGGCGGAGCGCGAAGGTGCAGCCCACAAGGCGCAGCTTGTGGCGGCCGATCTCGTCGAAGAGGCGAGCGCCGTCGCCAAGGATGGCGGGCACGCTGGAGACGGGGTACCAGACGACGTTGCCAAAGCCACGCAGGCCGGTAAAGGCGGGGGATATCTCATCCCAGTCGGAGTGGAGCGCGAGAGCCTCGGGGGTGCCGATGGTGACGAGGCGCTGGGCGGTGGGAGCGATGGTGCCAGAGTAGGTAGTGTCGATCTGGACGGTGGCGCCGGGGGCGAGGGGCACGGCGAGGGGCACGGCAGCCTCGTGGAGTTGGCCCGTGTGGTCAGCGTCGGAGATGAGCGTAGCGACGGGGAAGGCCACCGTGCGGCCGCCGAGGCGGATCTGTTCCCAGCGAAGCGAGGAGGAGATTTGCAGCGGGATGCGGACGAGTGGGGACCTGCTGTCGTTGCGCACGGTGAGCTGGGCGCGAACGGCAATGTGCTGCGCAGCTGGCTGAAGGCGGACATCAAGGTCCATCGCGGTGACGGCCACGGCGCGACGATCAGCATCGGATGCCATGGGCTCGGAAGTGGCCTGGGCAGCGGGACCGGCTTGGGTGGTGGTGTCGCCGTTTTCGTCGGAAGAGCGGGAGAAGATGACCTGGCCACCGCGCGGTGTAACCCCTGCGGGTGTTGCAGGCTGGACGGGGGACTGCGCAGCGGGCGGGGTTTGGGCTAGCCCCAAAGCGGTCGCCAGAACGGCGGCAACGGGCACGGCTGCCAGCGTCCAGGGAGAAACAAACTTCATCTAGAACCGAGACCTTTCTGCTTCTTTGGTTTAGACGGCTGCAAGCCTGCGTTGGGAGCACTTCCGCGCTGAGCGGCGCGGCGCTGGCGGGCGGCCTCATAGAGCACGACGGCTCCGGCGGCGGATACGTTCAGCGAGCTGACGCCGCCGGACATAGGAATGCTGAGCAAGTGGTCGCAGGTGCGGCGCACGAGGTCGTGCAGCCCGGCGCCTTCGCGGCCGAGGACGAGGACGCAGTCGCCAGTAAGGTCGAACTGGTCGTAGTCTCTTGTGCCACGCTCATCGAGACCGATGATCCAGAGATTCTGCTCTTTCAGATCTTCAAGCGCGCGGACAAGGTTGACGACGCGGGCCATGCGAAGGTGCTCTGCCGCGCCGGCGCTGGCCTTGACTGCGACGGGACTGAGGGGTGCGGAACGGCGCTCAGTGAGCACGACGCCGTCGACGCCCGCGCCGTCTGCCACGCGAAGCAGCGCGCCGAGGTTCTGCGGATCTTCGACGCCGTCGAGGGCGAGGACAAGGCGTTTGGCTCCCGGCTCGATGGGCGTGAAAAGGTCCTCAATGGCGAGGAACTCCTGAGGCCGTACGAGAGCGACAACGCCCTGGTGGGCGGTGGTTCCGGCTACCTGGGTGAGTTGCTCGCGGGATTCCTGGCGGACGCGGACTCCGGCTTCGCGGCAGGCAGCGACGAGACGCCCGAGGCGCTCATCCTGGCGCTCGCGGGCGACGAGAACATGATCGAAGCGGCGGCGGCCGGCGCGGAGTGCCTCCTCGACCGGATGAACACCGTAGAGAACTTCCATGCAGGTAGTTTAGATTGTCGGTGACCCGAGACATGCGCAGGAATCAGGCCAAATCGTTCGATGTGATGCTGGCGATGGAGGGCAAGCGAGAGCTGCCTCCGCTGCTGCGGGCTGGTTTTCAGCACACTCCGTTGGCGGCCGAGGGATGGCGGGCGATGACGGCGACGCAGCGGAGGAGCCACCAGCTGGGGATCTTCAACGTACAGACGGTGGACGGGCGAGAGCGGCCGGGCGGAGAAGGCCGTGGAAGATGCAGTGCGAGTGGCCGAACGGCGGCGCGCGAGCGGTTCAGCAAGCTCTAATTTGCTTTGTGCACCAGAAATGGTGCATCTAATTGCCGGATCGGGCACGAATTACTGATTTTGCGCGGCTTCGGCGCAAGGTTTGTCGTCTAATTGATCAAGATGAGTGCGACTGCTGCCATTCGCGCGCTGTTTTCACCCTCTGCGGCCTCGCTGACAGACGAGCAGGTTCGGCAGGAAAATCTTGCCATCGCCGAGGGATTGAAGCGGCAGGAGGCGGGGCTACTGGACGAGCTCATCGTTCGCTATCAGCACCGGCTGCTGCGCTACCTGCTGTTCCTGACCGGGCAGCGGGAGATGGCTGAGGACATGTTCCAGGAAGTATGGATGCGTGTGCTGACGCGCGGCGGGCAGTTCAACGGCAGGGCACGGTTTGAGACGTGGCTGTTCACGATTGCGAGAAATCTCGTGATCGACCAGCGGCGCAAGCGGACCCTGACGAGCCTGGACGAGCTGATCGAGACAGGTGGCGACGACGACCGGCCGATGGTGTTTGAAGTGGCCGACCAGCAGCCGAGCCCGATGGAGCACTTTGCAAGCATGGAAGACCGCGAGCACGTTGCCGCGGCACTGCTGCAGATGGACACGCTTTATCGCGAAGTACTGGTACTGCGCTTTCACGAAGATTTGACACTGGAAGAGATTGCCAAGGTAACGCGAGCGCCGTTGTCGACGGTAAAGTCGCGACTTTACCGGGGATTGGCGGCAATCAAGCCTCTGCTGGAACGCGCTCGCATGGTGCGCGAGGAGATGGCGGGATGACTTCGGGCGCGGTCACGGATACGGCTCGCGGCACAGGCGCCAAGACGGGATCGCAGGACGAAGTTCTGGCGGCACTGGCAGGCAGCGGAGCAGAGCGCGAACGCATGGTGGCGCACACGACGCGGCGCGTAGTGATGGCCTCGCTGGGCGTACTCAAAGAACAAAAGGCCGGCCGCAAGAGGAACCGAGCGGTGGCGCTGGCAGCCGCGGTGGTGGTGCTGTTTGTGGTGGGTCCGCCGCTGTGGTGGCTGGCCGACACACTGCTGGAAGACGAAATAGTGACCAACCCGGTCGCGGAGATCGGCGTTTGGGCCTTTCTGCTGTGCACGGCGCTGCTGGCCTCGGCGCTGGTGGCCGGCTGGGTGCGGCGCAAGCCCTGAACCGACCCGCCGAAGTACCTTAGAGCACACGCAACTTCACAACTGGCTTCCCCGTCCATTGCAATAGCAGCTAAGCTTGGCTTACGCTTCAAGACGCCTCCTGCAGGGGGAGGGACTGGACTATGCGCACACCCGAATCCATTCACGGCAACGATGACACACGGCTGATCCCGGCGTGGTCGATGGCGGCTGCGGCCGTGGCCTTTGTGCTGGTGGAGTACTACTTCTGGCTGGTGTTTCCCCGCCAGCAGCACCACGTGGCACCGCTCGGGCTGCGCATCTATCTGAACATTTCCTGGGGCCTACTGGCTGCTATCTACTTCCTGATGATCGGTTTCATCAGCAAGGATGCGCCGCGGCGGTCAATGAGCGCGCGGTTCTGGATGCTGATCTGCTTTGTGATGCCGGGCGGGATCGGGGCCGTGCTCTACTTCCTGCTGCGCACGCCGCTGGTTTCAACCTGTCCGGCGTGCGGGACGCATGTGCTGGGTGACTTCCACTTCTGCCCGCAATGCAACTATCAGCTGGCGGCGAGCTGCGGCAGCTGCTTCCGCACCGTGCGGGCGACTGACCAGTTCTGTACGCGCTGCGGTCACGAGCTGGCACGGGACCACATGCCGGCGCGGCTTCGGGTGCTGGGCGAGTAAGCTCCGGTTTGACCCGCGGTGCCGGGGTTCCTAGAATTCAATTTGCCCGCATGCCGATTTCTGCCCTCATTGTCGACGACGAACAACTTGCCCGTGAAGAGCTGAAGTATCTGCTCGACGTGGTGGGCGGGGTGGACGTCGTGGCGCAGGGGGCCAACGGCATTGAAGCCGTGGACCTGATCGAAGAACATCACCCGGACCTCGTATTTTTGGACGTGCAGATGCCGGGGCTGGACGGGTTTGCGGTGATCAAGCGGCTAGTGGACCGGCACAACGCTGCACTGAACAAAGACAACGAACCGCTGCCACAGTTTGTGTTTGCCACGGCGTATGACCAGTATGCGGTGCGCGCCTTCGACGTGAATGCTGTGGACTACCTGCTGAAGCCCTTTGACCGTGGACGCGTGGAACAGGCGGTGGAGCGGGTGCGCGGGCGGATGGGCGGCAGCGCGGTGGGCGAGTCGCAGCTGGATGCGCTGCTGAAGCTGCTGAACCGGCCCAACGCGGGCGCACGCGCGCCGCAACCGGCCAAGCTGATTGTGCAGGCGCAGAACCGGCTGCTGCTGGTGGACCAGGCGGAGATATGCTTTGCGGCCATCGACGAGGGCGTGATCCGCGTGGTGACGCAGACGTTTGAAGGCCAGTCCAAATGCCGCACGCTGGAGGAGCTGTTAGAACTGCTGGACCCGGCGCTGTTCTGGCGGGCGCATCGCGGCTTTGTGGTCAACATCGATCACATTCGCGAAGTGGTGCCGTGGTTCAAGTCCAGCTATCAGCTGCGCATGAACGACAAGAAGCAAACGGAGATTCCCGTGAGCCGGGCACAGACGCGGCGGTTAAGAGAGCTGTTCAATCTTTAGACGCTCCACGACGCGCCCCTTCCTTTCCCCACATGGAAAGATCAATCGTAGCGCTCGGTGACGATCTGTCGGCGATGCCAGCCGTAGTGTTTGAGGCAGTCGCGGATGGAGATGATCATAGGGCTGAGTCCGCAGGCGTAGGCGTGGATGTCGAAGTGGGGCTGAGCCGCGGGCGTGGCGGGATCGGACGCGGGCGTGTGTACCGGCTGACCAAGGCGCTTCGCGCGGTCTTCCACGATCTTCGCGACGTGGTCCTGCACGTAGCCGCGGAGGCCGGTCCAGTCCGCAGGCCCCCGGCTAAGCGTGGGCAGGTAGTGGAAGTTGGAGTGGCGCGCGGCGAGGGCTTCGAACTCGTCACGGTAGTAGAGCTCCGTCGCGTGGCGGGTACCGTAGACGAGCCAGGTCTGCTTGCCCTGGCTGCGGTCGGGACCATTTTGCGGAAACAACCATTGCAGCATGCTGCGCATGGGGGCAATGCCGGTGCCGGTGGCAACGAGGATGGAATCCGTGAGCGGCTCGCGCAGGGTGAAGAAGCCGTTGGGCCCGAAGACACGTACGGCGGCGCCGATGGGAACATCGGGAAGGTCTGCGAGGCGGTTGGAAAAGAAGCCGCCTTCGACGCGGTTGAGGCACAGCTCGAAGTGATTGGCGGCAGGCGCGGAGGCGAGCGAGTAAGCGCGCGTCTGCTCTCTGCCGCTGCGGTCTTCAGCGATGGCGGAGATGAACTGGCCGGGGACGAAGGGAAAATCAGCAACGTCTTCGAGAACGAAGTCGAAGTGATAGGTCTGCGCTGAGCGCGAAATGCAATGCTTGTGCACGAGGCGCGCGGTGAGGAAGGTTCTCTCCAAGATGTGTCTCGCATGCGTGGCCACGGGCCCGCGGGATCTGATGCGAGTATGGCGAGCGGAGCCGTGGGCTGGCAAGCCTCTTAGCGCAGCGTGTCGAATAGCTCTGCCAGATCGAAATCCTTTGCCGTGAGGCCGCCGGCGTCGTGGGTGACGAGAGCGAGGCGAACGCGGTTGTAACGGATGTCGATGTCAGGATGGTGGCCGGCCTGCTCGGCGGCGTCGGCAACGCGGTTGACGAAGCCAAGCGCGTCAAGGAAATCGGAGAAGCTGAAGGTGCGGATGAGAGCGCCATCTTCAATGGCCCATGCGGGGACCTGGGCGAGGCGATCGGCGACCTCAGACGGGGCGAGCTTGGACATGGCAGAACCTCCTGGGAAGCGCGGGAACGGTTGGCCTTTCATTGCAGCATGGAATGCGGTGCGGGGGGAAGCGGCTTGCGTAGAAGATTCGGAGGCAGAAGCCCCTTTGCCTGTTTGGCATCCGATTACCTTTGTGTTAGCAGTCCCTTCTTTCTCCAGCGCAGGGCGCGGCGGCTGTGGTTTGATGGAGGCTATTCACCCGCAGGAGATCCGGAGTGGACGCGCACAGGCGGCCTGGGACGTTCCAGGAGCGGATGCGGGGCCTGCACGGGTGAAGCGATCGACAGGCGACGCGGCACCGCAGGTCAACGGGCCGCGCAGAAAGCTTCTTCCCTTTCCCCTCTAACGAGATTCTCAACTGGTTCGACACACGACGGATGAGCAGCCGCGCAAGCCGCGCGCCCCGAAATGGCTGCTCGCGGAGTGTATCTGTTGATCCGTGCGAGCCGGTTTTGGCGGAAGATTGATCGGCTATTAAAGGGCTGGGCTGCACAGTGTGAAGAGCACTCCTCTTCCCTTCCCAACCGGAGATTGAATGCGCGAACGAATCGCAGGACTGCACCTCTCCCCTGGCGCACTGCTGATGCTGGTGCTGCTGGGCGCTGCAAGCCTGCTAGCGGGCTGCTCGGGCTTTAAGGTGACGGACGCTGGCTACTACGCCGCGATTTCTGCGGCGGCGAACTCGATCCGCGTGAACCAGCAGATGCAGATAGCGAACAACGCCAAGATTACCGGCGTGGCGCTGGCCTTCTATGTAAACGGCATTGAGAGCGGCAATGCGGAAATTGGCACGATTGACGCCAACGGCCTGTACACGGCGCCTGCGGTGGTGCCGGTCCCGAACACGGTGACGATTACGAGCGTGGCCACGGGGCACCCGGACTATCCCAACGGCTCGCTGACGCTGGCGGTACTGAATCCAATTCCGATTATCGACACGGTGACGCCGACTGCGCTGACGGAAGGCACAGCGCTCGTGACAGTGACCGGGTCGCAGTTTGTGTACGGCGCGCAGATTGTGTGGAACGGTGCTGCCGTGGCGACGACGTTTGTGTCGAGCACAGAGCTGGCGGCTGCCATTGACGCGCCAAACCCGGGCACGTTTCCGCTGACGGTGGTAAATCCCGATCCGGGATCGGCCACGGCGAAGACCGTTCCGCTGACGGTGGCGGCGGGAAAGGTGGTGCTGAAGCTGGACACGAGCGGCGGCACCGATGTGCGCGTTCGCAACTCGTTAACCTTTGGCCTGTCGGTGATGGGCACCAACAACACCGCGGTGAACGTGCTGGTGAACGGCGTGGCTGGCGGCAACGCGCAGTTGGGCACGGCGGTGGCGAGCACGAACGGCACGATAGCTTACACAGCTCCGCAGGTGGTGCCGACGCCGAGCAACGTGGTGCAGCTGACGGTGGTGAGCGTGGACAATCCAGCCGTCACTCTGAGCCAGAACATTGCGGTGCTCAATCCGATTCCGATTCTGACTGCGGCCGCGCCGGATACCTTTGCCATTGGACCAGCGACGGTGGTGCTGACGGGCAGCGACTTCATCACGGGCGCGCAACTGCTGGTGAATGGCGCGGCGGTGGCGACGACCTTCAACAGCGGCACACAACTGACCGCAACGATCTCTCCGACGCAGGCTGGCAACCTGGATTTGCAGGTCCTGAATCCGAGCCCCGGTCCGGCCACGTCGGCTGATCTGATTGCGACAGTGGCAGGCACGGTGACCACGCCTCCGGTGAGCCTGAATGATGCGGCGCGGTTTCTTGATCAGGCGACGTTTGGCGCAGCAGACTCAGCCGTGCACCACCTGTCGCAGATTGGCTATCAGGCTTGGCTGAATGAGCAATTCAATATGCCGCAGACGGAGATGGAGCCGGGGGTGGAACAGGCGCTGGTGCTGAACAACCCGGCCTGCGCGGCGGGCGATGTGAAGTGCAATGCAGCGCTCTTCATGCAGAACAACCAGGGACAGAATTTTGTGGAGAACCAGTTCTGGCAGCAGAGCTTGACGGCGAGTGACGAGTTGCGGCAGCGGATGGCGTACTCCCTGCACGAGATGCTCGTGATCTCAATGGCGTCGACGGCGGTGGAGAACATGCCGCGCGGGGCGGCGCACTACTACGACGTGCTGGGTGCGGATGCGTTCGGCAACTTCCGGCAGTTGCTGGAGGACGTGACGCTGAATCCCATGATGGGCCAGTGGCTGGCGGTGCAGGGTAACGACAAGGGAAACGCCAACACGGACCCGGACGAGAACTATGCGCGCGAGGTGATGCAGCTGTTCACCATCGGGCTGTGGCAGTTGAACGACGATGGCTCGCAGAAGCTGGACGGGATGGGGCAGCCGATTCCGACCTACTCCAATCTGGATGTAACGGGCCTGGCGAAGGTGTTCACCGGCTTCAGCTGGAATATTCCGGGCGACACGTCGGAGACGGGCTGGTCGAACTGCTGCGCGTATGTGGGCACGGGCTTTGGAGAAGACCTGCTACCGATGACGACCTATCCGGATCATCACTCGACGCTGCAGAAGGACTTCCTGGGAGTGACTATTGGAGCGTCGACCAACCCGGACCCGACGGGCGATCTGAAGATCGCGCTGGATACGCTGTTCAATCATCCGAATCTGCCGGCGTTCTTTTCCAAGCAGATGATTCAGCATCTGACGACGAGCAATCCCAGCCCGGCTTATATCAGCCGCGTGGCGGCGGTGTTCAAGAACAACGGATCGGGCGTGCGCGGCGACATGAAGGCAGTGATCACGGCGATCCTGCTGGACGCAGAGGCGCGCGACGCGGCAGCAGACCTTACAAATCCGCAATACGGCAAGGTGCGCGAGGCCCTGCTGCGCTACACGGAGTGGGCGAGGGCGTTCAGCGCGCAGTCGCGCAACGGCGGCTACAACATCGCGAGTACCGAGGACCCGATTCGGGGACTGGGGCAGATGGCGCTGTGCTCACCCACGGTCTTCAACTGGTTTGCGCCGGGCTACGTTCCGCCGGGCACGAGCATTGAGGCGGCGGGGCTGACCGCGCCGGAGATGCAGATGACCAACGTGACTACGGTTGTCGGCTACCTGAACTACATGCAGAGCGCGCTGGCCAGCAACGCGGCCAGCGGGTCGGATATCTTCGCAAGCTACTCGACTGAGGTGGCGCTGGCGGCGACGCCGGACGCGCTGATGGACCGGCTGAACCTTCTTCTGATGGGCGGCGAGATGGACGCGACACTGCGAAGCGAGATTGAGGGCGCGGTAAATGCGATTGCGATTCCCACGGGCGACCAGAGCGCGATTGACGCGGCTCTGCTGACGCGAGTGCAGACCGCGATTTACCTGACGATGGCATCGCCCTCGTTTGCCGCGCAGTACTGAGGAGAGACGATGACGAAATTCGAGCATTCGCGCCGTCAGTTTCTGCGCACCGCTTCACTGGCTTCGATGGCGGGCATCAGCGCCAGCCCGTTTCTGCTGGAGTTGAACTCGCTGGCGGCGATGGCGCAATCGACGAGCCCGACAGACTACAAGGCGCTGGTCTGCATCTTTCTGCAAGGCGGCAACGACGGACACGGCACGGTGATCGCTACCGACACGGAGTCATTTGATGCGTTTACGCAGGCCCGGTCGGGCGCGCCGGGGCTGGCCTATCCGCTGTCGGAGCTGCTGCCCATTACGCTGCGGACACCGCAGAGCGGGCGCACGTTCGCGCTGAACCCCTCGCTCAACGGAGTCCAGAACCTGTTCAACGCAGGGCGGGCAGCGATTGTGGCCAACACAGGCACGCTGATTCAGCCGGTGACCAAGACCCAGGTCATCTCAAACACAGCGCCGCTGCCAGCTTCGCTCTACTCGCACTTTGACCAGACGGCGGCGTGGCAGGCGATCGCCT
This sequence comes from Acidobacteriaceae bacterium UBA1795, assembly GCA_002314435.1. Classification (GTDB taxonomy): domain Bacteria; phylum Acidobacteriota; class Terriglobia; order Terriglobales; family Acidobacteriaceae; genus Telmatobacter. The sequence continues at coordinate 10,163 of DCFV01000069.1, read as the reverse complement.
CGAACGGCGGAAGCAGCGAGCACGTGGGCTGGGGCGGGCGCGTGGCAGACCTGATTGAGAGCATGGGCATGAACACGAACGCGATGTTCACTTGCATCTCGACTGCCGGGATCGCGCTCTTCCTCTCCGGGCAGACATCGTTCCAGCTGAACGTGACCTCGGCAGGACCGATTCCAATCTACGGTCTTTCGCAGCCGCTGTTCGGCTCGCAGGCGGGCTCGGATGCGCTGGCGTCAATTCTGTCGGCGGACGAGGCGAACCTGTTTGCCAAGGAGTACGAAGTCGTGGTGGAGCGGTCGATTGAGGCGCAGGCTACGCTGGCCTCGGCGATGCTGCCGGCAGGGCCCACGGGCGTGCCGAATCCTCCGCAATATTTGGACCCGGTGACGAACACATTGGCAACGAACTCGCTGGCGACGTCGCTGCAGACTGTGGCGCGCATCATTGGCGGGCGGGGTAGCTTGGGCGTACGGCGGCAGATCTTCTATGTGCAGCTGGGCAGCTTTGACACCCACGACGGGCAGGCTCCGCAGCATGCGCGGCTGCTGACGCAGCTAGGGCAGGCACTGGAGTACTTTGACGGGTTGATGACCACGACAGGCCTGAGTGACCAGGTCACGGCGTTTACGGCGTCGGACTTTGGGCGCACACTCACTTCGAACAGCGACGGCACGGACCACGGCTGGGGCAGCCACCACTTTGTGGTGGGTGGCGCAGTGGCCGGCGGCGACATGTACGGCCCATACCCGGTGATCGGCTCGAACCAGACCAACGACGTGGGCGCAGGGCGGCTGATTCCCACGATCGGCGTGGACCAGTACGCAGGAACGCTGGCGCGGTGGTTCGGGCTGTCGGATGGACAGGTGCGGACCGTGTTTCCCAACTTTGGCAACTTCGGGTCGAGCCCTTATCTGGGCTTCCTTGGGTAGCTTCAAGCCTCTCTGGCTAACTCTCCCTCCATTTACGGCAGGGGGCGCGGCAGCGCGCATTGCCCACCCTAAAACATACAATCTACTGATTTAGAAGAGTTTGGCGCACGGGTTCCGCTCTGCCACGGGACATCGTGACCGCTGTCACAGTTTTTCCTGTCAATTTGCCCCTACACTCGATCTGTGGATATCGATATAAATTTATCGATACCGAAGGAGCGCTCTTGTGCTTCCTACTGTCCACCGGCAGGCCCAGGGAGGGTTCAGCCGCAACATTCACACGCGCCAGCCCAGTGCACAGGCACCCCGGGAGACGCGAGAGGCAGGAGAGGACAGCATGACGGATCTGGCAGCGTTTTTGGCGGCACACGAGGAGCAGACAAACCGGGTGACGACGGCGGAAGAGCTGGAAGCCCTGGTGGCGCGAGTGAAGGCCGCGCAGCAGAAGTTTGCGAGCTTTACGCAGAAGCAGGTCGATCACATCTTTCGCTCGGCGGCGCTTGCCGCTGCCGATGCACGCATTCCTCTGGCTAAACTGGCTGTGGCCGAAACCGGCATGGGTGTAATCGAGGACAAGGTGATCAAGAATCACTTTGCCTCAGAGTACATTTACAACAAATACAAGGAAGAGAAGACCTGCGGCATTCTTGACCAGGATGACGAGGCGGGCACCATCACCATCGCTGAGCCGATGGGCATCATCTGCGCGATTATTCCTACCACGAATCCTACCTCGACGGCGATCTTCAAGGCGCTGTGCTGCCTGAAGACGCGCAACGGCATCATCATCAGTCCGCACCCCCGCGCGAAGCAGTGCACTGCGGCGGCTGCACTGCTGGTGCTGAAGGCGGCAGTTGCTGCCGGCGCACCGGAAGACATCATTGGGTGGATCGATGAGCCGACGATTGATCTGAGCAACCAGTTGATGCGACACAAGGAGATCAAGCTGATTCTCGCCACGGGCGGGCCAGGTATGGTTCGCGCGGCTTACTCCAGCGGCACGCCGGCCATTGGCGTGGGCGCGGGCAACACGCCGGTGGTGATTGACGAGACGGCCGACCAGAAGCGCGCGATTGCTTCGATCCTGATGTCGAAGACCTTTGACAACGGCGTCATCTGCGCGTCGGAGCAGGCGGTGATCGCGGTGGACGCGATCTACGACTCCATCCGCGACCGGTTCTCACGACACGGCGGCTACATTCTGCAGGGCAAAGAACTGGACACGGTGCGCGACATCATCCTGGTGAGGGGCGCTGTGAACGCGAAGATTGTGGGCCAGGCTGCGCCAAAGATTGCTGCGCTGGCCGGCATCACGGTTCCGGCGACGACGAAGGTACTGATTGGCGAAGTGACAGACGCGACCGAGGCCGAGCCTTTCGCGCATGAGAAGCTGTCGACAATTCTGGCACTCTATCGCGCAAAGGATTTCAAAGACGCGGTGGCCACTGCGAGCAAGCTTGTCGCGCTTGGCGGCATTGGGCACACGTCTGTGCTCTACACCGATCAGGATGCGCAGAAGGCGCGAGTGAACTACTTTGGCGAGCAGATGAAGACCGCTCGCGTGCTGATAAATACGCCTTCTTCACACGGCGGCATCGGCGACCTGTACAACTTCAGCCTGTCGCCCAGCCTGACGCTTGGCTGCGGCAGCTGGGGCGGCAACTCCATCTCAGAGAATGTGGGGCCGAAGCACTTGCTGAACAAGAAGATTGTGGCAAAGCGCGCCGAAAACATGCTGTGGCATCGGCTGCCGAGCCAGATCTTCTTCCGCCGCGGCTGCATCCCCGAGGCGCTGAAGGAGATCACAGGCAAAAAACGTGCACTGATTGTGACGGACGGTTTCCTTTTCCGCAGCGGCATGGCCGACGAGTTGATTGAGCAGTTGAAGAAGATGCACATGGAGGTGGAGACCTTCTACCAGGTGCTGGCGGACCCGAACCTGACGACGGTGCGCAAGTGCGTGGACGTGTGCAGCGCCTTCCAGCCGGACGTGATTCTGGCACTGGGTGGCGGCTCGCCGATGGACGCGGCCAAGATCGCCTGGGTAATGTATGAGCATCCCGAAGTGGACTTCGAGGACTTGGCACTGCGCTTCATGGATATTCGCAAGCGCATTTACAAGTTTCCGAAGATGGGCATCAAGGCCACGATGATCGCGATTCCCACGACCTCTGGCACGGGCTCGGAAGTGACGCCGTTCGCCGTGGTAACGGACGACGTGACGGGCAAGAAGTACCCCATCGCAGACTACGAGTTGACGCCGCACATGGCGATCATCGATCCGAATCTAGTGATGAATCTGCCCAAGTCGCTGACGGCGTTTGGCGGCATTGACGCAGTGACGCACGCGCTCGAGGCGTATGTGTCGATCATGGCGAACGAGTTTAGCGATGGGCAGGCTCTGCAGGCGCTGAAGCTGCTGAAGGAGTACCTTCCTTCGGCCTACAAGAATGGTGCAGCGGACCCGAAGGCACGCGAGAAGGTGCACTATGCGGCGACGCTCGCCGGTGTGGCCTTTGCTAACGCGTTTCTGGGCGCCTGTCATTCCATGGCGCACAAGGTTGGCGCGGCGTTTCACCTGCCCCACGGGCTCGCGAATGCATTGCTGATCTCAAACGTGATCCGTTACAACGCGAATGACAACCCGACCAAGCAGGCTGCGTTCTCGCAGTATGACCGGCCGAAAGCCAAGTGTCGCTACGCTGAGATTGCGCGGTTCCTGGGCCTGGGCGGTGCTACGAACGACGAGCAGGTGGCCAACCTGATTGCCTGGGTGGACAGCCTGAAGAAGGAATTGGAGATTCCAGACAGCATCAAGGAAGCAGGCGTCGAGGAAGCCGAATTCCTGGCCAAGCTGGATTCGGTGGCGGTGGATGCCTTCGACGACCAGTGCACTGGCGCCAACCCGCGCTACCCGCTGATCGCCGAGTTCCGGGCGATTCTGGAAGACAGCTTCTACGGACGCGCGTTCGTGGAGCTGGCCGAACGTCCGGCGGCAGAAGCCGCCTCCGAAGCCCCCGCGAAGCCTGCGGCCAAGGTGAAGGTGGCGGCCAAGGTTGAAGTGAAGGTGGTGGAGACTGTCACGAAGAAGTAAGCCAATGGCAGAGAATGCGGGCGGCTGAAGAACCCGCTTTCTCTGCAACTGTGAAGTAGGACTGAAAAGTGCTGAGAAAAGCTCGACGGCATGGCGAGGTGCGCCTCGGGGCTGGGCCAGGACCTGCGCAAGGCCCCTCCCTGTGCGGCATACGAACGGTTCGAATTCAATGTGCAGGTGGAGACAGAGGGCAACGTGCAGGCGCGGCTGATTGTGCGCGCGCAGGAGAATGATTGAGATCTGCAGGATTCTGCGGCAGGCTGTGAGCACGCTTCCGGAAGAACCATTCCACACGGCACCGCCCACTACTGCGCGCTTCAATGTTCCGGCTGGCACGGCGGTGAGCCGAGTAGAGGCTCCGCGCGGCGAAGTGCTCTACCAGATCACGTCGAACGGAACGGAAATTCCCGAGCGGGTGCGCGTGCGGACGCCTACCCTCATGCACATGGCGACGGTGCGATTTACGGTGCTGGGGCAGGAACTGGCGGACTCGTCGCTGATTCAGGCTTCGTGTGATCCGTGCTACTCCTGCACAGACCGCTGAGGCTCGGGTTCGGCAAGGTCGTCGCTCTCATGGCGCAGGCCGGTGTGGAAGCGCGCGGCCAGCTTCCAGGAGAGTGAGGCCAGCGAGGAGTAGAGGTCTTCGTTGTGGACGAAGATGCGCTCGGGCACGCGCAGGCGGACGGGCGCGAAGTTCCAGATGGCTTGGATGCCGGCTTCAATCATGCGGTCGGCAACGGACTGCGCCACCTCAGCCGGTGCGGTGATGATGCCGAGGTGGATGCCCATGCGACCAGCCAGCTCGGGCAGCTTGTCGAGCGGCAGCACTGCCTTGTCGTGAATCCAGCTCCCTATCTTGGCAGCATCGGTGTCAAAGGCCGCAACGATGCGGAGACCGAAGCGTGAAAAGCGTTCGTGACCGAGCAACGCTGTGCCGAGATTGCCGGCGCCGACGAGGAATGCCTCGTTGACGTTGTTCCAGCCGAGAAAAGACTCGATGGTCTGGATAAGTTCCTTGACCTCATAGCCGGTCTTGGGCCTGCCGACAATGCCGGTGTACTGCAGGTCTTTGCGCACCTGCACGGGCACGAGGTTGAGCTCGCGACCGATGAGACTGGTGGAGACACGGCTCACTCCCTTCGCCTCAAGTTCGACGAGGTAGTGATGGTATTGCGGCAGCCGTCGAAGGCTGGCCTGGGGAATGGCGCCGCCGGGCAGGTGTTTCTCTGGCTTCATACCCGATAAAGATATATCGAAAGGCACCCAGCGAGAGTACGCAGGCTTGTTCCCTTGAACAGTGACCTGAATCACCGGGCAAACGGGGAGCGCCCCGGCGGGTGGCCGGAGCGCATTGGGATGAGACTCTAGCCCGCGCGGTAGGGCTTGCTGTAGTGCGTAGACCATTCGACCAGATCGGCGTTGATGAAGCGCCAGGTTCCGCGGTCGGGATCGACCTCCATCAGCATGTAGGCATTGGGATCGTAGCGTGTAGCAGCCATGATGTAGTGCTGCGGGCCGTATGTGTGGGCAAAGTCGATCCACTTGTGCACGTGTCCGCTGACGACGAGTTGGATGGTGTCCTGGTACTTGCGCAGGAGCGGGTGCAGGCCGTAGTCGCCGAACTCGGTGGGCTGGATAGCCAAGAGGGGGTAATGCACAAAGACGAAGGTGGGCTTGCGCTGCTGGAGCTGCGCCTCGAACCAGTGCAGCTGCTCTTCGCCGAGCGAGCCGGTTCCGGGGTTGAAGTCAGCGGCCTTGTTGTCCTGCGTGCTGCCGAGAAAGTTGTTCAGGTGGAGGAACTTGTATCCCTTGTAGTCGAGCACGGAGTAGGGGTCTGCATTGAACTTGGCCTTGAAGAGGCGGTGGCTCAACTCGCGCGGGACGTGCTTGACATCGTAGTCGTGGTTGCCAAAGCCGAGGTGGACGGGCATGCGGAAGCCGTCGGTGATGGCTTTGGCGTTGTCGAGCCGCGTGGTGTTCTTGAAGTAGAAGTCGTAGTCGGTGGACGGATAGTTGTGAAAGTAGTCCCCGAGGACGAAGACCTGCTCGATGGCCGGCGTGAGCGAGTTGATGAGGTTGCGCGCGGCGGTGAGGCGAGGCGTGGTGACGAGGATGCTTTCGTTGTCTTCTACGCCGTTCTCACTGCCTTTGACGTAGAAGTTGTCGATGATGTGGGTGTCGGCGATAAGTGCGAAGTAGAAGCAACGACCGCCGGGCCGCGCCACAGCCTCGCTCGCCCAAAGAGAGCGCGTGAGGCTGGCGGTTGCGGCGGCGGCAGCGATGGAACCGAACTGGCGCCGGTTAAGAATCGTCATCTGCGAAAACCTCTGTTTAGAAGGATAACTTTGCGGCCACCTGCAACTGACGAGGCGGGAAGAAGGATGTGATGGAGCCGAAGCTGGAGGAGCTGCGACTGGAGTTGGGCGCCTGGTAATTGACGTGATTGAGGACGTTGAACGCTTCGCCGCGGATATCCAGCAGGGATTTTTCGCTCCAGAGGCGGAAGCCTTTGTGCAAGCCGAGATCGAGCTCGTTGAAGGTCATATCGCGCAGCGAGTTGCGCCCGGCATTGCCGTAGGGATGGGTTACATCCGTGGGGACGGTGACGTTGGTGGAGCTGAGATAGCCATTGAGCGCCGTGGAAGTCTTGGTCCACTTGCTCGACGGGTTGATGGGATTGCCCGAGACGTTCGGGCGCTGGGTAAGCAGGCTGCTCAGCGCGTAGGCGGCCGAGGGGCTGTAGTTGAGGTTGACCGGCTGACCGCTGGAGGCAATGTTGATAGCGGTCATCTGCCAGCCGCCGAGTACCGTGTCGAGCGCGCGCGGCAGGCGGCTGCCAAACGTGCGGCCGTTGCCGAAGGGCAGATCCCATACGAGGCTCAGCGTTTCATTGAGGGGTTGATTATAGGCCGACTGCCCGCGCTCGCCATTCAGATTGGCTATGTTTACGCGGGAGTTGTCGCCGTTGGGCGTATCGAGATGGCCCGAAGCATTGTCGATGGCGTGCGACCATGTGAAGGAGTTGAGCAGGTAGAGGCCGCCGACAAATCGATGCTCGAGCTTGGTCTGCAAACCGTTGTAGCTGAGGAAGCCTGCGGGGATAGACTCCTCGATGCCGGTAAAGGTTGAGATGGGGCGGCGGGCCTGGAGGCTGAGCGTGCCGCCAGCAGCGTTGGGTGAGGCTTGGTTGAGGTCGGCCAGCACCCAGATGTGGACGCCGCGCTCGCCCACATAAGAGACGGTCAGCACCGTGTTCCGGGCAAACTCACGCTGCACGTCGAGATGCCATGACTGCACGTAGCCGGTCGGGATGTCCTTGGGGATGTACCGCGTCTGCGCAAGCAGGGTGCTGAAGTTGCTGGCAGCGACGAAGTTGGTGGGGTAACCCTGCGCCACGGTACGGAAGCAGCCGCTGTAGTTGTCGCCGGTGCAAAGTGACTGTGCCTTACCGGTGGTAGACCAGGCATAGGGCGCAACCTGCGTCAGCGATGAGTTGACGATGTAGGGACCGTTGTAGGCAAGCAAATTCTCGCCGCCCTCGCGGTTGAACTGGTCGAAGCTGACGCCATAGGCGGAACGGATCACGGTCCTCGCGTCGAGCTGATAGGCGATGCCGATGCGCGGCGCGAAGTCAAGCTTGGGGGTGTGAACCAACGCGCGGTTATAGAGCGAGCCGCTGGATGCCTGAATCAGCGTATTGGTGGAGGGGGCGAAGTTGGCCAGATGGTTGCCGTCGACAAACTGCGGTGTGACAAGTTCATAGCGCAGGCCAAGGTTCACAGTCAGCGAGGGCAGCAGCTTCCAGTCGTCCTGCACATAGAAGTAGTTCATGTACTGGTGATAGTTGACGATGCGGTAGTTGTTGAGGGCGTAAGTAGAGCGCGCACCGACGAGGAAGTCGGTGAGGTAGGCGGCCTCGGCGGCCCCCTTGTCGCTGGTTCCGCTGCCGTATTGGCTGAAGGCGCCGGCGAAGGACTCTGAGCCGTAAACGGGGTTGAAGTCATCAACCTGAGTATTGATGGCGAGGTATTCCCAACCGAGCTTGATGCTGTGGCGGCCCTGCTGGAGAGAATAGTTGACCTTGGGGTTGATGACGAATGGGTTCTGGAATTGCGGATTGGAGGTCTGCGCGCCAAATGTGGAGAAGTTGGTGACACTCTCGTTGCTGAGGCGGCGGATGACTGCCGGATCGGTAGGCAAGCCGGTGATGCCAGCCTGGGTATTCAAGCTCTGTTGGCCGGCAAGGTAGGGCGTCTTGCCGCCCTTGGTCCAGGTGAACCCTATACGGGCGTCGAGCACGGAGCTGGTGCCGAAGGAGTGCGTCACGCCTGCGGCGATCTGGCGGTTATATGCGTGGATGGTTCCGTTGCCGCCGTCGCCCGCGTCGCCGGGGATTGTGGAGGCGTCAACGATGTCGCCCTTGTGGTCGCTGTAGCGTCCGAAGACGGTGGTGCGGGGGCTCCAGATGTAGTCGAGGCGACCGTCGCCCTTGTCATCGACCAGGCTGGCCTTCGGCACCGATGCGTAGTTGTTCGCGGCGTATGCAGTGGAAGCGTTGGAGACGTTGGCCGAGGGCAGCGCGTTGATGACCAGCTTGGCGAGCGGTGTCCAGTCGGACTGAGGGACGATGCCATCGGCATAGACAGTGCCGGTGATAGGGTTGCGCAGCGGCACAGCAGCACCAGCGGTGGTCTCAAAGATACCCTGGCGCTGCAGATCGGTGGGCACGGTAGCTGTAGTGTATTGGCCCTGGATCTGGCGATTGCCTTCGTAGTCGGCAAAGTAGAAGAGCCGGTCGCGAAGGATAGGACCACCGAACGAGCCGCCGAACTGGTTGCGGATGAGCACAGCCTTTTGCGATTTGCCGGTGATGGCGCTGACCGGTGCGGCGAACGGGCCGATGGCGTTCAGGATCGTGTTGCGGTGATACTCCCACAACTTGCCGTGCAACTGGTTTGAGCCGCTGTTGATCGACACGTTGATGACGGCACCGGAAGCGCGACCGAACTCGGCCGAGTAGTTGCTGGTCTCGGCACGGAACTGGTTGATGGCGTCTGGCGAAGGCGGGATGGCCTGATTGGAGAAGCCCTGGTTCGACGTTCCGTATGCATTGTTGTCTAGTCCATCGAGGAGGAAGTTGTTGAACTCTGAGCGCTGCCCGTTGACGTTGAATGAAGCGTCACGGCTGGTGACGGACTGGTTCTCCAGATTGTTGCGACGCACGCCGGGGGCGAGCGTCGTCAGATCGCCGTAAGCACGGCCATTGAGGGGCAGGTCGCGCACCTGGGTTTCAGAGATGGTGGTGCCCGTGCTGCTGGTTTCGCTCTCCAGTTGCGTGGCCGCGCCGGAGACCGTAACTGTCTCCGCGACGCTGCCGATCTTAAGCGCCACGTCGACCCTCTGCCGGGCATTCACGTCAACGATGAATGGATCAGTGACCGTATCACTGAAACCCACCGCGGCCGCGGTGATCTTGTAGCGGCCCACGTGCACGTCAGGAAACTGGTAATGCCCATCGCCGCCCGAAGTCGTAACGACGGCTACGCTTGTAGCGATGTTGATCAGCGTGACCTTGCTGCCGCCAATAGGCGCGCCTGCAGCATCGCGCACAAAGCCAAGAACGGCCGATGTCTCAAACTGCGCCCGGCCGAAGGGTGCGCAGAGAAGGAGAAGAAGAACTGTCAGGTACGATTTGCGTCTCAACGTTGAGCTCCAAAAGGTATGTTGCAAGTTGCTGTGAGGCCAGGACTGGGTCTGCCTGGAGGTAGGTCATGAATCGAACGCACGGCACATGTGCCCTTGCTGAGCATGGCGATATGCAGCAAGCCGGTAAAGGGGTGAATGCAAGTGCACGCAGTGTATGGGCGAGGTTCACCCTTGCCTCACCCCTCTGTGAATTCAAGGGATTTGAGCTGTGCTCCGCGCGGCGTTTACCGAAAATTTACCAGCGTGCCGTAGGGTGAAGACATGCGAAACCTGCCTGGCATCGCGCTTACGGAAGCGCCACCTTCCGCTGCCTCCCAGGGTGCAAGGCTGCTGCAAGACCGGGAGGAGTGGCTGCTAGCCTGCCGCATTGCCGGCAGCCGAGGCTTCGGCCGATCCGATCTGCTGAAGCGATTTCTGCTCGATGTGTGCGAGCA
>DCFV01000028.1:24998-42457 GCA_002314435.1 Acidobacteriaceae bacterium UBA1795 | reverse complement strand
GTGGCTGCGGGGCCCCAGTCCCACTTGGGGCGCAGCGGGAACTCGACGAATGCAGGCGTGTTGCCGCTGACGCTGGTGTTCCACGCTGAGCCGTCATCGAGGTTCTTCGAGTAAGTGTAGTTGCCGCGGAACTGGAAGCCGGACGCAAAGTTGCGGCGCACATCGATAAGGAGCGAGTGATAGGAGCCAACGCCCTGCGAGACCCACGAGGTGGTGTTGGCGAGACTCGGATTGGCGTTTGTTGCGCCGGTGGGATAGTAGACAGTGCCGTCAGCGTTGAACACAGGCACTGGTTCGTTCATGTCCTCGGAGAGGATCTGGTGATAGCTGTGCGAGCCCACGTAGCCCACAGTGAGTGCGGTGTGCGGCGCGATCTTCTGCTCTATGCGCAGGCTCCAGGTGAGTACCGCAGGCGTGGCGATATCGGGCTGCACATTGCTTGGCGAGACCTTGGCCCCGGTGGGCAGTGGACCGCCGGGAGTGATCAGCAGTGCAGAGACCTTGACGTTGGAGAGCGACGCCACGGTGTTGTAGGGTGCGGTCTGATCGAGGCGGTAGTCGAGGGTGTCGAGCAGGCCGTGATAGAGCCCGAAACCTGCGCGCACTGCTGTGTCGCCGTTGCCCCGAACATCCCAGGCGAGTCCCACGCGCGGTTCTGGCAGGAACTTGGCGCGATTGATGGTGAGCGCGGAGCCGCCGACCACAGTGTCGGTTTGCAGCACGCCGTCCACGATCACGTAATTGGCGGCGCGGCCTTGCGCTTCGTTCCAGCCGTTGGTGGACTCTGAGCGGAAGCCTGCGCGCAGTTCGAGTCGCGGTGTGACCTTGATGGTGTCTTCAACGAAGCCCGCGCCTTCCAGCGAGCGCCATCCGAGTTCCGTGGGTGACGGCACAACCGTGAAGGTCTTCACCGTGCCCAGTAGGAATGTTTGCAGTGTGCTGAACGACGCCTGCCCGTACTGATACTGAGCGAGTTGGTCATTGGACTGCATGCGCTGCAGCCATCCGCCGGCCTCGATCTGATGGCGGCCGTGCGACCAGTAGATGTGATCGTCCCAGGTAAAGAGGTTGCGCGCGGCGGAGTTGTTACTGCCCACGTTGAGGCCAGCCTGGGTGATGGCCGATGCGCCGTTGGAGGCGGTGCTGCCGCTGATGACGATGGCGCCGATGGGCTTGCCGCTGACCCAGCCGCCGATCGAGACGGGCGTGGATCCGGTGAAGTAGTAGCTGGCGCGCGAGTAGCCGACGCGCGCAGTGTTGAGTAGTGCAGGTGTGAAGACGTGCTGCTCCTGAATACTTGCGACCTGTTCGCGCAGGCTCTCGTCGACGCGGCTAAGGGGGTTCTGCGCCGGCGTGTTCGCGGTGCTGTCGTCAACGGTGTAGACCGCAAAGAGAAGGTCTTTACCGCTCAGGTTGTCATCGAAGCGCGCAGTTCCGAAGTCTTCGCGGATGTGCTGCGGCGGATGGCTGAAGGCTTCGGCGATACCGCCGCCGAGCTCGGGGCCGTTCTGCACTGGCCACAGTGCGAGCAGCGGGGCGACGGAGGGGTTGACGCCGACATATTGCTCGTTGCCAGAGCTGTCGGGCAGGTAGCCGAGGCGCGCTTGATTGTCGGGTACGAAGGTGACGGCGCTCAGGCCCCAGTTCTGGCGAAAGCCTTCGTAGTTGCCGAAGAGGAACTGCTTGTTGGCGCGGAGCGGTCCGCCGAGCGAGCCGCCGAACTGGTTGCGCTGGAACGAGGGGATGCTGCCCTGGTCAAAGTAGTTGCGAGCATCAAGTGCGCTGTTGCGAACAAACTCAAAGGCGGCGCCGTGCATAGCGTTGGTTCCGGAACTCGTGATGATGCTGATCTGCGCTCCGTCGCGCTTGCCGTAGGAGGCGCCGTAGGTGTCGGAGACGACGTTGAATTCGCGCACAGCTTCAACGCCGAGCAACTGGCCGCTGGTGCCGCCGGGCGTGACGTTAATAAGCGATGCGCCGGTGTATTCAATTCCGTTGAGCAGAAACAGATTGTCCTGTGGGCGGCGGCCGCCTACGGAAAACATGTTGCCGACTGATGAGTTTGAGGTGCCGATGCTGCCCGAGCGTTCGGAAGTGTAGTTCACGGTGCCTGGGTTGAGCGTGAGAAGTCCGTCGTAGCTGCGCCCGTTGAGCGGCAATTCCTTCACCTGGCGCTCGTCGATAAGCCCCGCGGTGGATTGAGTGCTGGTGTTTACCGTGGATTCGGATGCGTCTACGACGACCTGCTGCTCGACCTTGGCAATGCCGAGGGCGAAGTTCACATGCAGACTCTGACCCACGGTGAGCACGATGCCGGTCTGTCGCTGAGGCTCAAAGCCCGGCGCAGAGACGGATACTACATAGGAGCCCACGGGTACGGAGGGCGCGAAGAAGCGGCCATCGGCGTCGGTGGTGAGTGAGCGCGTAGCCCCGGTTTCCAGCTGGCGCACGGCTGCGGCTGCCCCCGAAACAGGCGCGCCGCTCGAGTCGTGCACGGAGCCGCTCAGGTTGGCTCCGACGATCTGGGCACGCGCCGTGAAGGCGCTGATGAATGTGAGCAAAACGAAAAGGCGGGAAAGCTTTGCTGCGAGTGTCACAGGATCTCCAAAGAATGTGGTTCAGGAACCTGGAAGGGGCCAGGTTGGGGAAGCGGCACGCCGATGAGAATTAGAACTTGTAGAGGCGCGCAGCTAGAGCGAGCAAGGGACCGGACAGACACAACAACAACACCGCCGGGACGCGGTGGGCTGGAGTTGAGGATTGCGGGACGCAAAGAACATGTCAGTCGAATGTGGCTCAGTGCTGGACCGGGACAAAGAAAAACCGCATCAGCAGAAACTGCGATGCGGCCGGTTGAGAATGACGATGAGAAGAATTTGGTTTCATCGACACAGCCGCTGCGGAGCGCAACAACACGCTGCGCGCAGGGCCGGGGTGTGCCGGAACGTCATGGGACGACTATATCGGTAGTCAAAAGGGGAGTCAATCGTTATGTGCGATCGTTTTGTTGCTTTGAAATGCAGGAGCTCAAAAATATAGGCCTTGTAATATTCAGATTGTGAATCTAGGAGCGTTTTGCTACCATCAGAGGCACAGATGATCCGCTTTGCCCAAAGCCGGTTTTGTTGTTGCCTGTCGAACATTTTCGACGGGTGTAGCAGCTAGTTTCTGATCTTCTGTTCCCTCCAAGATCCAAGAGACGCACCCGTAGCTGAAAAGCCGGGTGTTTCGTGTTGCCTGCCCCGGGATTCAGCTCTCTATCAGCAAAGAGGTCAGCATGCCGGTTGTTACACAAGAATCCGGGCTGAATACGCCGCCCGCCAATCTGGTCCCTGCGCGCATCACCCATCTCAGGCTGCTCGAAGCCGAGAGCATTCACATTCTGCGCGAAGTTGCCTCGGAGTTCGAGCGTCCGGTGATGCTGTACTCCATCGGCAAAGACTCCTCCGTGATGCTGCGGCTGGCGCAGAAGGCCTTCTTTCCTGGCCCGATTCCGTTTCCGCTGCTTCATGTCGACACCGGCTTCAAGTTTCACGAGATGATTGCATTTCGCGACGCTATGGCGCGGTCGGTCGGCGCCAAGCTTCTGGTGTGGCGCAATGAGCCGGCGATTGCGGCGGGTACGAATCCGATTGTGCTGGACACCAGGCGCTGCTGCGGCCTGCTGAAGACACAGGCGTTGCTGGATGCGCTGCGCCACTACAAGTTCGATGCTGCATTCGGCGGGGCGCGCCGCGATGAAGAGAAGTCGCGAGCCAAGGAGCGCGTCTACTCGTTCCGCGACCACGCGGGCCAGTGGGACCCAAAGAACCAGCGCCCCGAGTTGTGGAACCTCTACAACGCACATGTTCATCCGGGCGAAAGCATTCGCGTGTTTCCTCTCTCCAACTGGACGGAGATGGATGTTTGGCAGTACATCCACGCGGAGAACATTCCCGTGGTCGATCTGTACTTTGCCAAGGAGCGGCCGATGTATGTGCGCGGTGACGCGTTGCTGCCCATTGAACAGGACTTTGTGGCGCGGCCGGGCGAGAAGCCGCAGATGGTGAAGTCGCGCCTACGCTCGCTGGGCTGCAGCCCATGCACAGGCGCCATCCGTTCGGATGCCGAGACGATTCCGGACATCATTGCGGAGTTGATCTCCTTCCGCTCTTCAGAGCGCGCCAATCGCGCGATCGATCACGACCAGGAAGGTTCGATGGAGATCAAGAAGCGGGAGGGCTATTTCTAATCATGGTTGCTTCCACGCTTTCCGAATTTTCCATTCACGACTTTCTTGGCCAAGAATCGGCGAAGGACCTGTTGCGCTTTTCGACCGCGGGCAGCGTGGACGACGGCAAGTCCACGCTGATCGGGCGGCTGCTCTATGACACGCAATCGGTTTACGAAGACCAGGTGCGGTCAATCGAGGGCAAGGGCACGACGGCGCCGGGGCAGATCGATTTTGCGCTGTTGACCGACGGACTGCGCGCCGAGCGCGAGCAGGGCATCACAATCGACGTGGCCTATCGCTACTTTTCCACGGCTCGACGCAAGTTCATCATTGCCGACACGCCGGGTCACGAGCAGTACACGCGCAACATGGCGACAGGCGCCTCTACAGCGGACGCTGCCGTGGTATTGATCGACGCGACCAAGGGCGTGCTGGTGCAGTCGCGTCGGCATGCGTACATTGCGGCATTGCTGCGTGTGCAGCATGTGCTGGTGGCCGTGAACAAGATGGACCTGGCTGGCTACGACGAGAGCGTGTTCCGCACCATCGAGCAGGATTTTCTCTCTGTGCTCGCACAGATCTCCGCTGACACGGGAACCACAACTGAGGCGCGCTTTGTTCCGGTGAGCGCGCTGGCTGGCGACAACATCGTGCACGGCTCGCGGGCGATGCCCTGGTACACCGGGCCGTCGCTGCTTGAGTTGCTCGAGTCGCTACCCGCTTCTCAGGAAGTGCAAGCCGCGCCGTTTCGCATGCCGGTGCAGCGCGTGCTGCGGCCCGACCACACCTTCCGCGGCTTCGCCGGACAGATTGGTTCAGGTGTGGTGCGCGTGGGCGATGCCATCGTCGCGCTGCCCTCGGGCAAAAGCGCGAAGGTGGAGCGCATCGTGACGTGGGACGGCGATCTGGAGGAAGCTGTAGCGCCGCTTTCAGTCACGCTGGTGCTCGATCGCGAACTCGACATCAGCCGCGGCGATCTAATCGCTTCAGCGAGTGCACCTGCAACTGTGGCCAACCGCGCGCGTGCTGCGCTGGTGTGGATGGATCAACGGCCGCTGGACCGCTCGCGGCGCTATCTGCTGAAGCACACAAGTCACACCGTGCCGGTCTTTGTCTCGTCGATTGAGCACCGCACGCGAGTGGATACGCTGGCGCATGAGCCTGCCGAGACGCTGGACATGAACAGCATCGGCGTGGTGGCGTTGCACCTGTTGCGCCCCATTGCCTTTGATCGCTATGCGGAGAACCGCTCGACGGGCGCGTTCATTCTGATCGATCCGGCAACAAACACAACGGTGGCTGCGGGCATGATCTCCGCTGTCTTGGATGCGGACAGCGGAGAGCAGGATCCGTGGGGACCGGTGACTGTGGGTGAGCGCGAAGCGCGCTGGGGTCATCGGGGCGGTGTGCTGGAACTCGCTGGGCCAAAGGCGTTGATCGATGCTGTAGAGCGATCGCTGTTTGCCATTGGTGCGGTGACCAGCCGGATGGATGCCGACGGCGACGCGTTGCGTGCAGACGAAGATCTGGCGGCGCTGGTGGCCGCTCTGCAGGCGGACTCTGGCCTGCTGACACTGCTGGTACGCACGGAGGAGAGCGGCGCATTGACCGCGAAAGCGGAGGGTGTGGAGATCACGGTTGAAGACGGCGATTTCCTTCGCGTTGTTTCCGCAGTGCATCAGCTTCTGCACCGTGCGGGCACTCTGATTTCGACAGAAAAGGCGCATCTGTAGATGAGTACTGAAGCGATTGCAACGGAAACCAGTGCGAAGTTGAACACAGTGCGCGCCACGTTGGCCAGCATACTAATGCGCAAGGGCGATGTGTGCCTGACGTGCAGCTTTCAGGCCGAGGATGTGCTGCTGACGAAGCTCGCCATCGAGATCGATCCAGCGATCCCGGTGCTGTTTCTCGATACTGGCTATCACTTTGCTGAGACACATGCTTATCGCGACCAGATTGCGCGCGAATGGAATCTGAACCTGATCAACCTGCTGCCGGAGAAGACGGCGGCAGAGCAGGAGTCGGTGTTTGGCCTGCTCTACCAGTCGGCTCCGGACCAGTGCTGCAAACTGCGCAAGGTGGAGCCGTTGTTCAAGGCAGTCGCGAACTACAGCGTCTGGCTCACCGGCCTACGGCGCGAGCAGGCGCGCAGCCGGGCAGCTCTCGAAGAGTCAGCGCGGTTTACGCTGCCGGGTGGGTCGCAGGTGTTGAAGCTGGCGCCGCTGGCATCCTGGACGACGCGCGATGTTTGGTACGCGTGTGAGCAGTTGTCGATTCCGCTACTGCCACTCTATGAACGCGGCTACTCCTCGATTGGATGCGAGCCGTGTACTTCGCTTCCTCTCGATCCTAACGATCCGCGCTCGGGCCGGTGGGCCGGCCGGAAGGTGGAGTGCGGTATTCACATCGAAGCGAAGTAGGTCTCCGTTTTTGAAGGGGCAGGAATGGAATACGTTGTCGGGTTTCTGATCGCGCTGTTCATCGCGCTGACCGGCGTGGGAGCCGGAACGGTCACAGTGCCGATCCTGGTGTTGTTTCTCAATGTGCCCGCAGCGGCAGCGGTGAGCATTGGGTTGATGTTTTCAGCAGCGGTCAAGCTGATCCTTGTACCGGCTCAGGTGGTGCGCGGCACGGTGGCGTGGCGCACTCTGGGGTTGATGCTGGCGGGCGGCGTGCCGGGCGTACTGATCGGTTCGTTCCTTCTGAAGCACCTTGTCCACACGGGTTCGCAGAACCTCCTCAACGCCATTCTGGGTGCGATCCTGGTGAGCACGGCGAGCTGGCAGCTGGTGTTCTCGTTTCGCTCGATGAAGGAGAATGACGAGCGACCCGACCGCAGCAAACTACTGCCGTGGCTGATGCTCCCGGTCGGGACCGAGGTGGGCTTCTCGTCGGCGGGCGCGGGGGCGCTCGGCAGTGCCGCACTGCTGGGCCTTACTCCGCTGTTACCGGCCCAGGTGGTGGGTACGGACATCACCTTCGGCTTTGTTCTCTCGCTCATCGGCAGCGGTGCGCACTGGTTCTCTCAGGGGCCGGATAGCGGTCTCCTGATCAAGCTGATTGCAGGCGGCAGTGTGGGCGCGCTGTTTGGAGCGGCGCTCTCCACGCATATTCCACGTCGACCACTGCGCTTGGCGCTATGGATCTGGCTGCTGATCCTCGGCGGACAGTTTCTGAGCAACAGCTTTCACGCGCAAACGGTGCAGGCAGGGCAGGCGGCGGGCCAGGCCGAACGGGCGAAAGCCCACGATCTGCGCTGAAAACGCGGACACGCAAATTCCTCATTCCGGAAGAACAGGGCTGCAATGGGGACGTTGCCGACTACGCTCCATAAGAGCAGTCCAGGCTCTCAGTTTCCTAATAAGACAGCGGTATCCACCGGGACAGTGGCGCCCCGTGCTGCCCCCATGGCACGGGTTCGATTTCCAGCACAGTGTTTGCGGTAGAGGTATCCTTCGCGCTTTCCTCGGATTGCGAAGCATATTTCGGACAAGGGGCGATACGTGCCCAGTTTCTTGGTGTGCGATTGCCGCCATCCTCCCCCGAGAAGAACCTGGGGAACTGCTTGAGCAACCTTCTGGCGAAGTAACTCGACGTACTGCCATCCGGGTTGCGAAGGGAGCTTGGATCTGAGCGGGATCAGCTGGTCGCCTGCGGAGGAACGTTTCGCGAGAAGGAAACCGATCTGATCGATTACCTTGGCTTCATGACTCGTCCACCAGTGGAGGAATCGCTTCCGCACTATCCTCAATGGATTCGCCAAGGGCATTCAGGATGTGGTAAAGAAAGCATGAGACACATCCCCTGCTTCAATCGCGACAACGATTCATTGGTCTCTGCGCCAGCGACAGATCCTGACAGCAGAAGCCAGCCATCAGACCCCATGGAGCACAATCATGAGATTCAGGAATCTCCAATCGCTTGTCGTTGGCTTCGTATTGCCGGTGCTCCTTTTCGCCGCGAGCGGAGCCATTGCTCAGTCGACGCCGAGTCGGTCCCTGCTGGCGCTTTCGAAGCACGACCACACACTCGCCATTGTCGACCCGAAGACGCTGCAGGTCATCGCGCGCGCTCCTGTTGGCCCCGATCCTCATGAAGTGGTCGCATCTTCCGACGGAAAGACGGCGTACGTTTCCATCTACGGTGGTGGCCGCTTCCATGCGCTTTCTGTTATTGACCTCGTCGGGCAGAAAGCGCTGCCTGACATCGATACCGGAGCCCTGAGTGGCCCTCACGGTCTCGCATTTGCCGGGGGAAAGGTGTGGCTTACGGCTGAGGGTGCGAAGGCCATCGCGACCTTTGATCCATTATCCGGCAAGATCGATTGGATCATGGGCACTGGCCAGAACCGCACACACATGATTCATGTCACCCCGGACGAGAAGCAGATCTACACGACCAACGTAAGCTCTGCAACGGTCAGCATTCTGGAGATGGTTACTCTGCCGCCGATGGGGCCTCCACCTGGAATGCAGCCGACCCAGAGCATGCAGCCCCCTTCGCCGGGAGGGAATCAGCCGCGCACGGACTGGAATCAGACCGTTATTTCGGTCGGTAGGGGCGACGAAGGGTTCGACGTGTCGCCGAATGGAAGCGAGTTGTGGACTGCAAACGCGCAGGATGGAACGCTCTCGGTAATCGACCTTGCGACTCGGACCGTTGCCGCGACTCTGGACGCGAAAGCATTTGGTGCAAACCGGCTGAAATTCACTCCGGATGGTCGGTTTGTGCTGATTTCATTGCTGCGAGGCGGCGATCTACTCATCTATGATGCGGCTTCGCGCAAGGAATTCAAGCGCGTCCCGATCGGCCACGGAGCGGCAGGCATTCTGGTGGATCCAGCGGGCAATCGTGCTTTCATCGCCTGTGGGCCCGACAATTATGTTGCCGTACTCGACCTGACGACCTTAGAGGTGACAGGGCACGTCGATGTTGGCGGCGAACCGGATGGCTTGGCCTGGGCTATCCGACCGTAGCCGATGGCCATCGTTTTGACGATATCCGTCGTCCGCCGTGTCGCCTGACTCCGCCCCGCGCAGAACACTCAAGGCCTGCTCTGCGCGCGATTTCCTCGTCGTTATTTCCGGGCTCAGCTTTCCTTCTTCAGGCATCCACGGAGGTCGCAAATTGGCCATTTCAAAGCGGCGAGATTTCCGGGTGATGGGCAGTCAGGATTTGGAGAGGGTTCGACTGGAGAAACTTGAGCGTGCTGGCGATGGCGAGATTGAACCGCTGCCGTCATTGTAATGGCACGAAAAGTATGTACTGATAGTCACTTACACAACATCTGGGCCGCATAAATATGCCAGACAAGGCGGGAGACGGAGCATTGGCGGAAGAGTTCTCCGCATGCTGGATGGAGATGAGGAGTTCAAGCGGCTGCACGCGGAGGTCATCTCTGGCTGGAGTGAGGATCGCGTCTGCATGGATTGCCATCTGCGTCTTGAGACGGCTTGTAATCTGGCGCCGAGGCGATTAGTATTCTGCGCAAATCCAGGGTGTCAGAGCGGTGTCTTGATCTGTGCGTACCTGTGCTGCAGGCGAAGAGCAGGGGACGAAGAAAGACACGATGAGGATGGAATGTTGACCCCAGGTCTCCTGAACTCTCGCGTACTCTCGACTGCGATCTCCCCGTTCTTTGCCTGCTCTCCCAAAACCGACAAACAAGCCGTGCCAAGGAGAGATTATGAAGCCCATTCTGCTCTGCTTACTCGCGACGTGTGCAGTGATGTCAATCAGTCCGTATGCTTTCGGCCAAGATGATGTTGCTGGATCGAAGGACTATCCGGGAATTTCCCGGATGCCGGGCTACTACATTTACGAATATCAGGAAACTCAGTTCGACTCGTTCACATTCCATGTGAAAGCCGGGAACACTGTGAAGGATCAGGCCGTAGAAGGTCACCGCTTTGACCTGCGGTACAACATGAAGGACGGGGCGACGATGCCAAGCCCGTTACAGATTCATCGCAACTACGAGAATGCGGCGAAGGCTGTCGGCGGGCAGGTGATGTACAGCCAGGAGGAAGAATCCACGATCCGGTTTATGAGGGACGGCCATGAGGTGTGGGCCAAAATAGTCAACTGCAATGCCCCCAGCGGGATGTGCATCCTGATGAACATTATTGAAAGGGAGCCGATGAAGCAGGATGTTGTGATGGATGCAAATGCCATGGCCGGCAGCCTGACTGACACGGGAAGCGTGGCGGTTTACGGCATCCACTTCGATACCGCGAAGTCGGAACTGAAGCCAGAGTTCGAGGCCGCATTGAGCGAGATTGCAAAGCTGCTCAAGGAGCATCCAGAATTGAAGGTGTTCATCGTGGGGCACACTGATATGGTGGGCGAAGCAGAGGCCAACGTGAAGCTTTCACAGGCACGTGCGCAGGCAGTGGTTTCCGCTCTGGCGGCAAAGTACGAGTTAGCCAGTTCCCGGTTGATCTCGTTTGGCGCGGGGCCTTATGCACCTGTAGCGTCGAACAAGACGGAAGAGGGGCGGGCGAAGAACCGCCGAGTGGAACTCGTCGAAATTGCCACGCAATAAGCGGTCCGGAGCGGGACGAACTTCCGGTTTATCTCCCGCCCGTCAGTAGCGGAGTGGCAGTTGCTGAGCAGGTGCTTGACCAGAAGCCTTGGGGGCGTCCAGGCGCACCGTTTGGCAGACAGCGAATCAGGATTGCGGATCGGCTGTACGCATCACGAGTTCCACTCCGGCTTCGCGGAAAAGCTCCTCTGTGCAGCGGAAGCTTTCTGCCCAGCGTTCGCTGTCGCTTGGCACTGTCACCACGCGCCGGATGCCGGACTGGATGATGATGGAGGCGCACTGTGAACAGGGCATGAAAGGCCAGACGTAGAGCGTGCATCCCTGCAATGGCTTTCCCGCGGACAGGATGGCGTTGATTTCGGCGTGGATGATGGTGCGGTACTTGACCTCGCGGATTTCCAGGCGCTCGGCAGAGTCCGTCACGCCGGCTGGATGGCCGTTGAAGCCCAGGGAAACGACAAACTTTCCTTTCGCGATGACCGACCCAACCTTGGTGCTGGGGTCCTTGCTCCACTTCGATACGAGAACCGCCATTTCAAGAAAGCGCGCATCCCAATCCGCCATCGATACTTCTCCCGTGCTGCAAGCTCGAGCGGCTGCATGATGCGAAACAGCGCTGTGGAGCCGCTTAATATGCCCCACTTGACCGCCGCAGATCTTCCGTTGCAAGCCGCGATACCTATTAGCCTAAATCGTACGATATTGTCCCGAATCTGGCGCTCCAGATTGCGGCGCGGCCAATTGCGAAATACCTTTGTCCAACTTACCTGGCCAACATTTGCCACGGGCCGTCAATTGCGCTGCAGGCCATGTTAAGGTCTCAAGTGCAGATCACCCAAACACGCGTTCACCTGAGACACCTCAAGTAGCTGCTTGATTTCATCGCCAACCCCGCAAGATCCAACAAAGGTGGGGCAACTTGTTCAGAGGTCTCCCAGGCCGATATCGAGCGCTCGGCAGACGAGAATAGCTTCGCTATCGCTGGGTACGACTTTCAGCTCGGCTATTGCCTCCTGGAGCGGTACGAATTCCAGTTTGGGCGGCTTAATCGCAACCATGACGCCGTTCAATCCTTTTGATAGCCCATGCACCGCACCTGCACCGAACGTCACGCCAAGATTGCGGTCCAAGGCGGTTGGCGACCCTCCGCGCAAGAGGTGGCCGAGCACGATACTGCGGGTTTCTTTTCCTGTCAGCTCCTGTAACTGTGCTGCTATCGTTTCTCCGATGCCGCCCAGGCGTTCTACTCTTCCGGGCTCGCGGCTCTTCACCGTTACTTCTCCGCCAAGGGGCTTGGCGCCCTCGGCGACCACAACAATCGAATACGGCTTGCCCTGCTGGTGCTTGAGTTTCAGATGCGCCGCGACTTTCTCGATCGAGTATGGAATCTCGGGAATGAGTATGGTATCCGCCCTGCCCGCGATTCCGGAATGAAGAGCGATCCATCCGACGTATCTCCCCATCACCTCAACCACCATGATGCGTTGATGTGAAAGGGCGGTGGAATGTAAGCGGTCAATACAGTCTGTGGCGAAAGAAACTGCGGTATTGAAGCCAAATGTCATCAAGGTTGACTGAAGGTCGTTGTCAATGGTCTTTGGAACTCCAATGACACACAGGCCCTTCTTATGCAATTCATTGGCAATCGCGAGGCTGCCGTCGCCTCCAACCGCAATCAATGCGTCTATCCCGTTGTCCCGAAAATAATCGATTACCTTGTTAGAACAATCCGTCTCCACTTTGGTGCCGTCCGGCTGCTCTACCAGACGATGAAACGGGTTTCCGCGGTTCGTTGTCCCGAGGATCGTGCCCCCCAAATGGGAGATCTCGCGAACCTTGGAACGATTCAATTCCACCACGCCACCACCGGGATACAGTTCCGGGCTCAGAATTCCATCGTAGCCGTCGCGGATTCCAACAACTTCCCAACCCAATCCCCGGGCGGCGTATACAGCCCCGTGGATGACAGCATTCAGGCCGGGGGCGTCGCCGCCTCCCGTGTTTATCGCAATCTTCTTAATCGCTCCTGGCATTCCTTCTCCTTGCATCTGAAAGCTTCGCAACCGCAAAACATGTCTGGTCAATAGCGGGTCATATAGGCCTGTGTGGAAAATAGTCAACACAACTCAGACCCGCAACTGAGAGTTTTGACAGTGATCAGCCGGGCTATGGTCGTTTAAGGTTCCAACAGGGAATGACCCGAAAGCGGTTGAGACGCTGCTTCGCTACGCCGACGTTCGCACTTCGCCACAGATCCGCGCGCACGGCCGAAACGAGGAACATGACCGTGCGGGCGACATGCTGACGGCGCTTTTCGCGCGGACTATGAGGGTGCAATGATTCCCCCGTGATTATCCAGGGCGAGAAGGCTCTTTAGAGATTTCCGGGGAATTGACGTAAGCGATTGTTCCCGCTTAGCTTTCCCGATGAACTGAGCGTATTGATTTGTGTGATCACCACGTCAAGCACAGCGGTATCCGCCAGTGTAGACAGCAAGTGAGTTCTGACATGAGAAAGTTGTGGGTTGTTTTCTTAGCAGTGACGTTTTTCATCACGTGCGGTTTCGCTCAGAAAGTCAAAGTCGGATACGACAAGAGCGTCGATTTCTCCAAGTACAAGAGCTATACGTGGCATGAGCCGGGCATTACTCAGAACAGGCCCCTACTTTATGTCACGGTGGTGGGTTCGATCAGAAGCGAGCTTGAAGCCAAGGGACTGGTTAGCGTAGAGAAAGATGGCGATCTCACACTGATCGCGGACGGTGGTTTGGACTACGGTCTGAAATCCGATCCAGGACTTCTCTCTGATTCTTGTAGCAATTGTCAGAAACCGGCTGTTGATGCTCGGGTGTGGGCCGGTTCACCGCCGCCGTCCGGCTCCTCGGGCATGCCTCTCCCCAAGGGAGTTCTCGAACTGCAACTCGTTGATCGGACGACGAACAAGGTGGTTTGGACCGGCATGGTAATGCAGAAACTCGACCCGGACAAGAAGCAGCAAGCGTTGGAACGAGTGAACGCCGCGATCAAGAAGCTGCTGATGGAGTTCCCTCCGAAAAAGTAAGCATGCGAGTCTGCTTTGCCCTCGTTTGCTCAGAATTGACGACGGCATGACCGCTGGAGACGTTTATCGCACCGTCTGCGCGGTGCAATGAGGATCGTGAGTGAATGCCGGACGAAAGATTCCCGGGGGTTTGTCGTAAGTAATTGATTTAGATGGTGGCCAGGGACGGGATTGAACCGCCGACGCCGGCCTTTTCAGGGCCGCGCTCTACCACTGAGCTACCTGGCCTCAGTGAAGACTTTCGTTGCGCTTTCCTGCGTGGGGTTCCGGCGGGCGCCGAAGAGGTGAGGCGGGTCCACGAACAGTCTGCTGCAACAACTGTGCCAGTATATCAACTCTGCGCCGTGCCGCCAAACCGGGGTTTGCTATTACGACCCGGGTAGAAACGCCAGGGTCAGGATAGACCGTGGAACTGGGTAGTGTCCTAATTTGGATTATGGTGCTAGTTTGCCTCGTTGCCCTCTTCGCAGTAAATGAGATCAGTGCCAATCCCTATGACCCCACACGCGGGAGCAACGTACATGCAGCGATAGCGGGTCCACCGCTTCTTCTTAAAGGCATCCTCGTACCTGATTTCACCGTGAAAATATATCGCGCGGGTACCGTTGCGCAGCCCTTCAACTTCCTCCTCGGTCAAGGCTTGCGGCATCCGCAGAGTCTTCACTTCTGGGACGGTTGGACCCAGAACATTCCAGTAAGAATGTTCTGGGCGAGGCATTGGCGGCAACTTCGTTGTAAGCGGGTATTCGTGTATGTCCATCGAAGCCCAATGTACAAGTTTGTATGCTGGCGTCTGCCCGGTGTTCTTAATGGTGACTTGCCCTGTCGGACCAGCTTGCGGATCGATGATTCGCGCAACCGTTTCCGGGTTGTCTCGACGATTGTGTATCGGATTCGCAACGTTGGCAATTATCCCTCGCTCAACGGTCACATAAGCCCTCAACTGGCGCTCCGCACTCCAGCGCATCGTGAGTATCGTAAACAACGCCAAAACGCCGCCTATGACACCCAAAGTAGCCAAAATCCAATTGGAGAGGTTTGCCGGGGCGATAGCAGCTTTCAAATACTCTTTGGGATGCGCCTTGTAATAAGCGTATCTCTCTGCATTCTCAGCATTTTCCTTGCATACTTCGGTTACACAAGGCGGTGGTGCGTTTGGCTGGGCCTCATTGGCATGGGTCTGGGATTGCTGTTGCTGTTGGCCCCCATTCATTGGGAGTGGTTTCTGTGCGCAGGAAACGACGATCAAGGCCACACCGAGTATCGCCAACCTTTTCAGCATAATTCCACAATTGTACCCCAAAAATACCTTGTTGGCGGGGATGCAGACTACGGCCAGATCATCAAGACTTACGGCCACGAGTCTACGGAAGGCCAGCGCCGCTATAGCCAGCCGGAATTTGTATCCGCTGAGAAGAAAGTAGTGTGCGGACGGCCCGACCTGGACCTGATTTCGACCAGCTACATCGAACGGTTGAACGCCACGACCCGTCTGCACATGCGCAGGTTAACCCGCCTTACCTTGGCATTCAGCAAGAAGCGTGAGAACTTCACAGCGGCAGTCGGGTTACACTTCGCCTATTACAACTTCGTCAAGCGTCACAATACACTGAGATGCACCCCGGCAATGGCCGCTGGCGTAGAGAAAACTTTCTGGAGCGTAGGGGATTTACTGGAGGCAGCAGCATGAGCACAATACCGCAGGAATTGAATTGGGTTAAAGCTCGTTCCGAATGCTCGGTTGGTCATGTGTTTAGTCAGCTTTTCATTGACGCGGAGCAAGATGTAAAAGGCATAAACCTGCTTCCCCCAACACCCGGTTATCCGCCTCCGGCCTTCGCTGTCCAACGAAACGAAGCGGGAAATGCTTTTGTTGTTTTTGAGGCAGGTAACACGAACGCAATGGTCAGGTTCGTGCTTGCTCAGGACCGCATAGTGATTGCCTTGCCAGACGGGAAGCAACTCGCTATTACGCTCACGCTCAATAACGAAGGGATGTGTAAGTTGAAGGTCAACGGAGAGGGCGAACTGGAGCGATGGCAGGTTCGCAGGATGGCATTGGAAAGTTTCTTTTTTGACCGCTTTCGCTAAAAACCATAAGGATCAACCTTGACCCACATCGAAGAGTTGCAAGACGTAATCCGCAAACTGCATGGCGTGGAATCCACTCACCGAGAGAGCGTTCCCGTGAAAGAGGTTTTCAATGGGGAGACGGTATGGGAAGGGATTGTCGAAGTCTTCACCCTCCACGACCACCCAAAAGCCAATACAGCCTATGCCTGGACGCACGCAACAGACGATCCAGACACACCCAAGAGAAGCGTAACTGTCCTACAGGTTCCCCCAGCAGTGTCGCCAATAACCGCTGTACGAGTAGCCATCATGCAAGAGTTGAAGGAGCTAAGAGCCAATGCCGAACCAGAAGCCGAAGCCTCGTAAAGCTGGACGGCCACCTCTCCCCAAAGGGAACGCTAAAGCGGTGATGCTCCGCGTTCGAGTCACGCCGGATGAACGAGAGGCAATCGAGACGGCAGCAAAGGCTAAGAACCAGAAAGCCTCTGAATGGATTCGCAGCACGCTAGCAACCGCAATCGGAGGATAAGACTGTGGATTTCAAATTAGGACACTACCTGGAACTGGGTTCTGTTGGCGCGGGCGGAGCGGCTGCTCTACCATGGAAAGCACTTATGAGCCGCCTGACCCCTCTTTGCGCTTGTGTCGCCGTCTTTCTGTTTGCCGTTGCTGCCGCGGGCCAAACTCCCGCCGAACTACGCGCTGCCCATGCCTATGACGCCGCCGTGAAAGGCGGTCCTTTGGCCCTGCATGCCTTTCTCGACCAATTTCCCAAGGGGGCAGATCTGCACGTGCACTTGGGCGGTGCAGTGTACGCGGAAACCTTTATCAAGGACGCGGCGGTGGACGGGCTCTGCGTCGATCCGAAGGCGTTGGCTTTTGCCAAGCCACCGTGCACGGCGCCGTTGGTGCCGGCCACGGAGCTGAATAGTGTGCTAACCCCGGCGCAGCAGGACCTCTACGACCGGCTGGTGAACTCGTTTTCGATGCGGAGCTATGTGCCCACGACCGGCTTCAGTGGGCATGATCAGTTCTTCGCGACCTTCGGCAAGTTCCACGGGCTCAGCAACAAGCACATAGGCGAGTGGGTGGACGAAGTGGTCAGCCGCGCGTCGGCGCAAAACCAGCAATATCTGGAGCTGATGGAGACACCGCCGTTCGGCCATGCAGCCTATATCGCGTCGCAAAACCCGCTAGGCACGGACTTTGCTACCTACCGACACACGCTTGAGTTGCTGATGATAAACGACGAGATGTTTGCAGGGCGCGAGGACGTGCGGGCGGCCGAGGCGCTCCGCAAGGACATTGAGCACTGCGGTACGCCGCAGGCCACGCCGGCCTGCAAGGAGACCGTGCGCTACATCTACCAGGTGCTGCGTGGCTACTCGCCGGAGCAGGTGTTCGCGCAGACGCTTCTTGGTTTTATGACGGTACAGGCTGCGATGGACGCGCATGACGACACGTTTGTGGGCATTAATTTCGTGATGCCGGAAGACGGATTCGTATCGATGCGCGATTACACGTTGCAGATGAAGATGCTGGAGTATCTGCACTCGGTTTATCCCA
>DCFV01000028.1:16119-24678 GCA_002314435.1 Acidobacteriaceae bacterium UBA1795 | reverse complement strand
CGCTTCCACATTCGGCAGGCGGTGGAACTGGGCCATGCGGCACGCATAGGCCACGGCGTGGACGTGCTCTATGAAGACAACGCGCAGGGGCTGTTGAAAGAGATGGCACAGAAGCACGTGATGGTAGAGGTGAACCTGAGCTCGAACGAGGGGATCCTCGACGTGAAGGGCAATCAGCACCCGTTTCCGCTCTATCGGGCGGCGCATGTGCCGGTGGCGCTCTCCACGGACGACGAGGGCGTGAGTCGTATTGAGATTACGCATGAGTATGTGCGCGCGGCGCTGGACTATCACCTGAGCTACGCAGACCTGAAGCAGCTGGCGCGCACCGGCATGGAGCACAACTTCCTGCCGGGGGCGAGCCTGTGGGCTTCGCCGGACGTATTCACCACGGCGGCCGAGCCCTGCCGTGCGCAGGTGTTGGGCTATGACCACCCGGCTTCGGCCTGCAAGACATTCCTCGACAGCAGCCAGAAGGCCACGGCGCAGTGGGAGCAGGAGCGGCGCATCCACGCGTTTGAGGCTCAATTTTGATACCCGCGGTGGAAGGTTGAAGGCGGGTTTTTGGGGGGCGGCGATGGATAACGAGCGCATCCGTGCAATCTGCCTGGCCTTGCCCCACGTGGCGGAAACGCTGAACTGGGGCCACCACCTGGTTTACTGGGCAGGCGACCGCGCCATCGGCGGCAAGATGTTTGCCATGACCGATCTGGATGGCACCGGGACGGGGGTGCTGTGGTTCCACTGCGGGGCGGAGCGGTTTCACGAACTGCTTGAAATCGATGGCATTCGGGCTTCGCCGTATTTGGAAAAGGCCTATTGGGTCACGGTAGAGCGCTGGAACGTCCTACGTTCGCGACAGATTGAGGATGAGCTACGGCGGGCGCATACGCTCATCTTTGAGAAGCTGCCGAAGCGGACGCGGACTGTACTGGCGCTGCCGGAGAAGGAACGGGCGAGACTCATCCGGGAGCGGAAGAAACTGCTGGCGGAGCGTGAAAAGGCCGGACGAAAAGGCGCACCGTAAGGCGCCCGCACAATACGCCAGCGGCGGTTGTCTAACGCAATTGAAAAGGGAACTGCCCCGGCGAATTGCGCGTATGATCCTGTGTGCCACTTCCAGCAACTTGCAGAGTTGCGCAACCGGGGGTGGCGAGGCGCTGAGATCATGGCGAAATTCTTCCTGTTCTGCATCCTGCTTATCCTGTGCTGGCCGCTGGCATTGCTGGCACTGGTGCTGTATCCGCTTGTGTGGTTGGTGCTGCTGCCGTTTCGCATAGTCGGCATTGCAGTGGGCGGCGTGCTGGAACTGATCGGCGCACTTTTCTACCTGCCTGTGCGCATGCTGCGGGCAATCTAAACCGGCCGCTGCGGTCCACTGCTCCAGGGCCACGCGCCATGCATCCCCGGCGGGCCTTATCGACATATGTCAAGACAATGTTTTAGCGTGTGCCTACGGCGGGAGTGTCCTTATCGCTGGAAGGCAAGGTAGCGCTGATCACGGGTGGTTCGCGTGGTATTGGTGCGGAGACGGTTCGGCTGTTTGCCGCTGCGGGCGCGCGGGTGGTCTTCACGTATAGACAGGCCAAGGAGCAGGCGCTGGCGCTGATGGAGGAATGCGGCGGTCCAGTGCGGTGCATCGCCCTGGAGCAGGAGCTTGGCAAGCCGGCGGACGGCTGGGCGGCAGTGGGCGCAACGGTGCGAGCCTTTGGCCGGCTGGATGTCCTGGTGGCGAACCACGGGATCTGGCCTCCGGAAGATGTCCCTATCGAATTGATGACCGAGGACCAATGGCGGAGCACGGTTGCCGTCAACCTCGACTCGGTCTTCGGGCTGGCGCAGGCCGCAGTCACGCAGATGGAGTTGCAAGGGCCGTCTCCAGTGAGCACTGACAGCGCCAGGGGCCACATTGTGCTCATCAGCTCTACGGCGGGTCAGCGCGGTGAGGCCAACCACGCCGACTACGCCGTGACCAAAGGCGCGCTGATCAGTCTCACCAAGAGTCTGTCGAGCGAGCTGGCGCCGAGGGGCATCTACGTGAACTGCGTTGCGCCGGGCTGGGTGGCGACAGAGATGTCGGCCGCGACGCTGCAAGATGCCGAACTGGGCCCGAAGGTCGCAGCGGGAATTCCGCTGGGCCGGCCGGCGGCGGCGCGGGAGATCGCCGGGCCGGTGCTGTTTCTGTGCACGCCCTTGGCAGGCTTTATCAGTGGCGAAGTACTGAATGTGAACGGTGGCGCAGTGCTGGTAGGATGACGACGATGAAGATGCGCATGGTTCTGGCAATGACACTGATGGTGGTACTGCTTGTTCCGCGGGTGGCACGAGCGCAGGGCGCGGACGACGCCGCGCAGAACGCCGAGCAGGCACGCGCTGTGCTGAACGCCATGGTGAAGGCGATGGGCGGCGATGCCTGGCTCAATATCCGCAACGTGATGCAGAAGGGGCACGTGGCCGCGTTCTTCCATGGTCAGCCAAACCTGGGCACTACGGACTTGTGGCAGTATCACCAGTGGCCGGACCACGATCGGACCGATGTAACCAAGCACCGCGACGTAGTGGAGTTCTACGTGGGCCGCGAGGGGTGGGAGGTGACCTACCGCGGCAAGAAGGCCATCCCCGCCGACCTGTTGGACGAAGTCCTGCGGCGGCGTGATCACTCCATCGAAACAG
Organism: Acidobacteriaceae bacterium UBA1795; assembly: GCA_002314435.1. Classification (GTDB taxonomy): domain Bacteria; phylum Acidobacteriota; class Terriglobia; order Terriglobales; family Acidobacteriaceae; genus Telmatobacter. The sequence goes on along the minus strand of DCFV01000028.1, from coordinate 22,005 downwards.
CCGTGAAGGCATGGATGAAGGACCCGAAGACGATCCTCATCTATGAGGGGAAACGCATGGCCGCGCGCCACATGGCCGACCAGGTGACGCTGATCTCTGCTGAGAACGAGTCAATCACCATCCAGACCGACGAGCAGACGCACCTGCCGCTAAGCCGCAGCTTTAAATGGCGCGACCCGGAGTACAAGGACAAGAACACCGACACTGAGGAATACGCGGGCTACCAGATAATTCAAGGATTCCCCACGCCACTGAGCATTACGCGCTCAAAGAATGGAGAAATGGTGCGCCAGTACTACATCGACAAGGTCGAGTACAACCAGGAACTGCCAGCGGACTTCTGGGACGTGGACGCGACCGCGCGGCGAATAAAGAAGTAGCGGTGCGAGCTTCGATATAATCTCTGACGAGCGCGATGCGGCTGGGCTGCACGCTGCCTGGAGCCAGAGAATGACGTTCGATATCCAGGAAATCCTGGACTTTCTTCCTCACCGTTATCCGTTTCTGCTGATCGACCGCATTATCGAGTTCGAGCGCACGAAGCGGTTGGTGGCCATCAAAAACGTGACCATGAACGAGCCGTTCTTCCAGGGGCATTTCCCCGGCTACCCCATCATGCCGGGCGTGCTGGTGGTGGAGGCGATGGCACAGGCGGGCGGCATCATCATGATGCACGAGCTGCCGGATCGCCACGAGAAGCTGGTTGTGTTCACGGGTATTGAACGCGCCAAATTCCGCCGCCCGGTGACGCCGGGCGACCAGTTGCGCATCGAAGTGGAAGTGCTGTCCTTCCGCACCCGTGCGGGCCGCATCCTGGGCCGTGCGATGGTGGATGGCAAGCTGGCCTGCGAGGCTACGCTCACCTGCCAGGTGGTGACACGGGCGCGTGAACGCAAGGCTCACGGCGATGAGCCTGCCGTGGTGCCGATAACAACGGTGACTGCGGAGTGAGCATTCATCCCAGCGCGATTGTCGCCGAGGGAGCGGTGGTTCCCGCGTCCTGCACGGTGGGGCCGTATTCGACCATCGGGCCGGATGTGGTGCTGGGCGAAGAGTGCGTGCTGGTATCGCACGTGGTTCTGGACGGCCGCACCCGTATCGGTGCACGCAACACGTTTTATCCCTTTTGCGCTGTCGGAGTGGCGCCGCAGGATTTGAAGTACGGCGGCGAACCAACCGAAACCGAAATCGGCGACGACAACACGATCCGCGAGAGCGTGACCATCAGCCGCGGCACAACCAAGGGTGGGGGCGTCACGCGCATCGGCTCGGGCAACCTGCTGATGGCCTATGTGCACATCGGACACGATAGCCAAGTGGGCAGCCACTGCATCCTGGCCAACTGCGCCACACTGGCTGGACACGTCACCATCGAGGACTACGCGAGCGTTGGTGCATTCTGCCCGGTCCACCAGTTCTGCACTGTGGGGCAGTATGCATTCATCGGCGGCGGAACCATCGTGACGCAAGATGTGCTGCCGTTTTCGCTGACCTCGGCGCGGCGCGAGAACCGGGCTTTTGGCATCAACAAAGTGGGGCTCTCGCGGCGCGGCTTTTCGCCAGAGCGGCTGCAGACGCTGCAGAAGGCCTTCCGCTACCTGCTCGCGGCCAAGCTCAATACCTCGCAGGCGCTCGAAAAGATCAAGGCGATGACAGGCGGCGATGCGGCGATTCTGGCCGAGTTCGTTGAGCGCAGCCAGCGCGGAATCATTAAATGAAGTTGGGACTGATCGCCGGCAACGGGCGCTTTCCGTTTCTTCTGCTCGATGCGGCGCGGGCCCAGGGCCTAGCTGTCGCAGTGGCGGCGATTCGTGAAGAGACGGATGCGGAGATCAACGAGCGCGCTGCCAGCGATGCTGGGATCAGCGTGCACTGGCTTTCGCTGGGCGAGCTGTCGCGGCTGATTGAGACCTTTCACAAAGAAGGCGTGACCCGTGCGGTGATGGCGGGCCAAGTCAAGCACAAGCAGATATTCAGCTCGATCCGGCCCGACTGGCGGCTGGCCAAGCTGCTGCTTAATCTGCGCACGCGCAATACAGATATGCTGTTGGGCGCAGTGGCCAAGGTACTGGGTGACGAGGGCATCGAGCTGATCAGTTCGACGGCATTTCTGGAGCCGTTGCTGGCGCAGGAGGGTGTGCTGACCGAGCGCGCGCCGGACGAGGAAGAGCGCAAGAACATCGAGTACGGGATGAACGTGGCGCGCGCTGTCGCAGGCTTCGACATCGGGCAGACGGTGGTGGTTGCCGCACAGGCTTGCGTGGCCGTGGAAGCGATGGAAGGCACCGATGCCGCCATCGAGCGCGCCGGCCGGCTGATGCAGTCGCTCGAGGATGAAGCATCGACGCTTGAGCGCCACCTTACGGTGGTCAAAATCGCCAAGCCCAACCAGGATATGCGCTTCGACGTGCCAGTGATTGGCATTCGCACGGTGGAGACGATGATTGCTGCCGGTGCCAGCTGTCTTTCAGTGGAGGCCGGGCGCACTCTGCTGTTCGACCGCGAGGCGTTGTTGAAGCGCGCGGCCGAGGCAGGCATTGCCATTGTGGCCGTGCAGCGCTGATACTGGTTGCGCACGACGATGCCGGTCCAGCGGCCCCTTTCGCGGGTGACCCGGCGCTCTCCCTATCGAATTCCCGGAGGTTCCTCTCATGAAGAAGCTGATGCTATCTGTTGCCGCGGCCGCACTGGCGGTTGTGGTTTCCAGCGGCGTGTTGCTTGCAGCCGATGAAACGATGCCCACTGTGGGGCAGCCCGCACCCACCTTCACCCTGCCGTCACAGGACGGCTCACAGATCGCGCTCCAGAGCTTCCACGGCAAGTGGGTGGTCCTCTACTTCTACCCCAAGGACATGACCACGGGCTGCACCATCGAGGCGCACAATTTCCAGCGCGATCTGGCCAAGTTCGAGGCCGATGACGCTGTGATTCTGGGCGTGAGCGTGGATACACCAGACAGTCATAAACAGTTCTGCACCAAGGAAGGGCTGACCTTCCGCCTGCTGGCCGACCCGGAGCACAAGGTGGTGGACGCGTACGGTTCGCTTGGCCACTTTGGCACGATGACGATTGCCAATCGCAATACGTTCCTCATCGATCCGCATGGAAAGATCGTGAAGGTGTGGACCAAGGTGAATCCCTCCCACCATTCCGAAGAGGTGTTGGCGGCGCTGGCGGAATTGAAAAAGTAGAAAGGCTGACGGAATGCCCGAGCAACTGGCGCAGTGGTTTTGCACGGAGCTGGATGACGTGCACAGCACGCTGCTGGCGCTGCCCGCTGAACTGGCGGATGTGCCGTGGCGCGACAGCGGCTGGACGCGCAAGCAGATTGTCGGTCACCTTCTGGACTCAGCGACCAACAATCGCCAGCGCTTTGTGCGTGCGGCCAGTGAGGGTGCCTACGCCGGTCCGCGGTACGCGCAGGATGCGTGGGTGGCAGCCCATGGCTACGCCGAGCAGCCCTGGGCCACGCTGCTGGGCTGGTGGGAGGCCGAGCACGAACTCCTCATCGCAATCGTGGATCGCATTCCCTCCGAGCGACTGGAGGCGAGCTGTGCGGTGGGTGATGACGCGCCGGTGAAATTGCGCTTTCTCATCGAAGATTACGTTGTCCACCAGCGATGGCACCTGCGGCAACTGACGGCAGGCACTGAGGCAGCCTGATCGACTGAGTTCAGACGCAAAAAAGCCCGGCGCGATGCCGGGCTCTTTTGCTTGCCTTGTACTGCGGTTGCCTGTGGTTACTTCTTCTTGGCAGGAGCCTTCTTGGCTGCCTTCTTCGCAGGAGCCTTCTTTGCAACTGCCTTCTTCGCCGCCTTCTTTGCAGGAGCCTTCTTCGCAACTGCCTTCTTGGCGGGAGCCTTCTTTGCTGCTTTCTTAACGGCCAACTTGATACCTCTTTTGGTGGGTTTGGTGGCGCGCTTGACCGCAGCCTTCTTGGCTACGACCTTTCCGCCCTTCGCGCCGGTGCTCTTTTTGGCGGACTTCTTTGCGGCCTTCTTGGCCACAACCTTTTTCGCGACCGCCTTTTTTGCAGGAGCTTTTTTGGCAGTTTTTTTCGCGGAAACTTTCTTGGCCGCAGGCTTCTTTGCGGGAGCCTTCTTTGCGGCCTTCTTTACAGCCTTCTTCGCTGGCTTCTTTGCCGGGGCAGCCTTTACAGGCTTGGCTGCAGGCTCGGGCGAGGGAACTTCGGTCAAAACAATGATGGCTTCTTCCACTACTCCCTCGTCGTCATCCGAGGAGGTGAGCACGCTGGAGGTTTCCACTTCATCGTCCTCTTCAAAATCGTCTTCGTGATCGGAGTCGAGCCCGAGCGGCTCCGCATCCGGGCTGCCGTCACTCATCGCGTACATCCTGAACACTTCTTGCATCCGATTCCTCCAGCGGCTTGCCGCTGCCCGCATTAGGGGTCTTGCTAATCTGCAGCGCAATCATAATTGCATTGCATGCGGAGCTATTGTAGCAACAGGTTTGTTGGAAAAGCTATCAAAAGAAGCAGGTGTGTATAGCCGTTGGCAATATTTGGTCCAGAAAGCCGACGTCAGTTGGAAGCGTGTGAGTGGCGGTGCGTCTTTTTGTGCGTCGACGACGGGGTGTTGGTTTTGGCGCCGGACTTTGCGACAGCCTTCGAGCCTGCCTTGCTGCTGCTCTTCACAGCGTCTGGAGCGGCTTTTGTCGTGTGAGCCCCACGTGAAGCGCTGCGGCTGCCAGTCTTGGATTGGGATGCGGATGACGACGCGGGCTCATCGTCCGCCTTGGCAGAGGCAGAGCGACGACGGCTGCTGGTGCGGGTGCGTATCGCTTGCGTCGGGGCGGCGATGCGGAGCCGGCGGCCTGACGCCACCTTGACGCCGCTCAGATTGTTCCAGCTCCGCAGCTGCGTGAGTGAGACACCAAAGCGGTCGGCGATGGAGACCAGCGTATCGCCGCGGTGCGTGGTGTAGAACATGCCGCTCGTGCGTGAGGCGCGTTCGACAGCGGGAGGAGTGGGCACAACCAGCGCCTCAACACCGTCGAGCTTATCGCCATCGTGCATCTGGTTGGCGGCGGCGAGTTCAGACGCATCCACGTGGAAGGCGTGCGCAACGGAAGCCAGTGTGTCGTCCGGCTGTACGCGGTGGTAGCGCCAGGCGTCGCGGCGCGATTCGGGGACCTGCTCGATGCGTCGCTGGTAAAGGATCGCGGTGCCGGCGGGAAGGTGCAGATCGAAAGACCCGTCCGTCGGTGTGACCATGCGCAGCAGGCTCGGATTCAGCGCCACCAGTTCGTCCACTGGCGCGTCCACGATGTCAGAGACCAGCCGCATGTCCACCGGGTAATTGATCGTGACGGTATCGGTGATGACCGGCGGGTCGAGCATGAGGTCGTCAAAGCCGTACTGCGTGGGGTGGTTGGCGATGATGATGGCGGCGAGGATCTCCGGCACGTAATTTTTTGTCTCAGCGGGCAGGTTGTTGCGTTTGTAGAGCTCCCAGAAATCGGCGTAGCCGGTCTTCTCCACGGCGCGTTGTATCGAGCCGGTGCCCCAGTTGTAGGCGGCCATCGACAGGTACCAGTCGCCCAACTGGTTGTAGATGTACTTCATGTAACGAGCGTAAGCGCGTGTTGACTTCTCCGGATCGAAGCGCTCGTCGACATACGGGGTCCGCGCGAGACCATAGAACTTGTCGTTGGGCATGAACTGCCACATGCCGCCCGCGTGCGAGCCGGGGTTGAGCGCGCGCGGGTTGAATCCGGACTCGGCAACGGCCAGATAAATCAGGTCCTGCGGCACTCCCTCCTCGGCCATCACGCGCTGAATCATATTGCGATAGCGGCCGCTGCGCTGGAAGGCATGCAGTAGCGTGTAGTGCCCCTTCTTGGTGTTGGCGAAGAAGTTGATGTAGA
>DCFV01000028.1:13443-15780 GCA_002314435.1 Acidobacteriaceae bacterium UBA1795 | reverse complement strand
TGCGCCCTAGCCAGCACATTGGGATCGACTTCGAAGGTGACGTCGTTGGCGGCTTCGGCCGGCGTCGGCTCAATTTTGGGAACGAAGCCGTTGCCGATTTTCAACGCTTCCATTTCGAGGCCGTTCACGCCGTCCACGATGCGGTCAAACTCGTCTTGCAGTTGCGGGTCGCTTTTGATGTCGATGCCGCTCGTGAGCATGAGGTCCACTGCGCGATCGAAGGCTGTTTTGGCCGCCGTCACATCGCCTTTGCGATAGTCTGCCTGGCCTTCGGCATAGGCTTTCTCTACCTGGTCAATCAGCACCTGTACGCGCTGCTGCTGTGGGGAGAGCATTGCCTTCTGCGGCGCTGGCGCTGGCGTCTGCGGCTGCGCCGGCAGAGTGGGCGCGGTGGCCCGGGGGGCGGCCTTCTGAGGCGCGCTGGTGTGTTCGGTGGGCGTGCAGCCGGCCAATACGCTGGCCAGGGCTGTGCACGAGACGATGCGGTACAAGGCTTTGCTCATGAGCGACTCAACAAAACTACGCAGCCAAGGGCCGCGAACAGGACATCTCATTGCGAAAGAAGGCCCTGTGCCGATGATAAGCTATGCCATGGAGGCATCGCGCGTAGAAGGGCGCATTTGTCCTCTTCTCCCGACCCCTCATGGACTCACACTTCCTTAGAAACTTCGCGATTATTGCCCACATCGACCACGGAAAGTCGACGCTGAGTGATCGACTGCTCGAAATCACTGGCTCGGTGACCGGGCGCGAGATGCAGGCGCAGATTCTTGACGCCATGGATCTCGAGCGCGAGCGCGGCATCACCATCAAGGCGCACGCCGTGCGCATGATGTACAAGGCGCATGATGGCAACACCTATCAGTTGAATCTGATTGATACGCCGGGCCATGTGGACTTCAGCTACGAGGTTTCACGTTCCCTGGCTTCGTGCGAGGGTGCGCTGCTGGTGGTGGATGCGAGTCAGGGCGTGGAGGCACAGACACTGGCCAACGCCTATCTGGCCATCAACCACGGTCTCGAAATCATTCCCGTAATTAACAAGATCGATCTGCCCTCGGCCGACATTACGCGCACGCAAGAAGCCATTGAGCAGGCCGTGGGCCTGGACGCGACGGACGCGATTCCCGTAAGTGCAAAGACGGGCCAAGGCGTGGAAGATGTGCTTGAGGCAATTGTGCACCGGTTGCCTCCGCCCAAGGGCGATCCGGACGCGCCGTTACAGGCGCTCATCTTCGACTCGTGGTTCGATGCGTATCGCGGCGTCATTGTGCTGGTGCGCGTGATGCAGGGAACAATGCGCAAGGGCCAGCGCATCCGCTTCATGTCCAACGGTAAAGTTTTCGACGTCGACTCGATGGGCGTGCTGATGCCCAAACCCGTTGAGATTGGCGAACTGCGCGCGGGTGAAGTCGGATTCTTCGCCGCTACGATCAAGAATGTTTCAGATACGCGCATCGGAGACACGGTAACTGACGATGCGCAGCCAGCAATTACGCAACTGCCCGGCTTTGAAGACATCAAGCCGATGGTCTTCTCAGGCCTCTATACCGTGGATTCACACGAGCACACGCTCTTGCGCGATGCGCTCGAAAAGCTGCGGCTGAATGACTCGTCATTCTTTTTCGAGCCGGAGAGCTCGGCGGCGCTGGGCTTCGGATTTCGCTGCGGCTTCCTCGGGCTGCTGCACATGGAGATTATCCAAGAGCGGCTGGAGCGCGAGTACGAACTCGATCTCATTACGACTGCGCCGGGTGTGCGCTACCACATCACGCTTACTGACGGCACGGTGCTTGAGGTAGACAACCCCTCACGCTGGCCCGAACCCACGAATATCGAGACGATTCGCGAGCCTGTGATCACGGCCAAAATCCTCACGAACGAGGAATACGTCGGCGGCATCTTCAAGCTGGTGGAAGAGAAGCGCGGGCGGCAGGTCAACTTTGAATACGTGACTCCGACGCGCGTGATGCTGACTTACGAACTGCCGCTGAACGAAATTGTGCTTGACTTCTACGACCGGCTGAAGTCAATCTCGCGGGGCTACGCGTCACTCGACTACCAACTTGCTGGCGAGTGGGAATCGCCGATGGTGAAGTTGGACATCCTGGTCTCAGGTGAGCCCGTGGATGCACTGTCGATCATCGTGCACCGCGACTTTGCCTACGAGCGCGGAAAGGCGCTGGTAGCCAAGATGCGCGAGCTGATACCCAGGCAGCAGTTTGAGGTCGCCATCCAGGCAGCCATCGGGGCCAAGATCGTAGCCCGCGAGACGGTAAGCGCCCTGCGCAAGAATGTGCTAGCCAAGTGCTATGGCGGCGACATCTCGCGCAAGCG
>DCFV01000028.1:982-13191 GCA_002314435.1 Acidobacteriaceae bacterium UBA1795 | reverse complement strand
GACATCTCGCGCAAGCGCAAGCTGCTGGAGAAACAAAAGGAAGGCAAAAAGCGCATGAAGCGGATCGGTAAGGTAGATATTCCGCAAGAGGCGTTCCTGGCGGTTCTCAGGGTAGGCGAAGACCAGCAGAAATAGCCGACAATTCGACAATTTGGCACATCCGATTTTAGTCGCTTTGTAAAGGCGAACTGTGGAAAGCTTGCCGCAGCCTGGCTTTCCGGAACGCGGTTTGCAGGGCAGTGTGATATTTGTGGTCGCTGTTGCTTCTAGCAGATTAATAATGATTTATTTCGCTTATCAGACCAGTAGCATTCTTGGCAAGGGGTAAATCCCCGGATTCCGGCTCTTCGGCGGAGAAGAAATCCGCAATTTTTTCCACAGGACTGGTGTTGATTTTCTATTTCAAAAAGCGCTGCGGCCGAGTTGCGTTTCCATAGCCTATGACGCCAATAGCTAAGGCCCCGCGTGCGGGGCCTTAGTGTTGCTTGGCAGATCAAAAGTTACTTGATTGCGCCGGGAGCCTTTGGGGCCGGAGCCGCTGCAGGCTGCGCCGGCGGAGCGGGCACACCCGACTTCACGTTGTAGGCGTCGATGACGGCCTTGGTGATGTTGGTTGACTCGCTGGCATAGAGCACAGGCGTCTGCTGCTGAGCCACATCGAGCACCAGCGTGTAGCCGTGCTGCTGGGAGTAGGTGGCGAGCACGTCATACACTTTGGAAGCCAGGGTGTTGTAAAGCTCCTGCATCTCCTGCTGCATGTCGTTCTGCGCATCTTCAGCTTCACGCTGCAGCTGCTTCTTCTTGTCGTCGATGGTCTTGGCGCGGCTGGCGCGCTCGGCCTCGCTCAGCTTGTCGCCCTGGGTCTGCAACTGCTTGGTGAGCGAGTCGACTTCGTCGCTGAGCACCTTGAGCTGCTGGCGCTTGGGATCGTACTTCTTCTGCAGGTCGGCGAAGCTGCGCTGGCCTTCATTGGTTTGTGCCACGGCCACCTGGAACGCAACAACTGCAATCTTGGCGGGCCCGGCGGCAGGAGCCGCGGCGGCGGTGGGAGCGGCAGGAACTTGAGCGGCGGCATTCAGGGCAAAGCCCGAGGCCAAGGTAAGTGCGAGTGCAAGCGAGCGCTTCATGCGAGTAGAAAACTCCTTCGGAAGTCCTGGATCAATGGTCGCGCCCAAGAGCGCAAACAAACCTGTGCCTCCTGAGAAACCTCACGCTCTTTCTTGGGGGGCCCCGCTCAGGCTGGAGCAAAGCGAAAAAGACGCGGATGGAGACATCAGCAGGAACTAGATGGAATTATACGGCATGACCGCGGCCCGCGGCCGGTACGGACGCCGCCCCGCAGCGTTCTGCGGCAATTGCGGCGTGCCCGAAGAAGGGGAGCTTACGGGCTCCCCTTCTGTTGAGTAATTCTGTGCGGGCGCTTAGTGTTGTGCGGCGGGACGTTGCGCGCGGGGCGCAGCAGGCTTGGTCGCCGGGGTGGTGGGTGCGGAGGCCTGTGGCGGCACACCGGACTTCGCGTTATAGGCGTCGACCACGGCCTTGGTCAGGTCAATGCCGTTGGTGGCGTAGAGCACCACCTGAGCCTCCTCGCTGCCGCCGTCGAGTACCAGGGTATAAGCGCGTTCCTGGGAATAGGCGATGAGCACATCGCCCACCTTGGAAGCCACTGCGTTGAAGGTCTTTTCCATGTCTTGCTGGAAGTCGTTCTGGTCGTCTTCCTGGGTGCGCTGCAGATGCTTTTCCTTGTCGCTGATGCTCTTGCTGCGGCTCTCGCGCTCGGCGTCACTGAGCGCATCGGCCTGTGTCTGCAGTTGCTTCTTGAGTGCGTCGATCTGGTCGGTAAGGGTCTTCAGTTCCTGCCGCCTGGGCTCGTACTTCTTCTGCAGATCCGCGAAGTCGCGCTGGAACTCGTTCGTCTGCGTGACTGCGGTCTGGAAGGCGATGACGCCGACCTTCGCGACGGGCTCGGCGACCGGGGCCTGCGCGGCTGCACCCAGCGCACCGGCGCAGAGCAGAGCGGCTGTCCATGTGGTGAGTGAGTTCATTGAAGGGAATCTCCTTAAGTGAAAACGCCGCGCCCCGTTGAGTTCGGAGCGCGGCGTCGATGCCATGAGGCTAGAAAGTGGTGGAAACGGTCAGGCGGAAGGTCTTGCGGGGCTCGCGGAACAGGTTCTGCGCTCCGTACGCGGAGACAACTTCCTCGTAGGTGTAGTCGCCGGCGCCGCCGGTCGGGAACATATCGCGGGTGATCAACTGTGCCGAGCAGCTCTGCACCTTGCTGCCCGTGCCCAGGTTGCAATAGGGGCGCTCATAGAGGCGCAGCGGGTTATAGGCGAAGTACAAGCGGAAGGGTGCGTTGACGATCGGCATGATAACGCCCAACTCCGCACCGAGCGACATGCGCGGAACAAAGTTGGTGCCGGCCACGGGATGGATATCACGCTCGAAGCCGACCTGACTTCCAGGAATGCCGCCCTGGCAAGAGCCGTTGTTGTAGACCGGGCAGCCATAGAGCGGAGCGGTGAGCGAGGCGAAGCCCTCGGGGCTCTGCTTCAGCTGGCCCTTATCCAGCGCGGCCACGATGCCAAAGTCATCAAAGAACGAGAACGTGACGGGCCCGGCGATCGGGATACGGTACTCAGCATTAGTGGTGAAGGTTGTGTCGCCGCCTATGGAGGCGATGCCGTAGACCGGGATGGGCACCTTGATGCACTGGTTTAGCTGCGTGTTGCTGGGGTCGCGCGGAACACAGGAGCCGTCCGGGTTGGTCAGCTGCACAGTCACGCGGTTGGGGACGTAGCCGTAGGGCATGGCCGCGCGGACGTCAAAGCCACGCAGGTCCGCCTCGCCGCCGCTGTAGAAGCGGTTCTGCGGCGGAGCTACGTCGCCGCCGAAGCCGCGGACGTAGCTGAGCTGGGCACGCAGACCCAATACATTGCGCCCGTTGGCCGACGGTGTCAGGTAGTGCATCGAGCGGAAGCTTTTGTATGCCAGTGAGGGCGAGATATAGCGCACGTTGCCGTAGAGACCGGAGACCTGGAACAGCGCCGAGATTTCCTTACCGTTGCGCGGACGGAGCGGGTTGTTGATCGTGTTGTAGCTATAGCTGAACGACGCCGTGCTGGCCACGATGCCTTCGAGGGCGTTCGAGCTCTGAATGCCAGACCGGAAGCTGATGGTCTGGAAGAACGTTTGCGACGCGGTGCTGAACGCGGAGATGGAGGAGCGGGTGAGCGAATAGGTGAAGCCCACACGCTGGAAGGCGTGGCGCCGGAGCGGGTAGCTGATGGAGAAGTTCAGACCGGTGGAGGCCTGGTTGTAGTTCTGCGTCAGCGACTGTTGGGCAGCGGTCAGGTTGGCCGATGCACCAGTAGTGGACTGGTAGTTCTTGGCGGCGTTGAAGTCCTGCTTGTTGTTGAAGATCTGGAAGCCCACGTTCATAGGGCGGTTGCGGATGTAGGGCTGCGAGAAGCCAAACAGGAACTGACGGCTGACACTGCCCAGATTCGCCTGCACGCTGAGGGTTTCGCCCAGGCCGAGGAAGTTGTTGGTCTGGTAGTTCAGGCCGAGGAAGGCGCCCGACAGGCCGCTGACGCCGCCGTTCAGACCGATCGAGTTCTTGCCTTTTTCCTTGACCTTCAGCAGCAGGTCCACGGTACCGGCTTCGGGGTTCTGGTGTGCCTCGGAGTCCTGCTCCACCTTGAGCGGATCGAAGTACTCCAGCTGGTTGAGGCGCAGCAAGCTGTACTCCCATAACTGGGAGTTGTAGACCTGGCCCTCTTCAAGGAGCAGCTCGCGGCGAATGACCTTGTCGCGCGTGATGGTGTTGCCCTCAAACTCGATGCGCGAGACGTAGAAAGGCTTACCTTCGTCGATGTCGATCTGCAGCGAGACGGTCTTCTTGGCTTCGTCAAACACCGGCTTGGGGATGGCGCCGAAGTTGATGTAGCCGAGCTGGCCGTAGGCTTTCTTCAGGTTCTCGAGGCCCTTGCCGATCATCGTGGCATTGAACCAGTCGCCATCCTTCACCTCAAAGGTAGCCCGTAGCGCCTTGGTGTTGGTCACGGCCTTGTTGCCGGTGAAGGTGATGGTACCCAGGCGATAGCGGGCCCCCTCTTCCACGGGCATGAGGATGTCGATACGTTTGCCCTTGTTGGGGCGGAAAGTGAACCAGTTCAGACCGCCCTCGTCGCGAATCTGCGTCTTGGGGTCTTCGACTGCCGCGGTGTAGTAGCCCTTGTCGCGGTAGGCCTGGCGCACGCGCTCGGAGTCTTCTTCAAGCTTGCTGGCATCGTAGGTCTTGGCAAAGAGGTTCTCGAGGATGATCGAGTGGGGAATGCCGATGGGCTTCAGGTTTTTCATCGAGCGGCGCAGCGTCAGCGCGTTGATGTGCTCATTGCCAGTGAAGTGGATCTCGCCCACCTTCACTACCGGGCCTTCCTTGATGTTGAAGTTCACCTGCACCGAGGCCGGGGGGATGGTTTTGACCTCGGTCTTGATGGTGGCGAATTGGTGGCCGTGCTCGGCCAGAAGCTCACGCAGCACTGCTTCTGCACGCTTGATCTTGGTGGGGTCAAACTGGCCTTCCACCGACAGGCCAACCTTCTGTTTCTTGAAAGCGTCCAGAATGTCGGAGGTGCTGACCGAGTTGTTGCCTTTGTAGTTGATCTCGCGGATGGTGGGCCGCTCACGGACGAAGACATTGAGGATGATGCCCTTCTCGGAGTCTTCGCGCTCGATGCGCAGGTCTTCAAAGTAGCCTGTATTCCACAGGGAGTTGAAGTCGCGTTCAATCGAGATCGGATCGTAGGCGTCGCCAGCGTGTGTAAACAGGCGCGCCAGGATGGTCTCTTTGGGGATGCGCCGATTGCCGATCACGCGGATCTGGTCGACAGTCTCTCCCCCCTGAGCGAGTGCGCTCACGGCCGACAGCGCCAGAACGAGCAGAAGTAACAGGCGTGCCAGGCGGGCGGAAAGCCGCATTGCGCGGTCAATGGAAGCGTGCTTGATCTTCACCGGGCTGGGGTCCTGCGGCGAGCACAAGTACTGGTGCGGTCCTTGGTAAGGCTTCACGGGAAGAATATGCACACCCTCATTACGTAAAATCTGGAACGGCTTCAAGGAAAGGTTGATTATATTTGACCGTACCCTCCCCACCCAAACCCTGGAGAAGTCCTTGGTCAGGAACCAAACCCTAATCCTCAGAACCCCGCACCGCAGCCAACGCTTGCAGGCACGAGCCGGGTCCCGGCGGGAACCTATCTCAGTCTACCGGAGCCGGGCGGGTCCGGGCTTGCAGACTGGCCGGAGTTGCACGGGCATGTGCCAGGCGATTGCGCAGCTTTCTCTTAGACGCGGAAGATCGGGACATGACATCCTTGGACACGGGGGGGAAACTGTGAGAAACAGCAAATCTGAGTCAGCCGGCGACATCTATGGCTTTTCGGCGCCCCTGTTGGACGGCCGCTTGATCGATTTGAGTGCCTGTCGGGGGCACGTAGTGCTCATCGTGAACACGGCCAGTCGCTGCGGCTTCACTCCGCAGTACGCGGGGCTCGAACAGCTGTATCGCACCTATAAGGAGCGCGGACTCGTCGTGCTCGGGTTCCCCTGCAACCAGTTCGGCAAGCAAGAACCCGGTTCGGAAGACGCTATCAGCGTCTTTTGCAAGCAGAACTACGGAGTGAGTTTTTCCGTCTTCTCCAAGATCGAGGTCAACGGCCCCGGCGCGCATCCTCTGTATCAATTTTTGAAGCAGAGCCGCCGGGGATTTTTTGGCATAGGGCGCATTTCATGGAATTTCACAAAATTTCTGGTCGACCGCAAAGGCCGGGTGGTGGCGCGTTTTGCCACGGTGCGTAAGCCCGAGACTCTCGTCACGGCAATTGAGCGTCTGTTGGGCGAGCCTGCGTAATGGAGGTTCACTGATTAGGCAACCAACGAGGAGTATTCTTCTTCCTGACCGGAGAGATTCTGTATGCGCAAAAACCTTCCCATTATTCTGATCCGCGTGATTGTGGGACTGGTGTTTTTGATCGAGGGCATTCTCAAGTTCACGCAGCCGGGGGAACTGGGCGTCGGACGCTTTGCGCATATAGGATTTCCCCTGCCCGGCTTGCTGGCCCCGCTGGTGGCCGTGGTGGAGATTGTGGCCGGCACGGCGCTGTTGCTGGGGCTCTATGCCGGTGACGCCGCGCTGGCGCTGCTGACTGTGATCCTGGTGGCAATCCTGACCACAAAAATTCCGATTCTGCTCGGCCATCCCTTTTGCCGCTTCGAACCGGCCAAGCTGAACCACTACGGCTTTCTGAGCTTTCTGCATGAGGCGCGTACGGACCTCTGCATGCTTTTCGGCTGCGCAGCCATTCTAGTGGACAGCGGCCTGAAGCTGGGCCGGAAGAAGCAGTGGTATCAGCGCTGAGAGCCACCGCATGTCCCATTCCCGTTCGTCCCTGGGTGAAGTCCTCCATCTGTTCCTGCGTCTGGGCGTAACTGGTTTTGGCGGACCCGCCGCACACCTTGCGCTGATGGAGCGCGAGGCTGTGGAGCACCGCGGCTGGATCACTCACGAGCAGTTCCTCGACCTGATAGGTGGGTGCAACCTGCTGCCCGGCCCCAGTTCCACGCAGGTGGCCATGGCACTGGGCTACATACGCGCGGGCTGGGTGGGGCTGGTAGTGGCGGGAGCCTGCTTCATCCTGCCTGCCTCCCTGGCCACCCTGGCACTGGCTTGGGCGTACGTGCGCTACGGCCATTTGCCGCAGGTGGCGGGGCTGCTTTATGGCGCCAAACCAGTGATGGTTGCAATTGTGGCGCAGGCCGTGTGGCGGCTGGGCCGGCGTGCTCTGCGTCACTGGAGCATGGTCCTTTTAGGCGCAGCGTGCGGTGCGGCAGCGTTTGCCGGGGTGCCTCCGGTTGCGGTGCTGCTGGTGGCCGGCGGGCTGTTGCTTGCGATTCGGTTGCAGAGCACTCAGTCTGGACGCGCTGCTGGTGTCGCGCTGCTGCCTCTGGGTGCAGCTGGCGGAGTCCCCGGTTTGGGACTCGGGACGATGGCACTGGTTTTTGCCAAACTGGGCGTGGTGGTTTTTGGTTCCGGCTATGTGCTCTTGGCGTGTCTCCAAGCCGATCTGGTCGACCGCCTGCATTGGCTCACAGGGCAGCAACTGCTGGATGCTGTTACCGCCGGCCAGGTGACGCCCGGGCCGGCGTTTGCCACCGCGACCTTTCTAGGTTATCTGCTGCACGGCTGGCGGGGCGCGGCTGTAGCCACGGCGGCCATCTTTCTACCTTCGTTCTTTCTGGCCGCCGCAGTGGGCGCGTTGGCCGGGAGGCTGCGCCGGTCGCCTCTGGCCGGACCGTTCCTGGATGGCGTGAATGTGGCTGCCGTGGCCCTGATGGCCGAAGTGGGGTTCTCGTTGGGCCGTGGCGCGCTGGTCGACGTTTGGAGTTGGACACTGGGCCTAGCCAGCGCTGCCCTCCTCATCGCATTTGAGGTGAACGCCACGTGGATCATACTGGCAGGAGCGGGCGCAGGCATCGCGTTACGCAGCTTTTTCTAGCACCGACACCCTGCTCAGCGCCTGTGCGTACGGATCAATCGAAGCGATAGGCGCTTATGGTCGCGTCCATCGGCTCATCGGAGAAGATTCGTTTGCCCGGCGCATCGCCGCCGGCGCCTGCCGCCACCATCAGAGGAATCAGATGCTCCTCGCGTGGATGGGCATAAGCGGCAAAGGGAGCCTCACGCCATGCGGCCAGCTGCTTGTCACGCTCTGCTGCCGGTGACTCGACGGCCTTCGTGAGCCACGCGTCGAAGGTACGTGCCCGCTCCAGGGTCTCCGACCGAAGATAAACGCGCAGGTTGTGGAAGCTCATGCCGCTCGCGACGATGAGCACGCCCTCGTCGCGCAGGGGAGCGAGCGCGCGGCCAGCGGCCAGATGCAACGCGGGGTCCAGCGAGCCGGAGAGCGACAGAGCGACGGCGGGAATCTGCGCCTCAGGGAACGCGACATTGAGCGGTACAAACACGCCATGGTCAAAGCCGCGCGTGGGGCTGGTGGCTGCGGGCAGGCCTGCCTGCTTCAGAAGATCGGTTGCGCGCGCGGCCAGTGCCGGGTCTCCGGGTGCGGGCCATGTGAGCCGGTAGGTGTGCTCGGGGAAGCCGTAGTAGTCGAAGATCAGCTGGGGAGCCGCGGCGGTGCTGGCGGTAAAGGCCGGCTCCTCCCAGTGGCCGCTGATGACCAACAGAGCCTTGGGCGGCTCGGGCAGCGTTGCCGCCAGGCCGGTCAGGAAACGCTCGGTGGCATGCCATGTGTCCGCTGGACCCCATGTCCAGTCCATAAAGAAGCAGGGGCCGCCGCCATGCGGCAGAAAGATTGCGGGCTGGCGATGGGTTGCGGTGGTCATGGGTGTTTCCTCCGGTGGCCGCAGGCTGGGCGGTCATTTATTCGTTTAAACAACTATTAGTAAGATGCACCGCCCGTCGGAAGGATGCAACGAGCGGAATCCCGAGTCGCGCGTTGCGGGTCAGCTTTCCTTGCGGTAGAGCATGTTGCGCATGGCGGCGCGGCGTGCGGCGTTCAGCTCACTGTCGGCGCTGGACAGGCTCGAGCCGGGCGCGTCGGACTCTTCAGCTTCGCTGCAGGCAGGACAGCGGTTGGCGAAGCCAGGTTTATCCGGCTTCAGTTCAAACTCCTCTCCACAAACGGCGCAGGTACGAATAGGAAACGGCATGCCTCTATGGTAAATCTGGTCGATTTCTCCGCGCTAGTCGATGGCGAAGACTGCGTAGACCGTAGCTTCGCGGCTCACCTTGCGCGGTTCGATCACCAATGGCGCAGACTGGTCCGCACTCTTGGCCATCGCGAAGTTGTTCACGCTCAGCGCGCGCGGCAGGGCGATCGCATTTACCTCGTTGCTCACGTATACCAGCGCCCCCAGCTTCACCCCCATCCCCTTCGCCAGTATCTCGGCGTTCTGCCTTGCCCGTGCTGCTGCCTTGTCCAGTGCCTGGGTTTCGAGCGCGCGCTCGTCCTTCACCGTCCAGTCAATCTCGCCGCTGTTGGTGGCTCCCGCGCTCACTGCGATGTCGAGGATCTCGGCTGCCCGTTCCGGCGGCACTTTCACTGTCCATTGTTGCGTCAGCTTGAACTTGTGCGGCTTGCTCCAGTCGCGATTCAGGAATTGCGATTCACTGCGGATTGAGCTCTCAGGGATCCCCGCATCCTTGATCGCGGCAATGATGGCGTTCGAAGTCCGAGCACCCTCCGCGTAGGCCGCTTTCGCATCCTGCGGCTGGGTATCGAAGCCGACATGCAGGATTGCGATCTCCGGTTCCGCCGTCACGCGGTCGTTTGCTGTCACCGTGAGCGTACGGTTGGTCGAGTCGATCTTCAGTTGCGGTTGGCCCGGTTGTTGCGCGGCCATTGTTGCGGCCAGCGCACAGCCTCCAATCAGGCTAAGCATCTTTCTAAAAGGGCGCATGATGAACAATCTCCTTAGTTGAGCGCAGAGTAGCACAGGCAGCGACGTGCTACACAGAGTTGGACGCAGTCTCTTGCCATGCTGCGGGTGAAGCTATAATCCCAGCGCATGGGGATTCGTCGATTGGTTGGGCTGTTTGCCTTTTGCGTCGTAATTCTGTTGCCCTGCAGCGCACAGGATCAGCCGTGTCCGAAAGATGGACGTCCGGATTGCCCGCGTGCACTCGAGTTTTTCAATAAAGTACAGGCGGCGCTCAAGAACAACGATCGCGAAGCGATTGCTGGCATGATGGAATACCCCTTCCTCACATGGATCGATCACAGGAAGGTCCACGTCCGCACGCGCAAGCAGTTGCTGGCACACTTCGATCAGATCTTCGATGCTGGTGTGAGATGCGAGGTTCTCAATGCCACCAACGATAGCTTTTGGGGTAGCTATCGAGGCTATACGGTCGGCCTTGGTGCGATTTGGTTCGATGACCCAATTCCACCGGGCGGGCAAATGGACGCCAAGGCTCCGGCCTTCTGGACCCAAAGCGCATTCAAGATCGTGACCGTGAATAGTGGCTCGGATTTTCCCTGTCAACGGCTGCACAAGAAAGCCGATACGCTTGCCGGGCGCTGACTGTACCAAAGCCCGGCAGGTTTGCTACAACTGCTTCCCGTACTTTTCGCCGAACTGCCGCAGCTTGGCTAGCGTTGCGGCGGCCAGGCCGGAGTCGATGGCTTCGGCTCCGCGGGCCACGCCTTCCTTCAGATCATGCGCAATGCCTGCGGCTACCAGCGCCGCCGCGGCATTGAGCAGCACGATGTCACGGCGTGGGCCGGGAATGCCGGTGATCACGTCGAAGAGCAGGGAAGTGTTGGTCGCGATGTTGCTGCCCTCAAACTGTTCGAGGGTGGCGCGCGGAAGGCCTGCCATTTCAGGGGTAATGCGTGCGGCTTTCAGCTCGGGCGTGGTGCCGGTGGAGGACTGCTCGACGCGCGCGACGACCGACTCGCCCGTCGTAGTCAGCTCGTCAATTCCATCGGTACCGTGGACGACGAAGGCGCGCGTGGCACCGAGCGCGGCTAGTGCACGGCCCACCAGCAGCACGCGGCTGGGAGCGAGAACGCCGATGACCTGAGCGCGGGCTCCGGCGGGGTTGGTGAGCGGGCCGCACAGGTTGAAAATGGTGCGAAAGCCCAGCGCACGACGCAGGGGGCCTACAGCCTTCATGGCCGGGTGGTAGAGTGGCGCGAACAGGAACATGAAGCCGGTTTCGCGCAGGCATGCGGCGGCCAACTCCGGCCCCAGTGTGATGGGCACGCCGAGCGCTTCCAGCACGTCAGCCGAGCCGGCCTGTGAGGTGACGGCGCGGTTGCCGTGCTTGGCCACCTTTGCACCCGCTGCCGCTGCGACCAGAGCCGCGCCAGTGGATATATTGAACGTGCGCGGGCCGCCGCCTCCGGTTCCGCATGTATCTACTAACTCCGCGCGCTCTTCGGCGGTCAGGGGCACGGGCACGGCGCGGGCGCGCATGGAGTCGACAAAGCCAGCCAGCTCCGGAGCCTGCTCGCCGCGCGTGGCCAGCACGGCCAGTAGCGCTGCGGTCTCGATCTCGGGCACGGAGCCGGAGAGAATTTCATCAAGCACGGCCGAAGCCTGCTCGCGCGTGAGGGCCGAACCGTCCTCGGCCAGGGGTTTCAGGTGTTCCTTCACGATGCCCATCTCTCAATATGGTAATCGTGCGCGATGATACGCGATGTCCGGTTCATCTCACGCAAAGAGACTGCCGGGTCGATTGCCGGTCGTTTGGCCAGCGGGATAGTATTTGTGTACCGCTGAAGCGGCTGCAGAAATTCGCGCTCCCCCGGGCACGATCGAGCGAAGACAGCCACGGCGAAAGGGTCGGTTCCCGCCATCATGAAAATTCACGAGTATCAGGCAAAAGAGATTCTGGCCAAGTACGGCGTTGCCGTGCCCAAAGGCGAAGTGGCAAACACGCTGGAAGAGGCCACGGCAGTGGCCCGCAAGCTGTTTGCTGAGGGTGCAAGCGGTGTGGTGGTCAAGGCACAGATTCACGCTGGAGGCCGCGGCAAGGGCGGCGGCGTGAAGGTGGCCAGGACCCGCGAAGACGCCGAACTGCACGCGAAGAACATTCTGGGCATGCAACTGGTGACGCACCAGACCGGCCCGCAGGGGCAGAAGGTGCAGCGCCTGCTGATTGAAGAGACCGCGGCCATTGACCGCGAGCTCTATCTCGGCATCGTGCTCGACCGCGCCACCGGCAAACTCGTTTTCATGGCGTCGCAAGCAGGCGGCATGGAGATCGAAGAAGTGGCGGCCAAGACACCGGAAGCCATCTTCAAGGAGACGATCGATCCGGCCGTGGGCTTTGGTGCATGGCAGGCGCGCAAACTGGCCTTCGCTCTCGGCTTGAAGCCCACGCAGATCAGCCAGGCGGTGGGCTTCTTTCAGAGCCTCTACAAGGCGTTCGTCGATACCGACGCCTCGCTGTTAGAGATCAATCCCTTCATCACGACCAAGGACGACAAGCTGTTCGCGCTGGACGCGAAAGTCAACTTCGACGACAACGCGCTGTTCCGCCACGCGGAGATCAAGGCGCTGCGCGATACCGCCGAGGAAGACCCGCTCGAGGTGGAAGCCAGCAAGTACGCGCTGAACTACATCAAGCTGGACGGCACCATCGCCTGCATGGTGAACGGCGCCGGCCTCGCCATGGC
>DCFV01000028.1:0-709 GCA_002314435.1 Acidobacteriaceae bacterium UBA1795 | reverse complement strand
CGCCATGGCGACGATGGACATCATCCAGTACGCTGGCGGCAGCCCTGCGAACTTCCTCGACGTGGGCGGCGGCGCCACGCAGGAGCAGATCGAGCACGCTTTCGAGATCCTACTCTCTGACGCCAACGTGAAGGCAATCTTCATCAACATCTTCGGCGGCATTCTGCGCGTAGACCGCCTGGCGACGGGTGTGGTGGCTGCAGCGCGCAAGCTCAACGTCACGGTACCCATCGTGCTGCGGCTCGAAGGTACGAACGTCGAAGAAGGCCGCACGATTCTCCAGGAGTCGGGCCTGAACTTCCAGGTGGGCGCAACGATGAAAGAGGCAGCGGAGTTGGTCGTCGCTGCGGCGAAAGGCGTGGTGGCGTAGATGGCCGTTCTGGTTACAAACGAAACTCGACTCATCGTGCAGGGCATCACTGGCAAGGAAGGTACTTTCCATGCCCTGGGCTGCGCGGAATACGGCACCAAGGTTGTGGGCGGCGTGACGCCGGGCAAGGGCGGAACCAAGCATGAGGGCTGGCCGGTCTTCAACACTGTGTCGGACGCCGTGAAGGAAACCGGCGCCAATGCAACTATGATCTTCGTGCCCCCGCCGTTTGCGGCTGACGCCATCCTCGAAGCCGAAGACGCCGGCATTCCGCTCATCGTGTGCATCACTGAGGGCATTCCCACGCTGGACATGGTGAAGGTGTGGGCCAAGCTCAAG
>DCFV01000236.1:6817-29809 GCA_002314435.1 Acidobacteriaceae bacterium UBA1795 | reverse complement strand
ACCGCCGGGCGCAGCCCTCGCCGTGCCCAGCGCTCCCGGGCCGTTGCGGCTCGCCGCGGAGGCAGAGCCAGTTGCAGCGCGTCCTCCGCCGGGCAGGCCGCCACGCAGGCCATGCAGGCTGTGCACTCGGCAGAGCGGATCTGCACCAGCTGATCCACCTTGAGCCCTGCAGGGCACGCCTTGGCACACTTGGAGCAGTCAATGCAGGCCTCGGCATCGCGCCGAATCTTCACCGGACTCGCCAGCGATACCAGGCCCATCAGTGCGCCATAGGGGCATAGGTAGCGGCACCAGAAGTGCTCCACGAGCGTGGAAGCAAGAACAAGCAAGCCGATCACGACAGCCGCCGTCAGGCCTATGCCGCGGAAGAAGTTGAGCATCTTCACATCGGCCAGCAGCCCGTAAGGCGTGGCCATGAAGCCCTCCAGCGCCTCAGCCGACATAGCGCCGATAATGACCGCAAAGAAAGCCAGCAGCAGGTACTTGAGGCCGCGCAACGGAATATCAGCCCAGAGCGGCAGGCGCAGGTTGCGCCCAAAGATGCGGCGGCCGAGTTTGCCGAGGAACTCAGAGAACGTGCCCACCGGGCACAGCCAGGAGCAGAAGCTCTTCTTGAGGAAGAGGCTCATGGCCACGAAGCCCAGAAACAGGAACATGGCCGCTGGATGCACGGCCGGAACGCGGCCGGTCAGCACCAGGTGCTTCGTGTTCATCAGCCCGGCGATGGGTAACCAGCCTTCCACGCCCGCCGGGCGCGGAATATAAAAGCCTTCTCCGCCGCGCTCAAAGTAGCGCACCCAAAGATAAAACTGCAGGCCCAGCCAGGCATTCAACAGCAGGAATACGCCCTGCACCGCGTGCCGCACCGTTTGTGAGCGATCCGGCACGGCGCGGCGCACCAGCGTCTTCTTCTCAATTGCGGGCAGTATGGCGGGGACTCTCTGCGTTGCCATCTTCCTCTTCCTCTCGAATTCGAGCCTATCGGCACAGGCCCAGCCCCGCAGCGACTTTGGTCACATGTCTTTCTCTACGCGCGGCTGCGGCGGGTCGCGAACCTGGCTTCGGCCGGGTTCGGCGTCCTGGCCTGAATTTATATCGTGATACGATATAAATTATGCGCAATGTGGCTCCCGACTGCCCTCCCACTCAACTCCTTCGCACTTTGGCCGATTTTCGTTTTGAATTGCGGCGGTTTCTCCATTTCAGCGAGTCCGCTGCCACCGCAGCTGGTCTGCAACCGCAGCAGCATCAACTTCTGTTACAGGTCGCCGGTGCACCTGAAGGCACTGTGGTCACCATCGCCTACGCAGCGGCCCGGCTCGGGTTGAGGCACAACAGCGTCGTCGAACTCGTCGACCGCTCAAGCCGCGAAGGCTTTCTGGAGCGCATCCCCGATGCGTCCGACGGGCGGCGCGCAATTGTGCGCGTCACCCCCAAGGGGCGCAAAGTTCTTGAAGAACTCTCCGGCGATCACGCGCGCGAGTTGAACGATTTGGCGCCGCGCCTCATACGGACGCTCGAACAGGTGCATTTGCATGCGCAGGCCGCGCCGGGGGTCCGATGAGATCGCGGCCCTCTGCGCTTCGCGACTTTACAATCGATCGCCGGGTATGGCTGCTTACTGCTGTGGCGTTGGTCATCGGCACGGGCGCTGCCGCTCTGGCCGTGCTCCTTTTGCGCGCGATTGCGTTGGCGACAAACATCTTCTACTACCACCGCATCAGCGTGGCCATGGTTTCGCCTGCCGGCTCCACTCAGCCGGCCTGGCTCATAATGCTGGCTCCAGTGGCAGGCGGCTTCATCGTAGGCCTCATGGCTCACTACGGCTCCGACAAGATTCGCGGACACGGCATACCTGAGGCCATAGAGGCGATTCTGCTGCGTGGGTCACGCGTCGATCCCAAGGTCGCCGTACTCAAACCCATCTCCGCGGCCATCGCCATCGGCTCTGGCGGACCCTTCGGCGCTGAAGGTCCCATCATTATGACCGGCGGGGCCTTCGGCTCGCTCGTCGCACAATGGCTCAAGCTTTCCCACGCCGAACGCACCTCTTTGCTGGTGGCTGGCGCCGCTGCCGGCATGTCCGCAACCTTCGCCGCCCCCGTTGCCTCCATTCTGCTCGCGGTAGAGTTGCTTCTCTTCGAATGGCGGCCGCGCTCCCTGGTACCGGTGGCAACGGCCAGCGTGCTGGCTGGCGCGCTTCGCGTCTGGTGGCTTGGCGCTGGCCCGCTCTTTCCTGTCGAGTCGCCTTCCGGAATCCATCTGCTCTCTTCTCTTCTGGTGGCTGGCCCTCTCGGCATCCTCGTCGGCTTAGTTGCCATTGCGCTCAGTCGCCTGATGTACGGGCTGGAAGACGGTTTTGAACATATCTGTGGCCGCCTGCGCATTCACTGGATGTGGTGGCCCGCGATCGGCGGTGTTGGTATCGGTATCGGCGGCATGTTCTTTCCGCGCGGGCTGGGCGTCGGCTACGACAACATCGCGGAGTTGCTACGCGGCAACGCACCGGTGGCCTTGCTCCTCGGTCTGATCGTCGCCAAATCGCTCATGTGGGCTTTATCGCTCTCCTCCGGCACGTCGGGCGGCGTATTGGCGCCTCTGCTCATGATCGGTGCAGCACTCGGCGAGTTCGCCGCACAACTCGCGCATCTCCCGAGCCAGACGCAGGCCCTGTGGGCATTACTCGCCATGGGCGCCATGCTCGCAGGCGCGCTAGGCGTCCCTCTTACAGCAATTCTCTTCGCGCTGGAACTCACCCACGCTCTCCACGCACTGCTGCCGCTCGTGCTGGCTTGCACCACGTCCTACCTGGTTACCTCGCTCGTGATGCCGCGTTCCATTCTCACAGAGAAGCTAAGCCACCGCGGCGTTCACCTGTCGCGCGAATACGGCGTTGATCCGCTTGAGGTCGTTACGGTCGCCGAGGTCATGGCTGGGCAGTCCACCGACCACACCAGCCTTTCTGCCCACGCCGAGCTGCCTGAGGCGTTCGTTTACTCCGATGAAACCTGCCGTGAAGCCGCCGAAGAGATGGCTGTCTCCGGCGTCTTGACCCTGCCCGTTCTGGATCGGGAAACAGAACGCGTCTGCGGTTCCATCAACGCACACCAACTGCTCATCGGCCGCAGGCGCGCTGCTGCTCGCGAATCCGAACGAAGCTCGATCTTCCTGCTCGATGCCCAGCAGAACTGAACTGACGTCCGGCAACCGCCGTGAAAGCTGTGACCAAACCCGGCGACCGCGCATCTGATGAAGCATGACGATTGAAAAAGCGACTTTCGGAGCCGGCTGCTTCTGGGGTGTGGAGGCAGCCTTTGCCGCGATCCCGGGCGTGACGGCTACGGCCGTCGGCTACGAGGGTGGCTCGCTGGAGCGGCCCACCTACAAGGACGTGTGCACCGACCAGACCGGCCACGCCGAGGTGGTTGAACTCGATTTTGACCCTGCGCAGGTGACCTTCGAGCAACTGCTCGACGCCTTCTTCGGCCTGCACGACCCGACGACGCTCAACCGCCAAGGGCCCGACTGGGGCACGCAATACCGCTCGGCCATCTTCTTCCACTCGCCGGAACAGGAGGCGCTGGCCAAAGCAAAGATTGAGCAGCTGACCGCCGCAGGCCAATTCGAACCCAAGCGGATTGTGACCAAGGTGGAGCCGGCACTGACCTTCTGGCGCGCCGAGGAGTACCACCAGAAGTATCTGGAGAAACGCGGCCTCTCAAGCTGTCACATTTAACGTCGGATCAGAATGAAGAAAGGGCGGCCCAGGCCGCTCTTTTCTATGCTTTCCGCTCAGCCTCGCGCTGGCTGAGCCACCACGCCTTTACAAACTTCCAGTGGATGTAAACCGAGTGGTTCAGGTGGAGGATCAGGCCCTCGCGGCCATCGAGAAAGCCGAGGCGGAAGATGTAGTTGTAGAGGAACGTCGCGACGGGGTTCAGGATCGCGTTCCACACAAACGCCACCGGCGACTTGCTGGTGCGGCCGCGGGCGCAGAGCAGCTGCGCAATTTCATTGCTGTAGCGCTGCATGTGTTCGAGGTAGATCTCGAGCGTGGGGTAGGCATAGTGCAGCATGTCGCCCTTGAGCTTGCCGCGCGGCCCCTCGAACTGTGGCGTGGAGTGCGGGCCTACGCCCTCGCTCAGCCGCGCCGATCCGCGCAGGAACAGGCGCAGCTTGTGATCGGGGTAGAAGCCGCCGTGGCGAATCCACTTGCCGAAGTAGAGATTGAGCCGCGGAATCCAGTAGGCGCCATACTTGGGCTCACCGGCCAGCTGCGTACGAATCTCCGCTTGCAGTTCGGGCGTGAGCACTTCGTCCGCGTCCAGCAGCAGAATCCAGTCGCTTGTGCAGAGGCCAAGGGCCACGTTCTTCTGCTCGCCGTGGCCGCCGAAGGCGTGGTAGCTGGTTTTGGCACCGAAGGACTGCGCAATCTCGATGGTGCGGTCGCGAGAGCCCGAATCGACCACGATGATTTCATCGGCCCAGCGCACGCTCTCGAGGGTGCGGGGCAGATTCGCCTCCTCGTTCATGGCGATCATGGCGACAGACAGCGTCTTGCTCATCGATGGCAGGATAAATCACAGGGCCTGCCGATGCCGCTTTGCGCATTGCCCCACGGACGCTAGCGCAGTTGCGCAGGGCACCGATAAGGTGCGCGGCCGAAGATCCACAAAGGAGCCAGGATGCAGTGCCCCGAGGCACAGGTGAGTTCGTCCCAGTTCCAGCGCTGAGCGAGGGCCTTCACCGAATCGACCGAAAGCGGCTCACGCGGCGTGACAAAGAGCGGCATCGGATACGAGCAGGTACTCTCCTCGCACTTGAGCCAGTCCACCAGCACGATCTCGCCCTGCGGCTCGGCGGGCATCAGGCTGTGCCGGGTGTCGTAGCCGGGGCTGCCGCGGAAGAGCGAAAACGCCGCCACGTGGCTGCAGGAGTCGCAAACCGTGGCAATGGCGCGAGCCTCAATCCTGCGCAGGAATGGGCTAGCGAATGGCTGCCCAATGCGGTCGTGCGGCAGCAGGATGACGGAGTCGCACCAGCGGCAGAAGAACCGGCAGTGCTGCGTTGCTGCACGCCGCGCCACCGCAAACGGAATCGGCTGCTTGGCTTTGGCTGCCACACGCGTCCCCGTATCGGGGAACACCGAGGGGGATGCTGCATCCCGCGGTGTGAGGATCAGCAGTTCTCCACTCTCATCGCGCAGGAGTTTCATGGCATTGTTCTCCGCCATTTCCCCGCCTTCACCACGAGACAGCCCTGGCAGGAAGTGGAACTTCATGGCATCGTCACCGGCAGGCTCACGGGCGCCTGCTTCCCTTTCCCTCAGTCGCGGATCTCGAACCGGTCCGCCTCTGAACTCGAGGAGGCATCACGGCCGGATGCGGTAATGCCGTTCCGGCAGACCGGCTCGTGAAACTTAGACGACGGTTGCCGGCCCGACGCTTACATGAGGAATTGTGAGACTCCTGCAGCAACTTCTAAATACGACTTCCATGCAATTACGATATATGACGTAAGGGAGATTACTCAGCCTCGATTTATCGACCCATTTTGCGTTACTTAAAGTTACCGATACCAAAAACTAATGATTACTCCTCGATCACTCTTCTTGGTCCTCACATTCTGGCCAAGTTATGCTGGCACGAGCGTATTGAGGATTCCTTATGAAGGTGCTGCTGCTTGGCGCGACGGGGATGGTGGGGCAGGGTGTGCTGCTGGAGTGCTTGCGTAATCCTGCGGTGGAATTGATTGTGACCCTGGGCCGCACGCCAACCGGCGTGAAGGATCCGCGCGTGCGCGAGATTGTGCACGCCAACCTGGCCGACTATTCGGGACTCGAAGACACCCTGGCTGGCCTGGATGCGTGCTTCTTCTGCCTCGGCGTCTCATCGAACGGCATGAAGGAAGCGGACTACGAGCGCATCACCTATGGCCTTACGCTGGCCGCAGCAGAGATGCTGAGCCGCGTGAACCCCGGCATGACGCTCACCTATGTCTCAGGCGCGGGCACCGATAGCTCTGAGCACGGCCGCTCGATGTGGGCACGCGTGAAGGGTCGCACAGAGAATGCTCTGCTGCGCCTGCCGCTCAACGCCTACATGTTTCGTCCTGGCATCATTGAGCCGCTCGACGGAATTCAGTCCAAGACGCCCGCCTACCGCAGGATGTACAAGGTTCTCGGCCCGCTATTGCCGTTCGTCCGCCGCGCGCTGCCCAACCTGGTGCTCACGACAAGCGACATTGGGCGGGCCATGCTGGCAGTCGCACACCGGGGCAGCGACAAGCGCATCCTCGAAGTGCGCGATATTCGCAAGCTGGCAGATACCTAGCAGCGGATGAATTACCGGCATGGTACAGTGGGATTCCACGGGAGGCGCAATGGCAGCTGGAATTCAGCTACCGGGCAGTGGCGAAACCATTGAACTGCAGCAGCAGGTAGCGCGTTTGCAGGCGCTGCTTGAAGCTTCGCGGCAGGTCCACTCCACCATCCGCGAAGAAGAGGTGCTGGAGCAGACGCTGCGCATTGTGGTGCGCGAGCTGGAGATGGAGGGCGCGGCGTTCCCTGACGTCGGCCTGGCCTACGGCAATGTGAAAGAGCTGCACCTGGGCAGCGGCACAGGCTCGACCATGCCCATCTATCTGCTGCAGGATCGCGAAGGCAACCGCATGGCGGAGATGGTGGTGGCTCCGCCGGAAGGCCGCGAGCTGACACTCTACGAAGCCGACTTTCTGGAGGGCCTGACTCTGCAGGCCGCCGTGGCGCTGGAGAACGCCCGCAACCACGAACGCAATCTGCAATGGGCGCGCGTGCAGCAGGACATGGACGCAGCGCGCAACATTCAGCGCTCGCTGCTGCCGCAAAAGCTGCCCGACATTCCCGGCTATTCGGTTGGCTTCAAATCCGAAACCTGCTACGAAGTAGGCGGTGACTATCTGGACATTGTGGAGCAGCCGGACGGCAGCGTGTTGATGGCCGTGGCCGACGTGGCAGGCAAGGGACTGGCTTCCGCCCTCATGTCCTCCAGTTTCCGCTCCGCGTTTCGCGCTATGGCTCTCACCGGTCTGCCGCTGGACGAGCTGGCCGCGCGCATGAACGAGCATCACTGGACCGAAGGCGAGGAGGCCCGCCGCCGTTACGTGACGGCTATCTTCCTGCGCCTGCACCCCGAGCGCGGCGAGTTGGAAGTAGTCAATGCCGGCCATAACCCCGGCTTCCTGCTTGCGCCGGGTGCCTCCATGGTGCAGTTTGAGTCCACTGGCACGCCTCTGGGCCTGCTGCCGGGCATGCGCTACGACACCCAAAACTGTCCATTTCCGCTCGGAGCCCGGCTCCTGTTCTACACCGACGGGCTGACTGAGGTCTTCCGCGGCGATGAAGAGTTTGGCACGGAAAGGCTGATCGATGCGTTTTGTCAGTGCCGTTCCAGCAAGGCCGATGATATTCTCGGTGCATTGTGGACAGCCATAGGGGATTTTTCTCAGGGCAGCCCGCAGGGTGATGACATGTCCGCCCTGGCGCTGTGCCGGGAGTCGGAGTGTGCGATGGAGACAAACGCATGAAGGAAGCAAAGACCACGAGCGTGGAAGTGCGCTTGCCCTCGCGGCTCGGTTATGAAAAGGTGGCCATGAGCACGGCCGCAGCCGTGGCCAAGTTGATGGGCTTCAAAGACGAGCGGGTTGAGGATTTGAAGACCGCTGTTGCCGAGGCTTGCATCAACGCCATCGAACACGGCAATCTGCTCAATGAAGGTCTTTCCGTCGGCGTAGTGCTTTCTTCTGTCGACGACGCTCTTGAAGTAAAAGTGATTGACGACGGCAAGGGCTTGAAGACGCTCCCCCCCAAGCCGGATATCGACCGCAAAATCCACGGCGAGGAAGATCCCCGTGGCATGGGCATGTTCCTCATCCAGGCTCTGGTGGACGAAGCCGAGTGGGTGAAGGGCGGGAACGGCAGAAGCAGTTATGTCCGGCTGGTGATCCGCCTGGACAAAGACGCGGAATGAGTTGAATTGAGAACGGAGACACGAGATCGTGCAGACTGAAACCAAAGCGCGCGTTGACCAGTTGAATTCCCCGGCAGGCCACCCGGTCGCTGTCCTCCGCTATGAGGGAGACATCGCGAGCACCTCCAAGGACGCCGTGCTCGGCACCTACCAGTCCCTGCCCAAGGCCTCCACCAAGCTCGTGCTTTTAGACTTCACGAAGGTGGACTACATCAACTCGAGCGGTATTGCGCTCGTCATCCAGATGCTCATTGAGGCGTCTAACTCCGGCCAGAAGGTTTACGCCTTCGGCCTCTCGCCGCACTTCACAAAGGTGTTCACCATGGTGGGCATCACCAAGTACGCCGGCCTCTTCCCCAATCAGGCCGAAGCGCTGGCGGCTCTGTAAGACCTTCGGCGCAGGACACCCTGTCCTGCGCCTGCACTCTCACACAAACAACTTGCGAATGAGCCCATCTGTTCAGCCGCTCGCAGTGAGCCGGTGACGCCCCAGCGCCCGTACGTCCAATGCCCCTCGTCATCCGCTCGCTACGACTTCCAGAACGGAGACGGCCCGACGAATTTCATGTCGTACCGGGCCATGAATTCCGGCTTGAAAGCAAGCTCCCGGTGCTGTTCGGCGTCGCGGAAGTAGTCCTCCATCCTGACCGCCGGGGTGAAGGCGATGAGCATGCGACTGGACGGCCTGAGCGACGAGAAGGTGTGCGGGATGCGGCGCGGTGCCAGGACACATTCGCCTTCCTTTAACTCGAGCCTCTGCTCGCCCACCTGAAAAGCGACCTCACCCTCCATCACATAAAAGAACTCTTCCTGACTCCAATGCAGATGCAGCGGTGGACCGCCCGGGCCAAGGTGCATGTGCTCGATGACGAACAGCCCGCCCCCGGTTTCGCTGGGCACCACCTTGAAGCCGATGGAACTCATCCCCAGCGAGTGCGGATGGCCAAAGCGATCTTCTCCCGCGCCGATCACGTGAAGCTCGCCGGCGGCGGGCGGCGCAGTCGCCTGGGCAACTGCGGGCTTGGTTATCAGATCGTGCAAAGCAACAGACGGCGCAACGGTAGCAACAGCTTTGAGAAAGGAACGGCGTCTCACAGACCTCCTTCAATCCAGCGGGGAATTGCCGGAGTGTAGCACGGCGAAACCAGCGCAGGCGAGGTGTTGTGCGCGTCCGGGTCGGGTCCTTTCGCGTTGCCCGTGTCTCCGCGCTGTTCGCTCCGCCACGCTGGAATTCACCGCGTAAAATACCCCTATGAACCTCGACGCGATTCAGGCGGCTTTGCGCGCGGCCGACTACGACGGCTGGCTGTTCTACGATCACCATCACCGCGACCCTATTGGCGAACACATCCTTGGCCTCGACCCCAAGGCGCACATCACACGGCGCTGGTACTACTTCATACCCGCTGCAGGCGAGCCGCGCAAGCTGGTCCACCGCATTGAGCAGGGACGGCTGGACACCCTGCCCGGCACGAAGGGCCTCTACTCAAGCTGGCAGGAACTGGCCGCGGGCCTTGAAGCCATGCTCGCCCCTGTGCACCGCATCGCCATGCAGTACTCGCCCAACAATGCCATCATGTACGTCTCCATGACCGACGCTGGCACCGTGGAGTTTGTGCACAGCCTGGGCAAGCAGATCATGAGCTCGGCCGACCTTGTAAGCGAATTCGAAGCCGTGCTCACGGCCGAGCAGATCGCCAGCCATAGCGTCGCGCAGAAGGCTATTGACGAGCTGTTAGCCGAGGGTTGGAAACAGATCGGCCGGCGCCTGCGCCCCGCCGACGGCAAAAAGCGCGCGCCCTATACCGAGTTCGACCACGTGCAGTGGCTCAGCGAGGCCATGCGCCGCGCCCGGATCGTGTGGGAGAACGGCCCCAACGTGAGCGTGAACGCCAACTGCTCCGATTCGCACTACGAGCCCACCGCCGAGCATACCGCGGAGATCCGCGAGGGCGATTTCCTGCTCATCGATATCTGGGGCCGCACCGATGAGGCCGAAAGCGTCTACTACGACATCACGTGGACCGGCGTGGTGGGCCGCGAGCCCAGCGAGCGCGAGCAACTGGTCTTCACCACGGTGCGCGATGCGCGCGACGCTGCGATTGGCGCCGTGGAGAAGGCCTTCGCCGAAGGGCGCGCGATTCACGGCTTCGAGGCTGACGACGCAGCCCGCGCCATGATCGAGGCAGCGGGCTTTGGGCAGTACTTCACCCACCGCACCGGCCACAACATCGCGCACGAAATTCACGGCCCCGGCGCGCACCTCGACAACCTGGAAACCCACGACGTGCGCCGCCTGCTGCCTAACACCTGTTTCTCCGTCGAGCCCGGCATCTACCTGCCCGAGTTTGGCGTGCGCAGCGAGATCGACATGATGACATCGGCCAACCGGGCATGGGTCACCGGCCGCATCCAGCGCGAACTGGTGCGGATTTAGAAACAGGGACTGAGGGAACCGCAGCACGCTTGCGCACGTATGTGCTCCCATGCTGAATGTGCAACGGGTTCCCTCCCCCATGAAGGTTGCCCTGCTCTCTGTGATCGCTCTCGCGGTTTGCGCGACACCGCTTGCGCGGGCGCAGTCTGCGCAGGGCCTGCCTTCCACTGATCCGCTCTACAAGACAGTAGCGGCGCTCGATGCGGCGCTCTTTGACGCTTACAACACCTGCCAGCTCGACAAGCTCGGCGCGATGGTCGATGAGAACCTGGAGTTCTATCACGATCAGACCGGACTCGCCGTCGGTCGCCAGACATTCGTCGACGCCATCAAGAACAACATCTGTGGCAAGGTGCATCGCGAGCTGGTTCCGGGTACGCTCGAGGTGCATCCGCTCAAGGGCTACGGCGCGGTTGAGATCGGTGTGCACCGCTTCACGCACCCCAACGATCCCACGGCCCTGGGCGAGGCCAGGTTTGTCACGTTATGGCAGCTGAAGGATGGCATGTGGACGGTCACACGCGCCATCAGCTTTGATCACCACCCGGTGAACCCCTAACCCCAGCGCGCCCACCCCGGTGCGATATAGTCGAAGAGGAATGGCCGAACCGCAGAACACCTCCGCCGCCGCAGTGAATAGCACGCCGCAGGGCTTCGTCTACCTGCCCCTGATTGTGGGCTGGCTGGTGCCCGGTGCGGGCCACTTTTTGATGCGCAAGTGGGGTCGCGGAGCGCTGTTGGCCGTTTCGATCCTGGGCATGTTCGTGCTCGGCCTGGCCATGCAGGGCAAGGTCTATGCGCACTCAGGCGACATTCTGGACATGCTGGGGTTGGTGGGCGACCTGGGAACCGGCCTGCTCTACATTGTGAGTCGAGCGCTGGGCCTGGGCGCGGATGCGGTGCAAGTGACCACGGCCGACTATGGCACGCGCTTCATCGTCGTCGCGGGCCTGCTGAACGTGGTTGCCGCGGTGGACGCGCACAACCTGCGCACGGGGAGAAAGCCGCTCTAATGTTCACGCCTTCTCACTTCACAGCGGTCCTGCTGTTCGCCCTCTTTGCCTCGACTGTCTTCGGAATCACCATGCGCGAGACGCCTAAGCGGATGGTGCGCTACGGTGCCTACTGCTTCGTGCTCTTCGTGGGCTCGGCCATCCTGCTGAGCTGGCTGATGTACTTCATCGCGCGATAGGCACGCGCTCTCCAACACTCACGCCCCGGGATACCTCTGCCATACCGCCGCATCGAAGCGGTGGCGGCACTCGTAGCCTTCGGCCGTATAAAGCTCGATGGCTTCGCGGTTAGCCTCGGTCACGGTGAGCGAGATTTCGCTTACGCCCTGGCGCACAAACTGCGCGGCAGCCGACAAAAGCAGCAGGCGCGCCATGCCCTGTCGCCGGAAGGCCGGATGCACGCAGAGCTGTGTGATATGTCCACTCTCCGGACTCACGCGCGAGCCCAGCACCACTGCCACCAACTCGCGGCTGGCACGGTCCACCACCACGTGCGAAGCCATGCTGGAGAACGTGCCGCAGCCGGAGTAGCGAACGATGTTGTGCAGAAAGCGCAGCGAGCCATGCGCTGAGTGGTACTGGTCATTGATGAGGCTGTCCGGGTGGCCGCGGTAGGCTTCGGAGATGAGCCGCGACGCCGCGTTCAGGTCCTCATCGCGCCAACTGCGCAGTTCCAGGTGCGCGGGCAGTGCCGGGTGGGGACGGTTCCAATAGCCGCCGAGCTGCTGCACCATGAAGAGCCGGTGATAGAGCCGGAAGCCGGCCTCGCGAAACAGACCTGCGTGCGAGCCCGTGGGATGCAGCAGAAGCTGCGATTCGATGCGGTCCACCTGCGGCGAGTTCACCAGCGTTTCCAGCAGGTGGCGCAGCAGCGTTTCCTCCACCTCGTAGGCAGGTTCGACGGCGCCTTCGGCAGGCTCCTCCGGGTTGAGCCCCGGCATAGCGAACAGGTCGCCGATAACGGCCTTGCTATCCTCGTAGACACAGAAGGCGTAGCCGGTAACCTGTCCGGACTCGAGGGCCGCGTAGCCGGGCAGCATGTGGCTGTCGATGTACTGCATCAGCAGTCGCGACGAGGCGCGGTAATCCCAGTGGAGCCGCTCTCGCCAGAGCGCGCTTTCGGCCTCCAGCACCGGCCGCAGCACCGGCGCGGCAAAGTGCCGCAGGTCGAGAATCTCGATGGAAACGTCGGCTGCCATGGGCCGTCCAGGGCTCTGCGCTGCGGGTGCCGGGAGCACTGCGGGCTCCCCCGGAGTTACGCGGCGCAGGATGTCGATCTCGTTAAACGCCTTGGGGTCACTGTGCCACGAAGCGCCCCCTGGCGGCAAGTTCAAGGCAGATCAGCTGTTGCGGTCCCGTCCTGCGGCACCGTGGCCGGGCCCACCAGGAAGACTTCCAGTCCCTGCTCGGGCCAGGTAAACAGCGGCTGATAGGAGCGGCCTTCTAGGTACTGAACCAGGGCATCCTGGGTATGCAGGTCAGCGCCTCCGCGGCCGGTCATGCGCGCCACCAGCAGGTGCTCCTCGACAGGTACCCCCGTCTCCTCATAGTTGGCCACCTGGTGGTTGCGATAGAACGCCAAACCATACTCCACATCACGGCGCACCCGGAAGACCGCCACGGTCTCGTTGAGCGGCACGAACGAGGCCAATCGATCGGCCAGCGGTCGCGCGGAGTAGGAGCGGTCCAGCAGGTGAATCACCCGCTTGGAGGCGTTGACTGCCGGAATGCCGAAGAACGGACCAAATCCGTAAAGGAAGAACACAAGTACCACCAGTACGCCTGTGGTCGCCAGCCGCAGCCGCGCCACTCCGTAGCCGTGCACCACCACCACGATGAGCAGCGCCGTTCCAGCCGAAGCCAGCAAAGCCACCACCAGCGCATGCACCGGCGGCATGGCCTGCCCATGCGCCACAAACCACGGCAGCAGGAAGGCGAACATCGTCATCACCGCGCACAATACGGCGTGACCCAGCAGAACCCAGCGGTTGAGCCCCCGCGTGCGGCAGCGGAACAGGTAGTCGCCGGTGAGGATGGTGATGGGAGGGATGGACGGCAGGATGTAGCCGGGCAGCTTGGACTGCGAGAGCGAGAAGAAAACGATGGGAATGAGCGCCCACAGCAC
The DNA here is from genome assembly GCA_002314435.1 of Acidobacteriaceae bacterium UBA1795. GTDB lineage: Bacteria > Acidobacteriota > Terriglobia > Terriglobales > Acidobacteriaceae > Telmatobacter. Next base: position 16,228 of record DCFV01000236.1, on the reverse strand, counting down.
CAGAAACTCAGGAAACGCATCTCCCGGGCGGCTGGGCTTTGGTTTGTCTGGCCGCGCATGGCGTAGGCGCCACTCGGCCACCGAGGTCTGCACGCCGTCCACCAGCGCGCGAATGGCGATCACCGTCCACGGCATGAGCGACAGCACCACCACCACGATGTAGTACCAGACGGGCTGCTGATGCTGGTAGCGGTTGGTGGCAAAACGCTCCAGGTTGTGCTCAAGAAAGAACTCGCGGAAAAAGGTGGGATTCTGGTGCTGCACGGCAATAAACCACGGCAGCACGATGGCGAAGTAGAGCAATGCACCCGGCCACCAGAACGAGCGCTTCAGCAGTGACCACTCCCGGCGCAGTGCGGCAAAGGCCGCGATGATGAGGATGGCGAGAAATGGCGCCACCGGCCCCTTGGCCAGCGTGGCCACGCCGGTGAAGAAGTAGATGTCGAAGAGCCAGAACTTCGAGTCCGTCTCATACCAGGCATACCAACCCAGCAGGCCAATCGAGAGCGGTGCTGCCAGCTGCATGTCTGTGGAGGCGCCGCGAGAGAAGCCGATGATGCCCGCACACGCCACCGTGATCAACGCCGCGTCCAGGTGGCCCCCCGGCCTGAAGCGCCGCATGTGCAGATAAATGAGCGCCACCAGGATGAAGGCGAAACTGGCTGAAGGCAGACGGGCAACCCAGTCGTGCACGCCAAAGTCCTGAAAGACAAACATCGCGCGCCAGTAGTAAAGGGCAGGCTTTTCAAGCCAAGGATGTCCGTAGAGAAACGGAGTGACGCAGGCGCTCAGCCGCTCTTTGATGGTGTGCGCTGAGTCGAAGCGCCCCAGCATCTCATGTGCAATCTGTGCGTAGCGGGGCTCGTCGGCGCCCACCAGGCCCATACCGTCGCCGCCCAGCAGCGGGGTAACGCCGTAGAGGATGAAGAATACGGCGAAAGCCAGAAACACGCCGCCTTCGCACACGGCGGTCCAGCTGGGCATTCGCCAGCGCGAGGCTTTCGGCGAGTCCGGGGCAGAGGGTTCCAGCACAGTCTCCACTTCCAGCAGTTCTCCAACGGGCTGGGGCGTTGCCCCTGCGGCCTTACGACGGGAGCCTGGGAACTCCTCGGGACCGGTTAACGATGCGCCCTCAACAGCAAGTCGGCGCAGGGCATCTCCCACGCCTGGATAGGCACAAGGCTATCAGATTGGGCCGGGCCCCGATCCCGGTGCGACCGTCAGCGAGGCCACCTGCGGCCGCAGCTGTCCCAGGATCTGCGCAAGCGCACGATCGAGCGGTCCGTCCAGCGTGCAGCCGGCAGCATTCTCGTGCCCGCCGCCGCCCAGCCCCTCGGCAATCGCCGCCACGTTCACGCGGCCTTTGCTGCGCAAGCTCAGCCGGATACGTCCCTCCGGCAATTCGCGCAGAAACACTGCCACCTCTACGCCCGCCACAGAGAGCGCATAGTTCACAATGCCCTCGCAGTCCTCTTCAGCCGCACAGGTGCGGATCATGTCCTTCTGCGTGACCCACACCCAGGAGAGGCGCCCCTCGCGATGCAGGTTGGTGAGCGCGGTGCCCAGCAACATCAGCTTCGACGCCGGCGCGGTGAAATACGTGTCCTGGGCAATCTTCGCTGGGTTGGCACCGGCCTCCACCAGTTCCTGCGCCAGCGCAAACGTGGAGGCGCGCAGCGTGCCAAACAGGAAGCCGCCCGTATCCGTGAGCAACGTAGTGTAGAGGCAGGTCGCCATCTCGTGCGTCACCGTGCCGCCTGCAGCTTTCACCAGCCAGTGCACCAGTTGCCCCACGCTGGCCGCCTCGCGGTCTATCCAGTTCACCCGGCCCCACAGCCGGCCACTGGCGTGGTGGTCGATGTTGACGATGGAGAACTCTTCCAGGCCGCGCAGCCGCGTGCGCTCCGCACTGTCGCACTCCAGCAGAATGGCCGCGTCATAAGGCCCGTGCACGCGCAACGCCGTTCGCAAACGGTCAGCCCAGGGCAGGGTGCGATACACCGCCGGCACACGGTCAGCCGTCACCAGGTCAGCGCGCTTGCCCAGTTGCTCCAGCAGCATCCCCATTGCGAGCACGCTGCCCACTGCGTCGCCGTCCGGCCGCGAGTGCGAACACACCAGGAACCGCTCGCCCTCTCGGATGACCTTGAGAATGGCGTCGATTGCCTCGGCGGAGGCGGAGACGTGTTCGGCAACACTGGGAGCGAGGTGGTCCATACGCGCCTACTCGACCGGAGCCTTGTGGCGCTTGCGCGACCGCTCCATCAGCTCCTCGATCCGCGCCTGGAAGCGCCCCGAGCGGTCGGCGATGAAGCTCAAGTCGGGCACGTGGCGCACGCCCATGCGTTCTTTCAATTCATAGCGAATGTAGCCCTTGGCAGCCTCAAGACCCGCCACCGTGTCGGCCTCAGCCTTGGTGATATCTGCCACCGCGCCGTTCACCGCCACGTAGACCCGTGCGGACTTGCCGCCCGAGTTCAGCACCACCTCGCTTACATAGCAAAAGGCGATACGCGGGTCGGTGAGTTCGCCTTCGATCATGGCGCTGATCTCCTCGCGCAGGGTCTCCGCCACGCGGTCCTGGTGGTGTTTGCGGCCTCTGTGTTCCGGCATGTTTCTTCCCTTCCTCAGGTAAACCCATCAGGATAACAGAGGCGTTGCGCAAAGCCGGAAGCTCGGTAGCGCATTTTCCCTGGCTCTCCGTCCGGCTGGGCTACCATGGACGCGGCGCGGCCGCAGCGCACAGGCCTGCGCCTGAAGGAGATGCCATGATTCTGCGCCCGCTCGTGCTCTGCGCCCTGCTCGCACCTGCCCTGCTGCAGGCGGCGGCCGCGCAGACCACCCAGCAGACTGATAAACCTGCCGACAAGCAAACCGAGAAGCAGCCAGACAAGCCCGGCGCCAAACCCGGCGCAAAGCCGTCCGACAAGCCGCCCGCCGCGCCGGTCGTCAGGGAAACGGTCATGGCGGTAATCAGTGCGCCCACGGCCTACCGCATCGTGGCCACGCAGGCGCGCTTCGGCACGCCCGGCGCGGTTACCGCCTACCGCAGCGGCGACCGCGTGCTGGTGGACGCGATCAGCGACCGCTCCGGCCGCCACACTCGGACGCTCTACGACATCGCCGCACACACCCGCTTCGGGTGGAACCTGCCCAACTCCGCCGGCGGTTGCACCCGCGCAGCCTTCCCCAGCGACACGGTCGACCCCTTCACTGCCAGCGTCTTCGACGTAGCCGACGCCCGGTTTGTAGGTATGGACACGCTGCGCGCGTGGAACGCCAACGTGATGGAAGCCCCCGCATCCAATGGCGGCACAGCGCGCGCCTGGTTTGACACCGTAACCAACCTGCCGCTGAAGGTAGTGGTCACGGCCCCGCACGGCACGCAGCAAACCATCTTTGAGGCCACTTCAATCGAACTCACGGCACAACCGGACGCGATCTTCGCCGTACCACCCGCCTGCTCCGCAGCACAGAGCAACGCTGCGCCGCTGCCCGCCAAGCCCACCAGCGCGGGCTACACCCCTGCTATCGAGCAGCCCGCGCCTGGTCCGGAAACTGCCGCTGCCTGCACGGTTCTCTTTCGCGTGGTCCGTGCCGGCTCGCTCGAACTTCTCACCAGCGGCTTCCAAACCGCCATCGACCTCGCCGTCGATCCCGCTCGCCCGCCGCGCTACATCCTCGGCGTCACCCCGGAGGGCCACGTGACCTTCGCCGGAGGCGAACTGCACGAGGTCACCGAGGAGTTCCACAACGGCGTGCTGCGTATTGAGCACGCGCCGGCGCAGTTTGAGATTGACACCGAGTTCGGCAACGGAGGCTCCGCCCACGCGCTCGTCTACCGCCGCTGCTACGGGCCGGAGACAACACTTCTCTTCGTCGTCAACAACCCGGAACAGCTCGACCAGGGAGGCCAGTGGCTCTGGGTCCGGTCCGGAAGACGGGTCGCCGCTGCACAGCCCTGAGACTGGCCCGTCTGGAGCCGCCGGGCAAATCTCTGTATCCTAAAAATCAGGGCAGATGTATCTGGACAGGGCAACACGCGGCGAAAAGATCTCCGGCGCCAAGCTGACGGCAGTGCAATATGGCATCCTGCTGATGATGCTGGCGCTGGCCGCGGGACTGTGGCGTCTGCAAGTGTTGGGCGCAGACAACTTCCGCGTGCTGGCCGAGCAGAACCGCATCCGCAAGGTGCCCCTGCTAGCCCCCCGCGGCAAGCTCTTCGATCGCGAAAATCGCCTCATCGTCGACAATTACCCCTCGGTTTCCTGCTTCCTGGTACGCGAGCAGAACCACAACGTCGACGCTGACCTGCCGATGATCGCCAACGGCCTGCACCTCGACCTCGACCAGTTGCGGGCCCAGCTCAATCACTACCGCGCCGCGCCTGGCTACCAGCCCATCCCCATCAAGCAGGAAGTCACCCCGGACGAACAGGCCTTTATCGAGGCGCATCGCAACGAGCTTCCTGAGTTGGAAACCATCGACGTCGAGCGCAGGCTCTATCCGCGCGACGGCTTTGCGGCGCACTTGATCGGCTACGTGGGCGAAGTGAGCGAGGACATGCTCAACAACGACATGCGCTACGCCGCCTACGAACCGGGCGACGTTGTGGGCCGAGCCGGTGTGGAAGAGACCTACGACCAGGTGCTGCGTGGGCAGGACGGCTCGCGCGACGTGATCGTCGACAGCCACGGCCGCGAAGTGGGCTACCTGCGCACCCAGCACTCCACGCCCGGCCAGGACCTGCGCCTCACCATCGACAACGACTTGCAGCGAGCCGCCGAGCTGGCCCTCGGCGACCGCAACGGCGCCATCGTGGCCATGGACCCGCGCAACGGCGATATTCTCGCCATGGTCTCGCGCCCCAGCTTCGACCCCAATCTCTTTACCGTGCGCATCGACCGCACGGAGTGGAACAAGCTGATCACCGACCCCGACCATCCGTTGCTGAACAAGGCCATTCAGGCGCAGCTCGCGCCCGGCTCCACGTTCAAGATCCTCATGTCCGTCGCGGGCCTGCAGGAAGGCATTGCGCAGGATCTGCACGTGAACTGTTCAGGCGGCGCGAATTTTTACGGCCGCTTCTTCGCTTGCGACGCGCGCCACGGAGCAGTGGATATTCACAACGCAATCCCGTACTCCTGTGACACGTTCTATTACACGCTGGCAGACAAGCTCGGCATTGATCGCATTGCCAAGTACGCAACAGCGTTCGGGTTCGGCCAGAAGACCGGCATCGACCTGCCCAGCGAACAGGCGGGCATGATGCCCTCTGCCCAGTGGGCGATGAAGAATTATCACCGCAAGTGGTACGCTGGCGAAACCATCTCCGTAGGCATCGGCCAGGGCGCGATCGAAGCCACACCGCTGCAACTGGCGCGCATCATCGGCGGCATCGCCTCCGGCGGCCACATGGTGCGGCCGCACGTGGTCATGCCCGATCAACTTCCTGCCGACTTTCGCCATGCAATCGAGGACACCTACCCCGGCACCGGCAAAGTCGACCTGCCTATCGATGCGGCCAACTGGCAGATCATCACCGACGGCATGGCCCAGGTAACGGAGCCGGGCGCTTTTCATACGGCCGGTTCGGCGCACCTTGAAGGCATTGATCTGGCTGGCAAGACCGGCACGGCACAGGTGATGAGCCACGAGGCCTTGGGCCGGACCGATAAGGGCAGCTCGACCAACCCCAACGTATGGTTCGTCGGCGTCACCCCGCGCCGCAACCCTGAGCTGGTTGTTGCTGTGCTTTGGCAGCACGGCGAGTTCAGCTACTACCCCGCGCGCATCGGCGCAAAGGTCGTCGCCGCCTACGTGGAGAAACAGCGCCGCATCGCACACAATCTCGCGCCTACCAAGCAGGCAGCGCCTGACAAGCCGGCCGAAGTGGGAGCCGTGTGGACCACGCCCGATGGGCCACGCAAGCCCGACGGCACCCAGTCCGCACGGCTGCACGCAGGTCGCTTCTTTGTGGCCCCTGCGGACAGCGATGCCGCCAGACTCACCGCGCAACCGGCCCCCGGGCCACGTCCGGCCCAGGCCGTCTCCCCCTCCCAACTTGGCGTAGCACTGCCCGTGCGCCGGATCCGGTTGCCCTGATGCCGATGCGCCGTTTCCTTTCCTTCCGCGACTTCGACTGGGGCTTGCTGGTTGTTGTGCTGGTTCTCTGCGCCATCTCCGTGGCCGAGATCTACTCCGCCACGCTGCTCACCAAGTTCCACGGCTTCCACTCCCGGCAGATCCTGTGGATCTGTGGCGGCATGATCGCGATGTTCGTCCTCTCACGTGTTGACTACCATCGCCTGCTCGACTTCGTGCCATGGGCGTACGGCTTCTTTCTGCTGGGCCTGGCGGCAGTGCTGATTCCCGGCATCGGCCATAAGGCGCTAGGCGGGCGGCGCTGGATCAAGCTCGGACCCATGCTCTTCCAGCCTTCGGAATGGATGAAACTCGTCCTCATCCTGATGGTCGCGCGCTACTTTGCCAACCTGGGTGGACGGCGGCTCACCTGGGGCGACATCGGCAAGGCCTTCGCCATGGTCGGCATCCCCATGCTGCTGGTGCTCAAAGAGCCTGACCTGGGCACGGCGCTCACCTACGCGCCGGTGCTGGTGGCGGGGCTGTTTCTGGGCGGGATCAACCTGCGCCAGTCGCTCATCCTGCTCACCGTGGGGTTGGTTCTGGGAGCGGGCGCGTGGTCCAGCGGTAAACTCCTCAAGCCCTACCAGAAGGCGCGGCTCACCAGCTTCATCAATCCCGACGAAGACCCCAAGGGCTCCGGCTACCAGGTGCGGCAGTCGCTGATCGCCGTCGGCTCGGGCGGCATCTGGGGCAAGGGCGCCGCCAAGGGCACTCAAACCCAGGGATACTTCCTGCCTATCCCCTACACAGATTTCATCTTTGCCGCCTTCGGAGAGGAGCACGGCTTTGTCGGCGCGATTTTTGTGCTGCTGCTATACTTCTTCATATTGATGCGTTTGATTCAAAACGCTCAAACAGCCTCCGACCTGCCAGGCTCCCTTATTATTATGGGCGTCGTGGCTGTGTTGACCTTTCAGATTGCGGTCAACGTGGGCATGGTCATAGGGTTTATGCCCGTCACCGGAATCCCCCTACCGTTAATGAGTTATGGCGGGTCCTCGGTGTTGTTTACCTTCCTTGCGCTGGGCGTGGTAATGAACGTGCGCATGCGCCGGTTCGTAAACTGAGGCAGCTCCGGAGCCGCGAAGTTCCGGGAGCCGCCCAAGCGTCCGGCTGGAAGTTCCGGACGCCCTTAACAGGTTCACCCTCTTGTGGTGCACCGCGACTGCGGGAATCGCAAGAAGATTTGATTCAAGCATTTACGCCGGCACAGGTTCGTGATGGACCCGCGGCCCGGCAGGATTGGGTTCAATGAGCACGCAGAGACGGGAAGCCCATTGGCAGCGCATCGGCTGTGGGAGTCGCGCGGGATTGCTGGAGCGTTTCTGCTCCGCCCCTGTTACGCGATTCAGCCGTGCCTCTGCCAGCGGGCGAACGGCCCGGCCGGACACTCCGGCCACGGCGGCCACAAACTCTCTGCTGAAGGATCCCCCCCTCGTACGGCTCGTCCGTCTGGACGCCCGACGCGGTAGTCCACCCCTTTGGACAAACCGCCACGAAAACGCTGGCCCACCAGCGGTAGATAGGTCCTCCCGTTCGCTCCTCTCCGTCCTTTCCGGTTTCGCGCGTCTCCATCCCGCCTTGCCGCAGGCCCCGGCCGCTTTCAGCCGCCGGGCGGAAAGGTACGATGGCAAAAGAGATATGCATTTCCTCAACGCCGCATGAGACGCGGCTCGCGATTCTGGAAGACGATCAGCTTGCTGAAATCTATTACGAGCGGGAAAACGAATATACCCTCGCCGGATCGATTTATAACGGCCGCGTCACCCGCGTGCTGCCCGGCATGCAGTCGGCATTCGTCGACATCGGTCTGGAGCGCGACGCGTTCCTGTATGTAACCGACTTCCTTGAGCTCGAAGATCAGGAAGAGACCGACGAACTCGAGAAGGCCGCCACCAGCACCCCCAACCAGGCTCCGCGCGAAGTACGCCACGGCGGTGAGCGGACTGAGCGTGGCGGACGCGGTGGACGCTCCGAGCGCCCGTCCCGCGAAGCTCGACCGGCTGTCCAGAGTGAAGTCGACAGCGAAGGCGAAGTCACTGAAATCCAGCTCGGCGCCCCAGAAGCTGCCGTCCCCGGCGAGCCGCGCGATGAAGCGCACGAAGCCGGTGAAGGCGGCGGCAGGCGCTGGCGTGGACGTCGTCGCCGTCGCGGCGGCCGCGGACAGGCTGCCCCCGAGGGCCAGTCCGAAACTCTGGAGATCACTGAAACCGAAGCTCCGGCAGATGAAGGCGAATCGGGCCAGCCCGAGACGCACCAGATTTACGCTGAGGCCGGTTCACCCCGCTCCGCTCGGTCCGAGCGGCCTGAGCGCTCCGAGCGCGCACCGCAGCCCTTCGTGTTGCCCGGCGAGTCGCTGCAGAGATACGGCGGCGCCCCGGCCGAGGAAGAGCCCGAGGCCAAGCCCGCTGAGCTGGCACGCCCCCTCACCACATCGCGGCCTTCCACCCTCGTAGAAGCGCCCCTTGCTTGGGACGGCAGCGGACTGTTGCCCGGCGAGTCTCTCGCCCGCCACCGCGACCGTGATCCCGAGCCCGCCGCCGAAGCGCAGGCCGTGGTCACGGATGAAGAGGTGATCGAGGAAACCAAGTCCCCCGCCGCCCAGACTGAAGCCGCGCGCACCGATGAAGCGATCCGCGTGGACGAGGAGCTGGTGGAAGAGGATCTGACCCGGGCGGGCCTTATCGCCAAAACCGGCGAGTTCGAAGAAGAAGAGGAAGACGAGGACGAGGAAGAAGAAGAGACCGACGGCGCTGAGCCGGAGGACGACGCCAGCGCCTCGCACCACGTTGATCCGCTGCCGCCGAGCGGCTTCCGCCTGTTCGGCCTGGGTGGCAAGAAGAAGAAGGAAAAGGAAGAGGCGCACGCGGAGCCTGCGCCTAAGGAGACTCGCGCCGCGTCCGTCTCGGCCTTCGCGCCGGGCAGCGGGTTAGTGGAAGAAGAACTGATTGAGGGCGAGGAACTGGAACTGCCAGGCCATCGTCACCACCATCGAGCCGACGAGCAGGATCTGGACGAATATGAAGAGGAAACTCTACACACGCAGATCCGCTCCGGCGAAGTCGGCGAGATGCTGCAGGAGGCGCACCTCGACCACCGCATCCAGCTCAACTTCGATGAGAAGAATGGCGAAGGTGAGGACGAAGAGGGCGTCGAAGAGGACGAAGAAGAGAACGCAGCCGAAGGCCAGCCCGCAGGCGACGGCCAGGCCCAGCCGCGCCGCGAGCGCGGAGGCCGTAGCCGCCGTGGTCGCGGTGGTGAGCG
>DCFV01000236.1:5268-6470 GCA_002314435.1 Acidobacteriaceae bacterium UBA1795 | reverse complement strand
TCTGACCTGCTGAAGCCCGGTCAGGAGATCCTGGTGCAGATCGCCAAGGAGCCCATCGCCAAGAAGGGCGCCCGCATCACGTCACACATCGCGCTGCCGGGCCGCTTCCTGGTCTTCATGCCCACCGTTTCGCATGTAGGCGTCAGCCGCAAGATCGCCTCCGACGAAGAGCGCCAGCGCCTGAAGCGAATTCTGGTCCACGAGCGCGGCGAAGCCTCCGGCGGATTCATCGTGCGCACCGCGGCCGAAGGCGCCTCGGAAGAAGAGCTCCGCGCCGACCTGCGCTTCCTCATCCACCTGTGGAACGAGATCAAGCAGCGGTCAGACGATTCGAAGTCGCCAGCGCTGATCTATCACGACCTCTCGCTCATCGAGCGCATTCTGCGCGACCAGGTGAGTGCGAACTTCTCGTCCATCTGGGTCGACTCGGAAGCCGACTACGAGCGCATCGTGCGCTTCCTCAATCGCTTCTCACCCACGCTGGTGCGGCGCGTCAAGCTCTACACCAAAGAAGTGCCGCTCTTCGAGCATTTCGGCATTCAGGACGAGATTTCGAAGGCCCTGCGCTCCAAGGTGTGGCTCAAGTCCGGCGGCTCCATTGTCATCAACCAGACTGAAGCGCTGGTGGCCATCGACATCAACACCGGCAAGTACGTGGGCAAATCGGCGCGGCTTGAAGACACCATCGTCAAGACCAACCTCGACGCGGTGCCCGAGATCGTGCGGCAGATTCGCCTGCGCGACCTGGGCGGCATCATCATCATCGACTTCATCGATATGGATGAGCGCAAAAATCGATTCAAGGTGATGGCCGCTCTGGAAGAAGCGCTGAAGAACGATCGCGCCCCGACCAAGGTCCTGCAGTTTAATGACTTCGGCCTGGTCGCCATCACCCGCAAGCGCGTCAAGCAGTCGCTGGAGCGTACGCTCAGCGTACCCTGCCCCGTCTGCCAGGCCACCGGCATGGTCAAGAGCCCCGTCACCGTGTGCAACGAGATCTTCATTGAGTTGCGCAAGATGCGGAAGCACTTTGAAAACGCCGACGTGTTGCTGCGCGTGAACCCCGAAACCGTGAAGGCGCTGAAGGCCAACAATGCGCGCTGGCTCACCGATTTCGAGGAACTCACCGGCAAGAACATTCTGGTCAAGAGCGATCCCGCTCTGCACCCGGAGCAGTTCGACATCCAGGGCTAAGCATCCCC
>DCFV01000236.1:0-4950 GCA_002314435.1 Acidobacteriaceae bacterium UBA1795 | reverse complement strand
AGCAACTTCCCGGCGTCCTCTGTGTCTAACGCACTAGCGGGAAGCATGAAACGACTTCCCGGTAGATGTACGATTAACCCGAGATTTGAGGTACGGACATGTCAACTTCTAATTCGACGCCGCTATGGCGGCGCCTTGCCATCCTTGCAGCGGCCTTTATTATTGCCGCTGGCGTGGCGCGCGCACAGTCCGCGCACCTCACTGACACTAACGAGAACGCAGTGCCAACGGCCACCGAGTCCAGTTCCAGCGCGGGCCTGCCTGATGCGGCGACTGCAAACGCCGAGCCCGCGGCACCTGCGGCCGGACAAAGCGACCGCTACGGCGGTTACAACCACAGTCACTGGAGCCACCTTACGTTTGAGGCGGGCGCCGGATTCAACGCACCTACGCCTGAGTCCTCTTCCTACATCACCTGGGGCGGCAACTTCACCCTGGGCGCGGGCTACCGCTTCGATCCGCACTTCAGCCTGCTCACCGAGTACCAGTTCATCGCTAGCAAGCTGCCCGCTTCAGTCATCGCGCCCACCGGCGCCGACGGCGGTCACGCACACATCTGGTCGTTCACGCTGGCCCCGGTGATTGATCTGGCGCCCAAGCACACCCACGACCTCTACATCACAGGCGGCGGCGGCTTCTATCGCAAGGTCACCAGTTTCACTAACCCGGTGCTCGCCGAGTATTGCGATTACTATTACTGCTACATCGGCACAACCAACGAGGTGGTTGGCCACTTCTCGTCCAACCAGGGCGGCTGGAACATCGGCCTCGGCTATTCTTACCGGATGGGAGGCAACTACAGCGACAGCACGATGAAGCTGTTTGCTGAAGCGCGCTACCTTGACGTTCTGACGCCGGCCGTGACCACTTCGCCCAATGGCCTTCCGGAAACCAGCGTGGGCGCGAACACAAGAATCATCCCGGTCACGCTTGGCGTGCGCTGGTAACCGCCCGCGCTGAGAAACACACGGCCCCTCCGGTACGATGCAGCTTGTCGCACCGCGCGGGGCTTCTGTTTCTTTAGAGAATGCCGAGCACGCGCAGCCGCAACAGTCCGCCGGCCAGCACGCCCAGCGGCGACAGCGCCACCAGCGCAAGCTGATATGCAATCGGCTGCTTGCCTCTCTCCTGCAATACGCTGAGCGCAGCCAGAGCCAGCACCACAATGCCAAGCACCAGCACATGCACCAACGGATTGGCGGCGGCCATCAACGCCGTCATATAGCCGCCCCCAGCACCAGCCAGAAACGATGCGCCGAGCGTGACAAGAACGTAAGCAGGATGCGGCTTCGCCTGCTCTGCCGCCCAGCCCGGCACCAGGCGCGCCAGCAGCGCCGTTACCACAGCCACCAACAGCGCCATCACGGCAAAGCCCGCGGCCAGCGCTAGAAACGTATGCAGCACTACCACAGCTTGCGCTCCTCTTCCGTGGGCGTGCCCACTTCTCCACGCTCGATGCGCGCCAGAAACTGCCGGGCCAACCGCGGCTCGCCGGGATGGCTCTCGCCATGCATCGTGCACAGGTCGAGGAACTCATCGCACAGCGCGTTGCGCTCTTCCGACTGATTGAGAATCGCCTGCAGCGCGAAGGCCAGCTCACGCAACTGAGCAGCCTCGGGCCAAGTGCGCTGCTCTTCATCGTCTGCGATCAGCTCCACGTCAGAGAACAAACCCCGTCGTCCCCGCGCGCACTCTTCCAAACAGGCCACCAACTGGTCGGCGAAAACGCGACTCAGCGAGTCAAGCTGCGCGGGTTCCATTTCGTCGCGCGGATCCATCGCTACCTCGCTCACTTGGCCTGCATCGCGGCTTCTACCTCGTCCGCGGTGTGTGGCAGGTCTGCATCCAGGTCAATCAGCTTGCCATCAGAGCCGACCAGAAAATTGCACTCGATGCGCACGCCGATCTTCTCTTCAGGAACGTACACGCCGGGTTCGATGGTGAACACCATGCCCGGCTTCAGCACAGCGGGATATTCGCCTGGATCGTGCACGTCGATGCCCAGCATATGGCCCAGGCCGTGCAGCCAGTACTTGCCCAGCGGTGCGCCGTCCAGCGCCTTGCCATGCGTGTTGATGTAGTTGTAAGCCGCGGTGTCCAGCGAGTTGGGGTCTTTGCGATCGCGGTCATTGATGGTGGACTTGCCCGCGACAAAAGCTTCGATCGCGGCCCTCTGTGCACCCAGCACAATGTCGTAGATTTCGCGTTGCCGCGCCGTGAAGTGCCCACTCGCCGGCACGGTACGTGTGATGTCAGAGGCGTACATGGAGAACTCGCAAGCCGCATCGACAACTACGACGTCGCCTGCCTCGATAGTGCGCGCGTTCTCCGCATAGTGCAGCGTCGTCGAGTTGATGCCGGAGCCGACAATGGGCGCATACGACGGCCGCTCGCAGCCCTGCTCCAGCCAAACCGCGGTCATCCTTCCGGCAATTGTGCGCTCGGTCACGCCGGGCTTCACCGAGCGCATCATCTCGCGCTGCGCGACAATCGACGCCGTGCTGGCCTTCTTCAGCAGATCGATCTCGCTTTTGTCCTTTACCAGGCGCAGGGCCGTCAACGGAGCGGTCACGTCGTGCGTGGCGGGTGCGGCGTCCATGCCCAGCGTGGTGGCATTAAAGCGCACCAGCGCCTGCGCGGGCTGCGCGTCGGGCTGCGTCCAGAGCATGCGCGTCAGGCGGCGATTGGCGTCCACCAGCTTGTTCAGTTCTGCGGGCAGCGTCGTCATCGGCTCCACAGCGTCCACTCCCGTTGCCTGCTCCACGCCCGCAGTCGCCGCGTCCATCTTCACGCCGGTATATTTCTCCATGCGCGGGTCGCGCGTGGGCAGGAACAGAATCTCCTGATACTTCTGCAATGTGCCCGAAGGGCTCACTATCATCAGCGCCGCGCCCGGTTCGTTCCAGCCTGTCAGGTAGAAGAAGTTTGAGTCCTGGCGATAGGGCGCAAAGTCCAGCAGCGGCTCCGGCGCTGCAAACAACACCGCCACACCGCCGTCCAGCCTCGCAGCCAGCGCAGCGCGACGCGCACGGTAGGCGCTGGCGGGCTGTTTCTCGAGAGCGTGAAGAACGGGGGCCAGCGACAATGCGGCAAGCACGACGCCAATCAGGAGGCGAGTGGATTTCATTTCGCTATTGTCGTCGCTGGCGGGGGCTCACGCCAAGCCGCCCACGGATCGGGCTTCAGCGAACCAGCGCTTAACGGATAGAGGAGATCTCAGTCACTGATGCGGGACCGCTCAGCGTTGGTGGGTACAGCGGCCGGACCGGGCCCTCGTCCAGCATCTGCTGGAATGCTTCCGCTGACACCGGGTGCCCATACAGCCAGCCTTGCATGCGGATCGACTTGCCGGTTCCGGCAAAGTAGCGCGCTTGCTCCGGCGTCTCAATACCTTCGACCGTGACATTCAATCCAAGCTCCGTTGCCATGGAGAGAATCTGCGGAAGAATCGAGACGGTGATCTCATCCGTGCCGATGGCGCGTGTGAAAGCCTTGTCGATCTTGATCGCGTCCACCGAAAGGTCGTGCAGATACGCGAGGCTGGAGTACCCGGTGCCGAAGTCGTCGATGGCCACATGGTGGCCGCGCTGGCGCAGGTGAGCGATGGTCTCTTTAGCCACCTGCTGGCGCGCGGTAAAGCTCTCGGTGATTTCGATGCCAAGATTCTCCGGCGATACTCCAGCCTGCTCCAGCGCATCCTGCAGCATAGGCAGAAACGACGGATCGGCAAGGTCCGGCGCAGCCACGTTTACGCTGATCCTGAAGTAGCGCCGCGTACGCAGCGTGCGGGCAAACTCGCCCAGCGTGCGCCGCACCACCAGGCGCGTGATTTCGCCTACAAAACCGCGCTCTTCAGCAATTTTGACGAATATTTCGGGGCTGATCGGATTGCCATCGTCATCGGTCCAGCGCGCCAGAGCTTCTGCTTCCACAATACAGCCGCTTTCGAGGTCCACAATCGGCTGATACACCACGGTGAGCGCATCTTCTCGAAGCGCCTGCGCCAGTTGCGACGGCAGGCTGCGCTTGCGCCGGTAGAGACGCGAGCAAAGAAAGCCTAGCAGGCCGCCAACCACCGCACCGATCACCGCCAGCAGCGCCATCGCCGAGCCACCACCCGCCAGCGCATCCGCCTGCTGCATGTAAACCGTGACACAGGCGATGCCCTGCGCGGAGCAGCGCGTAGCGTAGAGCAGCCCGCTCCCGACTGTTTGCGTGCTTTGCGTCAGCCCGTGGCCATCGATCTGGGGCAGTTTGCCGTACACTAGGCCGGTGCTATTGGAGGTTGTGTCGACCGAAGTGACAGCAAAACTGGTCTGCGGGGCACTCAGATCGCTGTTGTTGAATGGGCTGTAGACAATGAAGGAGTCGCCCAACTGGACCGCGACAGTGGTATAGCCAGCTACGCGGAATAGCTGCAGGTTGCGATAGACCCGCGTGCCATCCTTCTGCGTAAAGTCGGGCCGCGGCAGCGCCTGCGTATCCGTCAGCCGGCCAAGGGTGGTGGAGCAGACCAAACGCCCATCTCGAATGCGGCCAGCTTCCTTCAGGAACTGGGACTGAAACACCAGGGTGCGAAACCGATCGATCTCCGCTGTAGAGCAGAATCCATCGGCCGAAGCATTCATCAAGGCAAGAACACGGCGGGACTCGCCGGTCGACGAGGACAGGCGATCAACGGCGTAGTCGGCATAGTGGCCCACCCGCTTCAGGGCGTGGCCAAGAAGGAAGTTGCGGACGAACAGTCCACCCGCCACACCGCCCAATGCCGCGCAGATAACAACGACCAGACAAACGATCAGGAACCGCTGGATGGAGGCGCGCATGATGAACGATCAGGTACCCAGACTTTCCGTTATGTTGTCAAACTGATCAATTCCCGTTTCCGGGCAGGCTCCCAAACGCAGGCACAGCACAAAGCCAGAGTAGGACCACTCCCAACATCCCTGC
>DCFV01000150.1:22312-26233 GCA_002314435.1 Acidobacteriaceae bacterium UBA1795 | reverse complement strand
TTCCACGTGAACTTGCCCGCTTCAATCTTCGCCAGGTCGAGCACGTCGTCAATCAGCTTCGTCAGCCGCTCGCCCTCGCTCACCACTACGTCCAGGTTCTCAATCACCTGCCGCTTGGCCTGCTGCACCTTGCGGTCGTCTTCAGGAATCAACGGGAACAGCCGCTCCTCAAGCCTGCGCCGAATGATCTTCGCAAATCCCAGCACTGACGTCAGCGGTGTGCGCAGCTCATGGCTCACCGTCGACAGGAACGAGCTCTTCGCCGCATCTGCCTGCTCCGCCGCAGCGCGCGCGTGGCTCGCTTCTTCAAACAGTCTCGCGTTATGGAAGGCCACTCCCACCGCCGTAGCAATCGTCGAGAGCAGCCGTTGATCGGCCTCCGTAAAGCGCCCTTCCTGATCGATCGACTGCACGCTGATCACGCCGATCATCTGCCCGCCCGATGGAATCGGCACGCCAAGATACGAAGCCGTGCGCCGCCCAATCTGCTCCACGCCCAGCCGCGCGCGATTGCCTTCCATGTCCTCATTGATCAGCAGAGGCTGGCCACTGCGAATAATCTGCGAAGTCAGCCCTGATCCAAAGGGCCGCGACGGCGCGTTCTCGCCAAACGCGTAAGGGAAGTGCAACATCATCGTCGCCCGGTCCAGCAGCGCAACATACGCAATTGGCGCGCGGAACAGATCGCGCACCTGGTCCCCGACAAACTGAATGAGGCGGTCCTTGTCGAGCTGCGTCGCCAGCGCCTGGCTGATGCGGTTGATCGTCACCAGCTCCGCCGCGCGCTCGCGTACTTCCTTCTCCTGTTCATTGATCACCAGGTAGGCATTCGCATTGTCGAGCGCAATCGTGGTGTAAGCGGCCAGGTTCTCCAGCAGACTCAGGTGCTGCTCGGTGTATGCATTCTTCTTGAAGCTCTGCACGCTCAGCACGCCCAGAACGCGTTCTTGCGCAATCAGCGGCAAATAGATCATCGAGGACGGCGGCTTTGCCACGCTGCCATCGTCCAGCACGCCCCCTTTGTGCAGGTAGGAGGCAATGTAGTTCGAATACTCCGCCTCAACGTCGTTGATCAAAATCGGCTGCCGATGATCGATGCACCACACCGCGAACTGGTTCTTGTCGTCGGCGCTGCGCGTGTAGGGCGCGTAGCGCTTGCCGTTTTCAATCGCCAGGCTGTACTCGATTACGCGCTTCTCCGGCCGGTACAGACCCACGCCAAAGATGCTCGCATCGGCAATCTGGTTCACGCGCTCGTAGAGCTTGAAAAGAATCGTATTCAGATCGAGCGACGCCGTGATCTCCTTGCCAATCTCGCTCAGCAGCTCAATCGAATCCTTCTGCGCTGAGATCTCCGCAGCCTGCGCGCGAATCTCCTCCGTGCGCTCGTTCACCGTGGCTTCCAGAGCCCTCGCCTGCGCTTCCAGCGCCTTCGTTCTGCGGCGCGCCTTCTGCCGCTCATACATGCTGATGAACCACCATCCCGCAACTGCGGCAACCAGGAACAGCAGCGCGTAGATGGCATAGGCCAGCGTAGTTTTGTACCACGGCGGACGAATGACGAAGGCGTAGGTCCCTTCCGGTCCCACCCGCCCGTCATTGCCCCGTGCCCGCACTCGGAATCGGTACGTACCCGGCGCGAGCCCGCTGTAGTTCGCCTCTTTCTGCTTGCCCCACACCGACCAGTTCTTGTCCGCGCCGTCCAGCAGATATTGGTAGGCGATGTCCTCCGTGTCGCTGTAAGCTGCGGCAGCAAACTGGAATCGCACGTTGTTGCTCTCCGGCGGCAGCCGCAGCTCCGGCCCATCCGGCATGCTCGTTCCGCCAAAGACGACGCTCGATCCCACGTTCACCTGGCGCACAAGCGCAGGGAACTGCTCTGCCGCCGCGCCACGCAGGTGCGGGTTCAGACGGATCAGCGCTTCGCCCGTTGCCCAGACGCTGCCGTCGGGGTCAGCAAACGTGGGCGTGACCTTGAAGCGCGTGAGAGCCCGGTACGTGTCCTCATCCAGATGCAGCGCTCCGTCCTGGTTTTGGATCACACGCGCAAAGCGGCGACCGTCCGGGGAGACCATGGTCGTCCACACACTGCCGTCGTCTGCCCGATAGAGACCGACCGACGCATCCGGAGCATCGACGGGCAGTTGAAGCTGGTTGTCCAGCACAAACCTCTGTGCGGCGCGATCCCACCGATAGATGTCCTGCTTGCGATCAAATCCAACATAGAGACTGCCGAGCGCGAAGCTTACGCCGCCCAGGCCGGAAGGTAGCCCTTCCTTGGTTGAAATGAACTCCACTTTCGAGTCCCGCATCCCCGTCGCCGCAACCGTGATGCGCAGCAGATGAGCTTTGCCGCCGCCCACCCAGAGAGCCCCGTCGGCATCTTCTGCCAACGTGCGCGCTTCAAAGATGGTGTTTGGCAGCCGCCCTTCGTCGATCCACCTGCTGCCGTCCCAGCGCATAGAGGCGACGCCGTCGCCGTGTCCGATGAAGACGCGCTCCGGCGTCTTCCGCGACTGGGTGAGCGTGTACACCTGGTTGTCGAGTGCGTGCAGCGACGGCAGGGCCGGCATCAGCTTGTCGCCTGCCACCCGCATCACGCCCTCGCTTGTTGAGGCCAGCAACTGGTCCGGCGTCTTCCCCGTGCGGTCCCTGAAGATCAACAGAGAGAAGCCCTGGGTGGCGCCTCCGAGGCTCCTTAGAGAAGGGCGATTCGTGTGAGGGTCGGAGACGAGCTTCTGCACGGGAGTAGACCCGCCCCCGTTCGCAACGTAGACCGCCCCCTGAAAGCGGACCGCATCCAGTGAACCCGTGTGTGAAAAGACAGAGATCGGGGAATCAATCTCCACCCGGGAAACGCCTGAGCTGGTACCGATCCAGAGCGCGCCGTCCCGGTCCTGGAGCGCGCTCAGAGCGCCCGGATCCAGCAGGCCATCCGCCACATCGATCATCTGGCGCAGTTTCCCGTCGTGCGTCAGGATGACGGCGCCGCCGTTAAGAGTTGTGAGGCAGAGGCTGCCATCCTTGAGCAGCGTGGAAGTGTAAAGCCTGTGCGTCTTCAGATAGTCGTCGGCCTGCGTGGGAAACGGCGAAACCTTCTGTCCGTCGTAGAGCGAGAGCAGACCCTCGCGCTCTGAGACGATGATGCGACCGTCGTCGTAGGGGTGCAGAAACAGCTTGGCGGAGTTCGCATACGCGCCACCTCCCGGCACATTGCGCAACTCGTCGCCCACAATCTCCTGCAAGCCGATGCCGTTCTGATCGGTATAGATATGCCCGCGCACCGCGGAGAGCGCCTGAAACCGCGAGCCCACTCCCTGCCGCCACACGTGCATGGTCTTCCCGTCCCAGCGGAAAAGCTCCTCATACGACCGGAAGAAAACACCCTTCGGCGTAATCAGCGTCTGCCACACGTCCGTAAAGCCGCGGTCCTTCTCCGGGACATAGTCCAGCAGCGATACGTAATGCAGCGTCCCCACCGAGTCGGGCGCCAGATAGCCAAAGCCACCGTTGCCGCCCACCCAGATCCGCCCCGCGTCGTCCAGGGCCAGCGACCGCGCCGAGTCCATCCCCGTCACGATCTTCCGCCACGACACACCGTCGTACTCCAGCACGTCGCCGCCGGAGACGCCCATGTACATCACTCCGCGCTTGTCCTGGAGAATCGTCCAAACCTGGCCGTACGCGTTGAATTCCTTATAGGAGTGGGACTCCAACACCGGCATGCCCACTTCCGCCGCGTGCGGCGCAGAGGCGGTCGACGGCACAGAACTGCTCAACTGCGCGCTGGACAAAGGCGGGAGGGCCAGGGCCAGAAGCACCAGCTGGGGAATTCGCGGGCAAACGGCGTGACGCACAAACAGTCGGGTTTTCAATTGTGTACAGGTCGGGGAACAGCAGTGATAGTAATATGGCCACGCA
>DCFV01000150.1:0-21985 GCA_002314435.1 Acidobacteriaceae bacterium UBA1795 | reverse complement strand
AGCGCACGTAAGGCAGCAGGCAATAAGCAAACGGCTTCCGGTTCTCCGGAGGCCGTTGCCGTTGCGCAGCGCACGCGCTCTTACACCCGCACCTTCCACTTCGTCGAAAGCGCCGCCAGCTTGTCATTCATCGTCGCCGGAGCCTTCGACGCCTCCGCCTTCCCAGCCATCTGTCCGGGCGCACGCCCCGCTGGAGCCATCAACTCCTTCATCGACAGCCCGATGCGCTTCGCCTTCACGTCCACCGTCAGCACCTTCACCTTCACAATCTGCCCCGTCTTCACCGCTTCCGCCGGATCCTTGATAAAGCGGTTCGACAACTCGCTGATGTGCACCAGCCCGTCCTGATGCACGCCGATGTCCACAAACGCGCCAAACTTTGTCACGTTCGTCACCACACCTTCCAACACCATTCCCGTCTGCACATCCGTAATCTCGCGCACCTCGTCCTTGAAGCTCGGCGCCACAAACTTGTCGCGCGGATCGCGCCCCGGCTTGCGCAGTTCGTTCAGAATGTCGTCCACCGTGTACGCGCCCGCCTTCAGCCGCGAGCGGTCCACCTTCTCCAGCAACTGCGGCTGCCGGATAACCTCGCTCACCGTCGTCTGCAGTGACTCCGCAATCTGCTCCACCACCGGGTACGACTCCGGATGCACCGCCGTCATGTCCAGCGGATTGTCTCCTCCGCGAATGCGCAAAAAGCCAGCCGCCTGCTCAAACGTCTTCGGCCCGATCCCCGACACCTCCAGCACCTGCTGCCGCGAGCGGAAGCTGCCCTTCTCGTTGCGATAGCTCACCAGGTTCAGCGCCGTCCGTTCCGTTATGCCCGCCACGTGCCGCAGCAGCGTCCACGACGACGTGTTCAAATCCACGCCCACGCGGTTCACGCAGCTCTCCACCACATTCTCAAGCGACTCAGCCAGCTGCCGCTGATCCACGTCATGTTGATACTGCCCCACACCAATCGACTTCGGATCCACCTTCACCAGCTCCGACAGCGGGTCCTGCAGCCGTCGCGCAATCGAGATCGCGCCGCGCACCGTGAGATCCAGATCCGGAAACTCCTGCCGCGCCACATCCGACGCTGAGTACACGCTCGCGCCCGACTCGCTCACCGTCACTGAGAAGATGTCCGCAATGCCCTTGTCGCGCAAAAACTCGCGCACAAACGCATCCGTCTCGCGCCCCGCCGTGCCATTTCCAATGGCAATCGCACGCACCGTGTGCCGTCGCAGCAGCGCCTCCAGTTTCGGAGCCGCCTCTTCGTTGCCGTGCTTCGATGTGTGCAGATACAGCACCGTGTGTTCCAGCAGCTTGCCCGTCTCGTCCACCACCGCAACCTTGCAGCCCGTGCGCAGTCCAGGGTCAATGCCCAGCACGCTGATGGCTCCGGCAGGAGCCGCCAGCAGCACGTTAAACAGGTTGTCCTTGAACACGTTGATCGCTTCCGCATCCGAGCGCCGCTTCAGCTCCAGCCGAATCTCCGCCTGGATCGACGAGTTCAGCAGCCGCTTCCATGCGTCTTCAATCGCTAGCTCCAGTTGCGCCGTCCAGTCGCCCTGCGCACGCAACACGTGCCTGCGCATCAGTCCCAACGCGCGCTCCGCCTCCACGTCGATCAGGAAATAGAGCACGTTCTCGCCTTCGCCGCGGCGAATGGCCAGCATGCGGTGCGACGGAATCGTCTTCGCCGGCTCCTTGTATTCGTAGTACATCTTGAACTTGTCCTGCTCGTCCACCGCATCCGTCACCTTGCGGCTCACCACCACGCCCTCGTCGTGCATCAGCGTGCGCAGCGCCTTGCGCAGGTCGGCGTCTTCGCTCATCCGCTCGGCCACAATGTGCCGCGCGCCTTCCAGCGCTTCGTCCGCGGTGGCTACGCCCAATTCTGCA
The DNA here is from genome assembly GCA_002314435.1 of Acidobacteriaceae bacterium UBA1795. GTDB lineage: Bacteria > Acidobacteriota > Terriglobia > Terriglobales > Acidobacteriaceae > Telmatobacter. The sequence continues at coordinate 20,092 of DCFV01000150.1, read as the reverse complement.
TTCACAAACGTCGCGGCAAACTCGCCCAGCGGAGTCCCCGTCGCCATCTGCGCCCACAGATAGTCAGCCAGCGGCTCCAGTCCCTTCTCGCGCGCAATCGTCGCCTTCGTACGCCGCTTCGGCTTGTAGGGCAGATACAGGTCTTCCAGCTCGTTGCGATCCAGCGTCGCCTCAATGCGCGCCTTCAGTGCATCCGTCAGCTTGCCCTGCTCGGCAATCGACGCCAGAATCGTCGCGCGCCGCTCTTCCAGCTCGCGGAAGTACGCAACCTTCTCTTCGATAGCGCGAATCTGCACCTCGTCCAGGTTGCCCGTGGCTTCCTTGCGATACCGCGCGATAAACGGCACCGTGCCGCCTTCATCCAGCAGCTCGATCACCGCACGCAGGCCGCGCTCGGGAACGTTGAGGGTTTCAGCAATGTGACGGAGAATTTCAGGGGAGAGAATCTTTGTTTCGCTCATAGGCACTACTGCCTATGCTACCCGTTCTCCCTCCCCTGAGATTTGCACACACCGCAAGCCCGCATCTCACTCTCGGCATCAGCACGAGAATGGGTGCCCCATTCTTGCCGTGGCCTTATCGCGGCAAGGGTGGGAAACCACAACTCTCACCCAACCACAGCAACTGTGAACTCCCTCACGCGTCGCCGTACACCGGCACCGTCGCGCCGTTGATCAGCCGCGCAGCATCGCTGCACAGAAACAGAATCACCTGCGCAATCTCCTCCGGCTTCGGCCACTTCGCAAAATCCGCCTGCGGCATGGACTTCCGGTTCATCGGTGTGTCGATAATGCCCGGCGCCACTGAGTTCGCCCGCACTCCCGTACCCTTCAGATCCGCGGCCAGCGAGTTCATCATCGCCACCGCTGCAGCCTTCGACGCCGAGTACGCCGCGGCGCCCGCGCCGTGATCAAACGCCGCCCGCGACGCCACATTCACAATCGAGCCGCTGCCCGCCTTCACCATCCCCGAAGCAACCGCGCCGCACAGCACGTAATTCGCGCGCACATTCTGCGTCAGCATGCGCTCCAGCACATTCGCTCCGGTCTCCCACAGCGGCACGCCGCCTGCGTATCCGCCCACCGCGTTCACCAGCACATCCAGCCGCTCATGGTGTGCCAGCAGCGTACCCACACACACCGCCACCGCAGCCTCATCTGTCACGTCCGCCACAAATCCCATCAGCGAGTCCGCTGCAGCGCCCGCGCTCTCCGCCAGCGCGTCGAACTCTTCCTTCTTGCGATACGTAACGGCCACCGTCGCACCCTCGCGCAAAAAAGCTCCGCTCACCGCGCGTCCCAGCCCACCCGTACCGCCTGCAATCAAAGCAACTTTGCCCGCAAACCGTCCTGCCATCGCTCTCACCTCCGCAGCGCCTGTGGGGAAAATCAATGCGCCGCACCTGCATCTTTATACCCCACTATTCACTGCATCCGTGCGCCAACGCGGGATTCCCCTCAAATCCCCCCTGCAAACGCAACAAGGTGCGCAACCCGTGCGCACCTTGTTGTCCCAGCCGCAATCCGTCGATTGAAACCCGATCCCGGGTCTCACTGCTTTCCCGTCATCTCCCGCAGAATCTCAATCTCACGCGCGCGATATGGCTTGCCGTCCGGATAGAACACATCGTGCTGCCACACCGCCGGCTGTTCCACCACATACGGCCGCTGCCAGCTGTCCCACGGCTCCCAGGTCTGGCTCTTTCCCGCCACCAGCCCCCAGTTGATCGCGCCCACATGGTGCGCCTTCGCAATCGGCAGAATTACATCGAACGTGCTCCCGATATTCCGCGCCATGTATTCAGTGCAAATCAGCGGCCGGTGAAACTTCTCCAGCTGCGTAACGCGCAGTTCAAACTCCTCTGGCCACGCGTAGTTGTGAAAGCTGATCACATCTGACTGCTCAATCTGCACCCGCGCCACCGGCGGCATGTTCTCCAGCGCACTCCAGTCGCCGTGCCACACGCCGCTCGTCAGCGGCTGCATCGGCTTCTCCGCCCGCGCCCATGCAAACACCTGCGGCAGTAGTGTCAGAATCAGTTGTTCCTTGTTCTTCGGATCGTTTCTTCCAAAGGAGCCGTCGTTCGTATTGTCCGGCTCGTTCCACACGTCCCATGCCAGCACCCGCTTGTCCTGCGCATACGCGCCCACTACGCCCTTCACATAGCGCTCCAGTCGCGGATATTGCGCCGGGTCCGCCAGAATCTCCGCGCCCGGTGCCTGCACCCACCCCGAATTGTGCACCCCCGGAATCGGCGGACGCTGCGGCCCCAGCTTCGGCTGCGGGTCCCAGCACGAATCGAACAGTACCAGCACCGGCCGGATATGATGCCGCGCCGCAATTGCCAGAAAGTCGTCCAGCCGCTTCGTGAACCCCTGCTGGTCCTGCTCCCACAGCAGGTTGTGCAGAAACACGCGCATCGTGTTCATGCCCGCGGCCTCGGCCCATCCCAGCTCGCGGTCAATCGTCTTCGCGTCGTACGTGTCAGCCTGGAACATCTCCAGCTCATTGATCGCCGTCGACGGCAGAAAATTCGCCCCCACCGGCCACGCCTGCTGCGCATACCACGCCTGTGCCTGCGCCTCGCTCCAGCGCTCCTGCGCCTCAAGCCCCTCACTCGCCGCCAGCAGCAGCAACAAGGCCACCCGCACACACCAACTCACACCAGGCTTCCAACCAGAACGCATCATGCATCCCCCTCCATTGCGAAGGAGAATTCTAATTTGAAAACGTTGTCTTCTGTCGACTCCCGACTGCTGCTCCCGGTCCACAGCTCACCGCTCACTGCCTCTCCAGCTCCGCCGCCTTCGCACGCTCCGCGTTTGCCTCATCCGCGCGCCCCTGCCGCTCATACGCCAGCGCCAGCTGCGTGTGCGGCGCGGCAAACGTCGGGTCCGCCGCAATCGACTCCTGGTACCGCCCGATCGCTTCCCCAATCTGTCCGCGCAGCATCAGCTGGTTCCCTGCGTTCATCGCAAAGTTGGCCCGCTGCCGGCTCACCGCTCCCCGCGCCAGCACCGCGCCCTCGCGCCGCAGGTCTGCCGCCTCCGCACGCAGCTGCTTCACTTGCTCGCGCAGTTGTGCCGCTTTCGCCGCATCGCCTGCGGACTCCGCCGTGTCCGCCTGCGTTGTTAGATCTCCCGCCTCTTCCGCCAGCACGCCCGCCAGCGTCACCCGCGGCCCCGGCTGCGCCGGCAGCAGCGGCATCGCCTTGCGCAGCGCTTCGGCCGCCTCCGGCAGTCGCGCGTTCTGCTTCAGCGTGCTCCCCAGAATCGCCCACGCATCGCCGTTCTGCGGTTGCAACGTCACCGCCTTCTTCAGCTCCACCACCGCCTCATCCAGCCGCCCCATCTGCATCAGCAGAATGCCCAACGTATACGGCGGATCCTGCAGCGTCGGATCCAGCTGCCCCGCCCGACTCAACTCTTGAATCGCATCTTCGTAGCGGTCCTTGAATTTGTACGCCAGCCCCAGATCGTAGTGCGCCTGCGGATCGTTTCCGTCCAGCGCCCGCGCCTTCTCAAACGAAGCGATCGCCTCGTCAAATGCCGACAACTGAATCTGAGCCACGCCCAGGTTCTTATAGACGCCCGCGCTTCCCGGATCTTCCTTCACCGCCTGCTGCAAACACGCGAGCGCCTCTTTCGCCTTGCCCGTCAGCGTCAGCGCCAGACCCAGGTTCGTCAACGCCGTCGCATTGTGCGGCTCCTGCGCCGTCACTTGCTCAAACAGCGGAATCGCCTCCGCCTGCCGCCCCAGCCGCTGCAGCGCCATCGCCAACTCCATCTGCGCCGCCGTCATCCCAGGCTGCGCAGTCAGCGCGCGTTGCAGTTGCGGAACTGCCTCCTCGTCCTTGCCCACCAGCGCCAGCGTGCGGCCAAATTCCAGCAGTGCCTCCGCATTTGGCGGCTCCATCGCCGCCGCAGCCTCCAGCGTCCCCAGCGCGCCGCCCAAGTCCTGCTGTTCCCGCTGCACAATGCCCAGGTGAATCGCCGCCCGCACCAGAGTGCCGTCCATCTCCAGCGCTTTCTCAAAATGCGCGCGCGCCGCGTCCCACTGCCTCTGCTGCGCGTATACGGTCCCGATCGCGTCTTCCAGATCCGCTCTCGGCCCCGTCAGCGCCTCCTCAGCCTGCAACTCGCGCACCGCCGCTTCCGGCTTGCCCGCCGCTGCAAGCGCCCGCCCATACGCGTCGTGGAACGCCGCATCCTGCGTCGGCGCCAGCCGCTCCGCGGCCGCAAAGTGCTCCACCGCCTTCGCCGCTTCGCCCAGTTGCGCCAGTGCCAGCGCCAGATTGGTCTCGTTGCCCGCCTCTTCCGGCTTCAGCTTCAGTGCGATCTCCAGCTCCGGAACCGCCTCTTTCGTCCGCCCCAGCTCCACCAGCACCGCGCCCAGCGCCGCATGCGCCTCGGCAATCTCCGGCTCCAGCTTTACCACTTCGGCAAACCTCGCCCGCGCCTGCTCCAGGTTGCCGTCCTGCCGTGCCGCAAGCCCCTCGCGAAACGCCGCGTCCGCCTTCTTCTGCGTACCGCTCAACTTCGGCTGCGCCGTCTGCCCCGCCGCCGCCAGACCAAGTCCCAGCAGCACCACCGCCGCAATTCCTTGCATCCATCCGCACCTGCGCATCGCCTACTTCTCCGCCGGCTTCACATCGTTGCGATGCTGCAGTTCCACGCCTGTGCGGAACTCGCGGTTCGCCGCGTCCAGCTGCCCCGTCGCGCGATACGCCTGCCCCAGCAGGTTATGCGTAATGTAGTTGTTCGGATCCATCCGCACCGCGTGGTCCAGGTAGTGCAGTGCCTGAATCGGCTGGTTCAGCTTCAGAAACACCTGGCCCAGCAGAATGAACGGCCCCGTCGCCTGCGGCTCCAGCAGCACCGCTCGATTCAATGCCTCCTGCGCCTTCGTCCACTCCCCGCTGCGCACGTACGCATCGCCCAGCCGGTCATAGATGCCCGGGCTCAGCGGGTTGATCGCCCGTTCCGCCTCCAGCTCCTTGATCGCCGTCGCCACATCGCCCCGCGCCAGCGCCACCTCGCCCAGCAGCTCATGCGCCAGCGGCAAGTCGTGCTTCAACTCCAGCGCTTTCGCCGCCTCCGCGCCCGACTGGTCGCGCAGCTCGCGCCGCAAAAACTGCCGCGCCGCCAGCAGATGCGCCTCCGCTGACTCCGGTGCGAACCCGAACTGCGTCGCAAACGCCCGCCGCGCGTCGTCGTATCGCCCCACATCCGCGTAGCACAGCGCCAGCACGTAATTTGGATCCACGTTTGCGCTTTCCACCGCCGCCCGTGCCCGTTCGAGGAAGGGAATCGCCTCCTGCACCCGCCCCATGCGGAACAGGCTCACGCCGTGCATTTCGATCGACTCGCGATCCGTCGCATCCTGCGCCTCGGCCCGGCCAAACGCCGCTGCCGCTTCGCCAAACTGCTCGCGTTGATAAAGGATGTTGCCCCGGAGCCGTTCCACGCCTGCTGGCTCCGGCGACTGCTGGGCAAGCTGATCCAGTTGCGCCATCGCCTGGTCCAGCCGTCCTTTGCCGGCCAGCGCGCGTGCAGTCTCTATCGTCGGTGCAGCAGCCGCATCGCCCGACGCCTGCGCCCACCCCGCCGTCGAAAGAGTGGATAGAAGGATTGCCCGAAGAAGAAGTCGCTTCATAATTGAAAACTGTCTAGCAGTCTAACTCCTGCGTGCCGCGCGCTCATCGCACATCGCGCACACTCTGCCCGCACAGAAAAGAAGAGGGGAGCCAACGGCTCCCCTCCAGGGTTTGTTGCGGCTCCTCGCGCCTTAGAACTGCACGCGAAGCGAAAACTCCAGCTGGCGGGGCGTAAGGCCCTGAGCCATACCGGTGATCGTGCCGGTCGACTCAATGCTGCCGCCCGGGTTGCCTGCGCTGATGTGGTTGAAGCCGTTGAACGCATCCATGCGGAACTTGGCAACAACGCTCTCATGAATGGTGAACGCCTTCGTCAGGCCCAGGTCTGCGTTGAACATTCCGGGACCAACGTAGGTATTGCGGCCCACGTTGCCAATCGTGTCCAGTCCGGGATTCTTGAAGACGCCAGTGTTGACCGTGCCCGGAGTGATCAGATTGTCCACCTGCTGCGCGTAATACGTGCGGGTGAGCGTGCCGCCACTGTTCGTCTTGGCACTCGTGAGGCTGGTCTTCAAGTGCCCGCTGCCCGCGTAGCTCGGATAGTTCGGCGCACTTCCCGGGATGTTGTTCGACGATTCGCCATAGGACAGCCCGAACGGCAAACCGCCCGCCCAGTTCATCACACCGCTCAATTGGAATCCGCCAATCAGAAGATCCTCAACACGGTTGGCGTTCGAGGCATACTGCTTGCCCTTGCCGAACGGTAGGTCGTAGCTTCCATACCAGGTCAACTGGTTGCGGCGCACGTTGCTGTCGCGTCCGCGCGTTGCTGACCGGCTCCACGTCGCGAAGCCAGTGCCCGGAGCAAATGCCGACGCCCACTGGTAGTTCGCAGTGTAGGAGAAGCCCTTCCACATCGACTGTGCAATCGTCACCTGCAGCGCGTTGAACTGCGTGTTCAGGTCGTCGCCGTAGTAGGTGATGTCATTCGACCAGCCGCACTTGCCGCCCGTGATGTAGGCATCACCGGTCGGGGTACTGTAGTTCGGATCCTGGCAAGCCGTCAGGGTCGAGCCGTAGTACCGCCGCAGGTCATTGTACTGGCCTGTCGCTTCCTGGTTCGTCGACGTGATATTCGCGCCAGAGACATAGTGCAGCGCCTGCCCTGTCTTGCTCAGTTCGGCCGGCAGGTTGATTGCCGCTTCGTTCGGGTTTGTTGTGTTGCCGCTGCCGTCACCCAGGGTGTGAGTACCCTTGTTGCCGACATAGGCCACCGTCAGTGTCAGGCCAGGCGTCAGTGCGCGCTGCACCGCCAGGTTCCACGCATCGATCGTGGGGAAATGCAGCGGGTTGGGACGTGCCCTTGAGTTCACCAGGCTGCCAGGGTTCGGAAGCAGGCCGTTGGCCGGCACTGCAACCGTCGCGGGCGCCGTCGGACCAGCATCCAATTTGAATGCCGGCGCGGTCGTCGAGGGCTGCGAGATCTGCTGGTTCGAAAGAACCGGCAGGTTCTGCGTAACCGTGTGGCCGAAGATCGAACCAAAGACGCCGATGTCGAAGCTCCGTCCATAGCCGGCGCGGATCACCGTCTTCGGGCCCATCTGGTAGGCAAAACCAATACGTGGTGCCCACATGTTCTTCTTCGGCGCCTTCCAGTCCATGTTGGTCCCGATGCCGCCGACGCCTGCAACATGCAGGTAGCCGTCTGCCAGATCCATCAACGCGCCATTGCCGGCGGCGTTCACGGCCTCTGGGAAGTACAGCTCCCAGCGGACGCCCAGGTTTATCGTCAGGTTGCGGTTGGCGCGCCACGTGTCCTGCCCATAGAAGAAGGTCCGCTTCTGGAACTCCTTCGCATTGGTAGAGGTGCTGAAGTAGCGCTGCAGGGACGACACGTCACCCAGCATGAACGTCGCAAAGCCCAGGCCGCCCGTAGCCGACGCGTTCGACGGATCCGAGGTCGGGCCCACGGTCATGTTCAGTATGCCCGTGCGGTTGTTGTCCGAGGGCACACGCAGGTTGCGCGCATACCGCAGATCCACGCCGAACTTCACGGAGTGGTTGCCCATGACCTTGGTCCAGTTGTTCACAATCTGGCCCTGGTCTTCACGCTGTGTCAGCGGGCAGTTGCAGCGGCTGACGTTGAGGCCGTCGCCGTAGACGGGTTGTGTGCTGCCGCCAGACAGAGTGTCAAAGTTGAGCGCAGGCGCGCCGCCCGTGGCCTGCGCGTACGCGGGTACGTTCAAGCCCGGCATACCCCAATCCGACGCAGGCGTCGCGGTCTGGTCCAGCTTGGTGTCGATCACGTTGTAGCGGTAGTAGCCCAGACGGAAGTCCATCAGCAGGGTCGGTTTGAAAGCAATGTCCATACCCGTCGCCAGACTGTCGTTGGCGCCGCTCGAGTTGCCACCGAAGCCGCCAATGCCAAAGCCCGGTCCGCCCGCCTTGCCAAACGCCTGCTTGCCGGCCAGCGTGCTGGTGAACCGCGTAAAGCGTGCGAATGCATGCTTGGTCTCGCTCAGCGTGTAATCGCCGCGCACCGTCCACTGGTTGCTGTTAAAGCTGCCCGTGCCGCTCTCGTTGTAGTTGGTGTCCAGACCGTTCAGGTTGCCCACGCCGCTGCCCAGAGTCACGTTCGTCGTGTAGGGCTCCAGGTCTGCCAGGAAATTCTTGGCCGAGGCTGACAGCATCGAGGTCGGAATCACGTTGTGGGAGAACGCCACCGGCGTGCTGCCCGAGTTGTCGTAGATCTGGCCCTTCGCGCCCAGCTGAGTCAGATACTCGCTGAAGTCGCAGCCCGTTGTGCCGGCCGCCACCTGCGCGGCGCTGGTTGTGTTCTTGCCGAGACACGATTCCACTGCCAGGTTGGTCGGCAACGTTGCGGTCGCCGTGGTGCCGATCCGCTGGCGCTGGCCTTCATAGTCCGCAAAGAAGAATGCCCGGTCCTTGATGGCCTTGATCGGTATATAGCCGCCCACTGACCCGCCAAAGCGGTTCTTGATGCCACCGGCGACCGAATCCTTCGCCTGATGGAACGGATCGCGCGCAACGTTTGCGTTGCTCGTGCGGAAGTCATACACGCTGCCATGGAACGCCGTCGAGCCCGAACGGGTCTGCGCCGTCACCACAGCCGACACCGCTTTGCCCAGCTCGGCGTCGAAGTTCTGCGTCGTGATCTTCGTCTCGGTCACCGCGTCCATCGTCGGATTCACCACGATGATGCCGAGAATCGGGTCCTGGTTGTCCGTGCCGTCCAGCTCGAACGCGGTGCCCGCGAACGCCTGGCCGTTCACCATGATCTGCTGCGAAGCCTGCGGGTTTTCATCCGCTGCATGCGACCATCCCAGCTTTTGCGCGCCAGGAAGCAGAAGTTGCAGGTTGGTAAAGTTCTGGTCGCCCACCGGCAGGCTCGAAACCTGCTGCTGATCGAAAACGGTTGCCACGTCCGAGCGGTCGGTCTTCAAGTCCGGCTGCTGGTCCGCGCTCACCGTCACGGTTGTGTTCTCTGCACCCACTTCCAGCGTCGGGTCGATGCGCGGTGCGGTATCGGCCTGCACTGCGATGCCCTTGGCTTCAAATACTTTGAAACCCTTGGCCGTCACGCGCAAGTCATACATGTCTGGAATGAGGTGGGGAACACTGTAGTCGCCCGATGCATTCGACGTCGTGGTGACGATGGTGCCTTTGGCCACATCCTTCACCGTGATCGTCGCATTTGGAATTGCAGCGCCCGACGTGTCGGTCACTGTTCCAAAGATCGATCCGTAGACCGATTGTGCATGCGCCGGAACGGAAATGAGCAGACTCGCGCAGGCGATTATCGCCAGCACGAATGCTGTACGCATAGTTCTGTTCATGCGGTCTCCTGAAAATAAGTAGCTTGGTTCTTCTGTTGACTTATGTTGATCTGCCGGCTGGCAGGGTGTGTTGCGGCTAGTCGGCTTGCAAGGCTCCCCCGCCACGGTGGCAGGTTCGCTAAAGTGCTAGGGCCGTCGCTCCCGGAGTTCAGCTGTTTGGAGAGAGCAAAAGAGGCCGGTCCTAAAGCAAACCGAAACATTACCCAAAATCACCTACGGCTGTCAACGCTTGCAGCCGTGAATTCCGCCCCCCAAAACCGCGAAAATCGACATGACAATTAAAGAAAACATTTACATCCCGGGCCGCTTCCCATCCTTCCCCACCGCGCTCCTCCCGGTTTTCCCGTAAATTCTCAAACTAAAACCCTTTACTCTGCCCCGGTAAACGTGTTCCTGCCTTTCCTTCGACCCATTTTCCCACTTAAACCCGCCGTTCACCTCAGCTTTGTCATATTGCAATACTATTTATTTATAGGCAATGTATATACTAATCAGCATCCCGTCCGCCGTCCTTCAATTCCCCTTCCGCTGAACCGCATCCTGCGCCCTCGGGTGGACCCCTATCTCCACCAAAAGGTTGAGGTTAGGCCAACTCTGCCGCGGCACTCTCAGCGCCCCGTGCGCCACCCCGGCGGCAGGCCCCTACCCCGCGCGACAGCTCCCGCCCAAGCTTTCGGCTCAAGTAAAAAAGCAGACATATTCCGGAGAAGCCGCATTGTGAGACAGGGCCCGTCCGCGCGCATCTCAAGCTATTCCCTCACTTATTGACTCTTGAGATGCCTCTCCGCGCGGATTCCGGCCGAAAGCCCGGGGCCAGGGCGGCCCCGCACGCCTCAGCTCTTCTTCGCCGGCGTCAGTGCCTCGTTCTTCAGCAGCCTGCCGCCCTCTTCCACCACGTACAGCCGGTTCACGTCCAGATCCTTCAGCGTGTCCACCCCACCCGAAGGCCAACGGATTTCCACCAGGTCCACCTTCTTCGCCTCGCCCAGCCCAAAGTGAATGCGCAGGTCGCTCGCCGAATAGTACCCGTTGCACGACCGCACGTCCTCGATCTGTGTCAGCGGCGTACCCGGCTTCGCGGTCAACACCGGCGTACCCGTCTGCGCCACCACCTTGATCCGTGCTCCAATTCCCGTCCGGTTCGACTTCGTGCCCACCAGCCGGATCTTCACCCAACTCCGTTTCACCGTCTGGTTGCAGCGCAACAGTTGCGGAACTGCGTTCACGCAATTCACCACCGCGTCCATGTCGCCGTCGTTGTCATAGTCGCCAATCGCAAACCCGCGCGCCTTCACTTCGGCCGTCATGCCGCCGCCGCCAATCAGGCTCACGTCCTCAAACTGCCCGTTGCGCAAGTTGCGATACAGATACTTCCGTTCCGCATACGACGCGTCCACCTGCGTCCCATCCACCTCGGGATACACGTGCCCGTTGGAGACCATGATGTCCAGCCACCCATCGTTGTCCACGTCGATAAAGCTCACACCCCAGCCCAGCAGCCGCGTATTGATGCCCAGCCCCGCCTGGTACGTGCGATCGTCAAACGACCCATCGCCCAGGTTCTGGTAGAGCGAGTCCGTGTCGCCCGCGAAGTTCGTCTTCACAATGTCCAGCAGCCCGTCGCGGTTGTAGTCGCCAATCGACACGCCCATCCCCGCCTGCGGCTTGCCGTCCGGCGAGTAGGCTACGCCCGCCTCAATCGCCTCGTCCTTGAACGTGCCATCCTTCTGGTTCACGTAGTAGGTTGCCGAAGTCGAGTCGTTCGCCACGTAGATATTCGGCCACCCTGAGTTATCCAGGTCCGCCACACCGCAGCTCAGCGCATACGTGCCCAGCGTGCCAATCATGCCGGCTTTCTCGCTCACGTCCGTAAACGTGCCGTCGCCGTTGTTGTGGTAGAGCAGGTTCTTGCCGCCCTCCAGTCCCGGCGGCCCGCACGCCACCACGATCCCCTTGTACGTGCAGTTCGCGTCTTCCGGCGACGGCGCCGTCTTCACATCAAAGTCGATGTAGTTGCCCACAAACAGATCCAGCCGCCCGTCCTTGTCGTAATCCAGAAATGCGCAGCCCGAGTTCCACCGCAGCCGGTCCTGCAGCAGCCCCGCTTCCTTCGTCACATCGGTAAACGTGCCATTGCCATTGTTGCGGAACAGCGCGTTCTGCCCGTAGTAGCTCACAAACAGGTCGTTCCACCCGTCGTTGTTGTAGTCGCCCACACAGCAGGCCTGCCCCCAACCGGAGCGCGCCAGCCCCGACTTCATCGTCACATCGGTAAACGTGCCGTCGCGGTTGTTCTTGAACAACCGGCACACAGGCTCTTTGCCTTTAGGAAAGCCTTCGAGACGCCACCCGTTCACCAGGAAGATATCCACCCAGTCATCCTGGTCATAATCGAAGAAGGCGGCCCCGCACCCCGTCGTCTCCAGCAGATATTTGTTCCGGTGCTCGCCGCCAAAGATCATCTCGACGTTCAGCCCGGCTTCCTTGGCCACGTCCACAAACTCCACGCCCAGCGGCGTGCCCGTCACAGGAGAAGGCGCGCCCTTCGGCGCTGGCCGCACCGCCGCCTCATACGACTGCCGCGCGCTGCCTTTGGTTTTCGGCGTCCCCGCCGGAGCCTGCTGCCCCCGCATCGGCCGGGCCATGCTTAGAACATCTTCCAGCGACAAAACCAGTGCGGTCCTCGAAAGCGACTTCAAAAATCCACGGCGATTCAAAGCCAAAGCAGGGATCTCCCCATCGCGCCCCAGCTCTCTACCCGTCCAGGTGCGCACACGAACCGAGTATAGCGGCCCACCATCGCCGCTAGCTTGCCGTCGCATTGACAGTGCCGCGCGTAGCACAAAAATGGGTGCCCAGGTCTCGCTCCTGAGACCCGGGAAAGCACAGTACCTAGCTGTCATCCGGCTCCCTTTGCTCAATAACAGAGATGTCAACCTGAGCGGAGCGATCGCCGCGGCAACCGAAGCGAAAGCCTGCCCTGAGCAAAGTCGAAGCGGACTGTTTCTCATGGATGCATCAGACGCAGCAAGAGCGAGAGAGCAGAACCCTGACTCGCACCTTTGTCCTAAGTCAGAACCTCTCCACAAACCGAAGATTCACGACAACCTGTTTCCCGATACCTATCCAATCAGATGCGCACAACTCGTGTTCGATGAGCGCATTGACCTGTTGGCGACAGTTGACAGCCGAATTTCTGAATACTCGCCAACTTCAGAGTACGAATCGGTGTCTCGATGGGTGACGATCGCCGCCGCAACTGTCGGCACAGGCTTCCCCTATGAGTACAGTTGCGGCGGACCATGAGTGTTGAGCTCGCGGGGCCTCTCAGCGGTCAATCCGAACTTTATCCCAGCGCGGTCGGCTGTGGATCCGATCCCGTCATTGCCCCGATCTGTGCAAGGAGACTGACAAGATCGAACTGCGAAACGTGTTCGACGAACCTGCCCTCGACCACCCGATTGAATTCCAGTCCATTGAAGCGGACAGGTCGGTCGGTGGGGGCAATACCCTGAAAGGCAGCACGATGCGTGCCGGTGAGGGTCCAGCGGGAAACGACCGTATCGCCCTCTGAGACGCAGGCCTCAACCGTGATCCGGGCATCGGGAAATGCCGTGGAGAAATGCTGCATAAAATCGGACCAGGCGGCGTTATCCAAAGGCTCCGGCGCTCCTGACATGATGGCGCGGAAATCGTCGTCGCGCAAAGCCCGCTCGGTCTCCCAATCGCGTTCGTTGAATGCACAGATCCAACGATGGTTGAGGGCTTTCAGGTCGCCGACCGAACACGATGCGCTGGTTGCCGTCATGCCTTCGGCTGGCTCCTCCGGCAGCGGACCGAGGATGTCGATGCCGAATCTGCCAGCGGCAGCCATCAGCTTTGCCATATCGGGAGGCGTCATCGGAGCGGAGAGCGGCTCGCTCAACTCCAGCACAAACTTCTCGAAGCCGCCGGGCGCACACAGAAGCAGCATGCTTGCGGGGGTGTCTCCCACCACTTTGAAGCCATGCGGAACCTCGCGCGGACCGAAGACATAGGTGCCCGCGCCGGCCCGCTGCCATTTGCGGTCAGAGACAAAAGCCAGCTCTCCTGCGAGAACATAGAAGGCTTCGTCTTCGCGATGGTGCGTGTGATAGGGCGATGCAAATCCGGGCGGCATCGACAAGTGCTCCAACAACCCGAATGCTCCGTTTGTGGTCTCAGCGGTGGATCGCATCACAGTGGGCAGTCCGAGGAACCGGAAGGCAGAATCGTCTCGGGTGTTAACATATGGCGTCACATTGATCTCCAGGGTGCTCATGGGTTCTCCTTGGTTTGTCGCGGTATGCCGGCCCGATCGTTTTTGACACGATCGATTCGCAGTTGATAACAGGATGTGTAACGAGTTGGCTCGCCGTTACACATCAAATATGTACTGGTTGAAATGGGACTTGACGACACCGACCTTGCTGTTCGAATCGGCTCCGGAAACGATCCGGAGGCCGAAGCGGAGCTGTGCAGGCAGATGGCTCCCCGCATTTGGCGGTACGGCCTGCGCCACTTGCGGGACAAGCACGCTGCGGAGGACCTGATGCAACAGGTTCTCATCGTTGTGCTGCAAGCTCTGCGCGCGGGACGGTTGCGTGAGTCGGAGAAGCTGGAGTCCTTTGTCCTGGGCTCCTGCAGGATGACCGTGCTCGACCAGCGGCGTAATGCTCACCGGCGGGAAAAGCTCCTCGAACAATTTGGAGTGGATACACTGGCGCCAGTCCCTTTTGCAATGCCGCAACTTGACCGTCAACAACTCACCAATTGTGTGCAGAAGCTGAAAGAGCGTGAACGGGCGGTGGTGACCATGTCGTTTTACGACGAGCAGACCGGTGCCGATGTAGCCCGCTTCCTCGGTGTCTCCGAAGCTAACGTGCGGGTAATTCGCCATCGCGCCATTCACCTGCTGCGTGGCTGCATGGGGGTGGCGCTATGAGTTGCTCCACGCTCCTGGATATCGCTACCCTCGCCGAATACTGGCTTGGAACGCTCGATGCTGAGGAAGAAGAATCGGTAGAAGAGCATCTCTTCGCCTGCGAGGAGTGCGGAATGCGGCTTGACTGGGCCATCGCGCTCGCTGAAGAATTGAGTGCCGTTACACGCGAGGGCGCACTCTTGACAGTGGTGAGCGAGACCTTCCTGAAGCGGGCTGAAGAGCAGGGCCTGCGCGTTCGCCAGTATGCCCCGCCTGCGGGGGGAAGCGTCCAGTGCACCGTCACCGCTCAGGACGACCTGCTCGTCGGACGCCTTGTTGCAAACCTCGACGCCGCAAAGAAAGTCGATCTTAGCCTCTGCGATCCCGACGGGGTCGAACATTTCCGGCTCTGCGACATCCCATTTGAACCTGCTGCGAGCAGTGTGTTATGGCAGCAGTCGATTACCTTCGCCAAAGCGGCGCCGACAAGCACCATGGTTGCGCGGCTCATCGATGTTGACGAGTCGGGTTCGGAGAGCCTGCTCGGCGAATACACCTTTTGCCATACCCGGACTCTGCCTGGTCCGAGCGCATGGTAATTGGGGGCCGGCACAAACAGTCCCACCGAACTGCCATGACTTTTGGATTCCAGTAGGTTGGTAGCTGCAAACGCCGATTGCGTCAGAATGGATTCTGGATTTACGCGAAATCGCCGATTCACTCACCGAACCGGCTTAGTAACACGAAGTCGCCCAGCCTTTAGAAAAACCAATACTCTTCCTTCGCAAAAAAACAGCAGGCCCGCGCCAAGCGCGGGCCTGCCCCTGTCTACCGGTCCACTGTTCACTGGCTGTTACTCCACCGCCAGCTCCGCATGCAGCGCCGCCGTCGAGTCCTCACCGGCCCACACGTCAAACGTCCCCGGCTCCACGCCCCACGCCTTCGTCTGCGGGCTCCAGAATTCCAGCTCCGCCTTGCCCAGCGGGAACTTCAGCGTCTTCGTCTCGCCCGGCTTCAGTGTCACGCGCGCAAAGCCCTTCAGCTCGCGCACTGGCCGCGACGCCGAACCCGCGCGCTGGTGAATGTACACCTGCGCCACGGCATCGCCCGCCGTCGAGCCCGTGTTCGTCACGTCCACGCTCACCTCCGTCGCATCGCCCGCCTTCACGCTCGTCTTCGAGAGCTTCAGTTGGTCGAACTTGAACGTCGTGTAGCTCAGCCCATAGCCAAACGGATACAGCGGCTTCGACGAGATATCCCAGTACCGCGACGTAAACTGCGGCCTGTCTTCCGGCTCGTGCGTCAAGTTGTGGTTGTAGTAGAGTGGCTCTTGCCCGGCCACGCGCGGCCAGCTCACCGGCAGTTTGCCTCCGGGGTTCACGTCGCCAAACAGCACATCGGCCACCGCGTTGCCGCCTTCGGTGCCCGGATACCACGCTTCCAGAATCGCCCCCACATGCTCCGAGGCCCAGCGAATATCCAGCGGACGCCCGTTCTCCAGCACCAGCACCACCGGCTTGCCACTTGCCACAGCTGTCTCCAGCATCTGCTGCTGAATCCCCGGCAGATCAAACGACGACCGCGACGCTGACTCGCTGCTCATCGTCGCGCCTTCGCCCATCACCGCAACCACCAGGTCCGCATCCGCAGTCGCGGCCTTCGTCTTCGCAATCCACTCCGCCGCTTCTGCATCCGTCGGCGGCGCCGCCGGCTTCTTGCCCTGGATCATATCGAACAGCGATGGATACAGCCGCTGCGGCTCCGGCCCGGCCACGAATGTCACCTGCGCGTCCGCGCCCAGCCGCGCTTTCAACGCCGCCAGCACCGTCACCGGATGGTTCTTCGTCGCTCCGCCAAACAGCCCCTCCACCGTCCAGCCGCCTTCAATGTCACGCGTCGAGTCGGCCAGCGGGCCAATCACCGCCACCTTCTTCGCCGTCCTCTTCAGCGGCAGCAGGTGGTTGTCATTCTTCAGCAGCACCATCGACCGGCCTGCCACCTTGCGCTCCAGCGCCAGGCCCTCCGGCCGGTTCAGCACCGCGTCCACTTGCGACTCATCCACATACGGGTGATCAAACAGCCCCAGCTCATACTTCACTTCCAGCACCGGCAGCACCAGCTTGTCGATATCCGCCTCGCTGATCTTGCCGGCCTTCACCACCTTGGCCAGGTTCTTCGTATAAGTCTGGCTGGCCATGTCCATGTTCAGGCCAGCGCTGGCCGCCTTGTAGGCCGCGTCTTCCGGATCGCGCGCAAATCCGTGCACCTGCAGGCTCGCCACCGCAAACGCATCCGAAACCACAAATCCCTTGAAGCCCCAGTCCTTGCGCAGCACGTCCGTCAGCAGCCAGCGGTTGCCCGTCGCCGGAACGTCGTTCAGGTCCATGTACGCGCTCATAAAGCTGCCCGCGCCAGCTTCTTCCGCTGCATGGAACGGCCGCAGATACACGTTTTCCATCAGTTCTTCCGGCACATACGACGAGTCGTAGTCGCGTCCGCCGTCCGC
This sequence comes from Acidobacteriaceae bacterium UBA1795, assembly GCA_002314435.1. Classification (GTDB taxonomy): domain Bacteria; phylum Acidobacteriota; class Terriglobia; order Terriglobales; family Acidobacteriaceae; genus Telmatobacter. The sequence goes on along the minus strand of DCFV01000150.1, from coordinate 3,191 downwards.
CGCGCCGTAGCCCGCAAAGTGCTTCACGCACGCCACCACGCTGTCCGGCCCCAGTGCCTCCCCTTGAAAACCCTTCACCTGCGCCCGCGCCATCGCCGAGCCTAGATAAGGGTCCTCGCCCGCGCCTTCCACAATCCGGCCCCAACGCGCATCCCGCGCAATATCCACCATCGGGGTAAAGGTCCACTGGATACCCGCCGCCCGCGCGTCCTGTCCGGCCAGCCGCTGCGCTTCTTCTTCCACCTTCGGGTCCCACGACGACGCCATCGCCAGCGGCACAGGGAACACCGTCCGGTATCCGTGAATCACGTCGAACCCGAACAGGATCGGAATGTGCAGCCGCGACTTCTCCACCGCCAGGTGCTGCAGCCGGTTAATCTCCTTCACGTCGATCAGCCAAAGAACCGACCCCACCTTGCCCTGCGTAATCAGGTCGTCCGGCCTGTCGCTGCCCAGCATCGGCATTTGCACTCCGGACGACTGGGTCATCTGCCCGATCTTCTCGTCCAGCGTCATCTGCTTCAGAAGGACCAAAGCCCGGCGGTGCGCCTCCTCCTGGGAGATGGGCGCGCTTTGGGCCGTCGCGCCGCTCGTGGCAGCGAGCGCGCAGCCCAGCATCACGATGGCCTTCGCAAAAGTCTTCAACTTCAACATCGTCTTCCTTCTCCTGTCGAACGACCGGCCAGCCTACTGCGCCGTCCGATTCGCTGCCCCGCTCCAACTACAATCTTCCCTACAAAAAAAGCGCCCCCCGGAAAGTCGCTGCCTGGATTCATTCCAGGTCTGACCAACCGGAGGGGCGAGGAGCCGCAATCACAAGAAAGTGTCCATTCCGTTCTGCACTTCGGTCGGCTTGCACCGCCCGCAGACACACACGGAAGGCTCACTTTCTGGACCGACAGCGAATATAGGGGTGCGCGAGGGCGGAGAATAGGTTTCATCGGGTAACACTCGCTTGGATATGAACTTAAAACCCTTGGTTAATAGGGTTTAATACGACGTAGACAAGCCTGTGAACTGGACGTATCATACGCAGTGCGGGAAGAAAGACCCTACCATCTCACGGATTTCCACAGGTTCGGGCCCATCAATTCCCGTAGGATTCCGCCTCTGCTTCAGGCGCTGGGCCGAATCTTCAGCTCGTATGCTTCCCGCCGCCGTGCCTTGCCGTAGGCCAGTGGCGAGTCGCTTGCGGGCGGTTTGCTGTCTGTCGCACTTGGAGCTAAATCAAAGGAGAACTGGACCATGGCGTCGCCAAAATCCGTGCAAGACCTGGTGGCGCAGACGCCAACTCAGCTTGACCCCATTCTGGTTCGAGCCCAGCTCGACCGTCTCCTGATCCATCCGCTCTTCGCCAACAGCAAACGTTATCCAGCGCTGCTCGCCTACGTCGTCGAGCAAACCCTCCTCGGCAACTCCGCTGATCTCAAGGAGCGCAGCATCGGCATCGAGGTCTTTGGCCGCGCGCCCACCTACGATGCTAACGCCGACCCCGTCGTCCGCATTACCGCCGGCGAGGTACGCAAGCGTCTCTCGCAGTACTATTACGACCCCGCCCACGCCGGCGAGCTGGTCGTCGAGCTGCCCATCGGCTCCTACATCCCCCTCTTCCGCATCTCTGAGGCGCCGGAAGCCGCCGAACCGCTCCCCGTCCTGCCCGACGCAGCCATTCCCCCGGCCGCATCCGAGCCCCAGCCCGCGCACTCTCACCTTCGCGGCTGGCTGTTGGGTTCCGCCGCCACGCTCGTTGCCGCCGCCATCGGCGGAGGCCTTGGCATGCGCTACCGGCCTGAAGTGCTGCCTCCGCCTCCCTCCAACATCGAGCGCTTCTGGGAGCCAGTCACCTCCAGCGCCACTCCCGCCACCTTCTGCCTCGGCGAACCGGCCAAAAACATCGACTCCGCGTCCATCTACGACTACGATGCCACCCCGCCCAAGCCCCAGCCCGAGCAGCTCTACGTCCGCCTCCATTACTCCGGCAACCTTGCCCTGGCAGACGTCATCACCCTCACTCGCACCGTGGCTGCCCTCGAGAGCCACCACAAGCCCTTCCACGTCGTTCCCGCCTCTGAGGCCACTTACTCCCAGCTGCGCGATGGCCCCGTCATCCTAATAGGCGCCTTCGACAACATCTGGACCCTCCGCGTCACCCAGAAGCTCCGCTTCGGCTTTGAGTCCAAGGATGGCGTCGCCCTCCTCGTCGATCGCAAGAGTCCAACGTCCACCGCGTGGGCCACTGCCTGGGATCTGCCTTACGAGAAGCTCTCCCGCGACTATGCCATCGTCGCCCGCATCCACGACGCCACCACCGGCCAGCCCGTCATCATTGCCGCCGGAATCTCTGAAGAGGGCACTGAGGCCGCGGGAGAAATCCTCTACAACCCCGTCTATCTCGACTCGCTGCTCGCCAAGGTCCCTCCCGGCTGGGAGCACAAGAACCTTGAAGCCGTCATCGAGACACAGGTCATCCAGGGCCACTCCGGCCCACCTAACGTACTCGCTGTAGAAATGTGGTAAGTCCGCAGTGAGAGCAACGGCCGTCAGGCCCCTGCGCCCACTCACCCTGGCGTAGAAACTGCTTTTCAGGAAGCGTCCCCGGCAATGCACGCAGGTGCTCCATCCTTGCGCAGCAAGAGTGGGGAACCGCGAACACAACCCTACACAAAAAGAGGGGAGCCATGAACAGTTCATCGTTCATGGGGTAAGCGGATCGGGGTCCCCAGCGACAGGTCTTCGTCGCTCGGGTGAGGGAGCGAGGGACTTGCTTTTGCGATGCTGCAATCAATCCTGAAACGCGCGCCCCTTGCGATGTCGATCTTTCCATCGCCAAGGGGCGGCAATCACCCTGCATCTCAGTCATCGAGCGAAGGCTCTACGCTTCCTTCGCTTCCTTGCGTGCCTTGGCTCGAGCTGCAGCCCAGCGCTTGCGCTGCGCATCGGCAATCCGCTTGCGCGCCTCAGGGCTCAGCACGCGCTGCTTGCGTACCTTCGGGGCTTTGCCTGCCTTGCGCTCCACCAACTTGGCGGCTTTACCGGTCCTAGCTAGAAGAGCGCGCACCTGCACCAGCCTTGCGATCTCCGCGTCAATCTCTTCAACAATCGTTTCGATACTCATGGGGATCAACCACTCACTTTCTACAGCCATCTTAACCCGCGGGACACACTTTTCCGCCGGTCACTTACCGAAGTTA